>CAMBUD010000100.1 GCA_945871035.1 Planctomicrobium piriforme | reverse complement strand
CGAACCTGCAGCACCATGCTTGCATGGCAACTGCCGCAACTGATGTGTGCAATCCGCAGGTCGCCGGGATTCACAAACCGAACAAACTCTGGCGATTCGTGGTTGAGCAGCGCATACGACCGAATAGGATTCGCCGAACTGGTCCAGGCTTCTTCCTCGGTGGGATGGATGTGGCCGGCTTGCTTCGTAACCGCAGAGCCGTTGCCCCCATGGCAGTCCGTGCAGCCCAGTCGCACATTGGGGCTGCGGTGCATGTCGCCCACCCCAGCATGGCAGGTGATGCAGCCCTGGCTCTTGAGAGAAACCTGTTCTATGGTTTGGTCGGTGAGATCGACCCCGAGCAATTCTGGGGGCAGCGGGTAGGGATTGGCCGGCTCGCTGAGCGGCAGTTCAACGGCTGGCAGCGGGACCGGCAGTGGCTGATCTGCCTTAGACGCAGCGGCGTCCTGCTGTTTCTCTTGGACAACAATAGGGCGAAAGGCTGGCTGGCTCTCGTTGGACGTGGGTTTTTCAGCCACGACGACCGAGCCCACGGCGACGGCTAAGCAGGCCATGATCGCGGCCACGATCAAGCCCGGCCAAGTCAGAGGCATCGGCCTCATGCGGTGAACTCCATTTCACAAGACGCAAAAACGTTGTCAGCACACCGCTGGTATGCACAGGAAAACAATACCCTTTCAAACGTGCGAAAATCATGGCACAAACGTGCTGTTAACGTCAACACGGATCGAACACCACTATTGAGGAAGCTCAGACGAACGGTAAGTTTTTGCTGCCCAAACCTGATAGTCTTTCTCCAGCACTCGATAAGCACGCACATTCTCTGCGGCCTCATTCGGCTGTTGTTGATCGGGTTCACTTTCTCTGCCGAATGTCGCCATGAACTTTTCCGAGATCCGTAAAATTGCCTTTGTTGGCGATTATTTGCCGCGCAAGTGCGGGATTGCCACCTTCACCGGTGACATGCACTCGTCTATCGCCACGCGCTTCCCGGAAGCAGAGTGCTTCGTGGTTCCGGTCAACGACCGCGCTGAAGGATACGACTACCCGCCGGAAGTTCGGTTTGAAATTGACGAACCAGATCTGGAGAGCTATCGACGGGCTGCCGATTTCCTAAACTTTTCTAACACAGACGTTGTCTGTCTGCAGCACGAGTATGGAATCTACGGTGGACCGGCGGGCGGTCACATCCTTGCGCTCTTGCGGGATCTGCGGATGCCGATTGTGACCACCTTTCACACGGTGCTCTCCGAACCCAATGCCGACCAGCGACGAGTGCTGATCGAGATTGCAGCGCTCTCTGCTCGCGTTGTCGTCATGACTGAACGGGCTCGGTCATTCTTACGCACTATTTATGACGTGCCGGATTCCAAGATGGATGTGATTGCTCACGGCATACCCGACGTGCCATTTGTCGATACCGATCAATACAAAGAGCAATTTGATGTTGGGGGGCGATTGGTAGCGCTGAC
Organism: Planctomicrobium piriforme; assembly: GCA_945871035.1. Taxonomy (GTDB): domain Bacteria; phylum Planctomycetota; class Planctomycetia; order Pirellulales; family UBA1268; genus BAIKAL-G1-2R. The sequence continues at coordinate 6,319 of CAMBUD010000100.1, read as the reverse complement.
ATTTGGCCTCCTCTCCCCGAATAAGGGGATCGAAAACATGCTGCGTGCCATCCCAACGATCCTGCAAGAGTTTCCCACATTTGTCTACATTATTCTGGGAGCGACTCATCCCGATTTGGTGCGAGACCAAGGCGAACGCTATCGATTGGGACTGGAGCGATTGGCTCGCGAGACAGGCATCAGCAAGCATGTGATCTTTTACAACCGGTTTGTTGAGATCAAGGAGTTAACGGAGTTCATTCATGCTGCAGATATCTACGTGACTCCCTATCTCAACCCAGCGCAGATCACTTCTGGCACACTGGCCTACGCCTTTGGCTGTGGCAAGCCAATTATTTCAACACCGTACTGGCATGCTGAAGAACTGTTGGCAGATGAACGCGGCGTGATTGTGCCGTTTTCCGATTCCGTAGCGCTGGCACGCGAAGCGAGCAGCTTGCTGCGCGACCAATCGCGCCGGGCAGTGATGGGGCAGCAGGCATACCAACTGGGCCGCGAGATGATTTGGGATCGTTCTGCGAAGCGGTACATGGACGCTTTTCAGGGCACACGTCTAGGCCGCCAAGATCAGCCATTCAAGCCATTAGCGGTGCGCACTCTTGCCGAACAGCAGGCCGAATTGCCCGAATGGAGGCTGGACCATCTATCCCGTTTGTCGGATGCAACCGGCATGCTCCAGCACGCTACGCATGCGATCCCAAATTATGCGGAAGGTTATTGCACCGACGACAACGCGCGGGCCCTCATGCTGACGGTGCTCTTAGAGGAACTTGGTCAGGGGGAAGCAAAGGTGGATCGCCTGGCCACCGTCTACGCCGCATTTCTCCAGGCTGCTTTTGCCGAAGATAGCAAACGATTTCGAAACTTTCTCACGTTTGATCGTCGCTGGCTGGAGAAGATTGGTTCAGAAGACGCACACGGCCGAGCGCTGTGGGCCTTGGGTACCTGTGTCGGTCGATCACGACGGGCAGGACTGCCTGCCTGGGCCGCTGCCCTGTTCGATAGTGCCTTGCCATCCATACTCGAGACGAGTTCACCGCGAACGTGGGCATTTGGTCTGTTGGGTATTCGCGAATATCTGCGCCGGTTTGGCGGGGAAAGATCTGCCTCTCAGGTGCGTGACAGGCTTACGGCGCAGCTGATCGATATTTATGAGCGGACATCATCCGAGGACTGGCCGTGGTTTGAGGATATTCTCAGCTACGACATTGCCCGCTTGCCGCAGGCGTTGATTGCTTCCGGTCACGAAAGCGGAAACAGCCGCGCCGTGGAAGTTGGTTTACACACCTTGAGCTGGCTGGTTCGAGTTCAAACCGCGCCTCAAGAGCACTTTCGTGCAATCGGTTGCAATGGTTTTTATCGCAGGGGTCAGCTACGCTCCCGATTCGATCAGCAACCAATTGAGGCCAATGCAACGGTTTCCGCTTGCCTTGAGGCATACCGCTTCACTCAGGATTCACACTGGTTAGTCCAAGCGCGATCGGCCTTTGAGTGGTTTCTTGGTCGCAACGACCTCGGACAAGAGCTTTACGATCCTGCGACTGGCGGTTGCTGTGATGGTCTGCAGGAAGACCGAATCAACCGCAATCAGGGGGCCGAATCGACGCTCGCCTTTCTTCTGTCTCTGGCCGAGATGAATCTGCTGGAAAGCACACTGGCAACATACCGCCCAGCTCCGTAGTGTTGGCGGGCAACGCCCCTCTTTTCTCATTCGGAAAAGACCGCTACCACTCCAGAGATCGGTACCCCACAACATGTTTGTTACGCGCACGGGAATCATCCTTAAACCCAACAATTCTCGCGTCGTCATCCGTCCGTTTGATGTTGATAACTCGACCCGTGTCGAGCGAATCCTCGCTCGGGTGGCGTCTCTCACGGAGGGAGAGGTCGAGCATCAACTGGAGCAGGTGCTGCAAGATTTTCATGCCCGGCACCAACGAACTCGCGAGTTTTTCCTCAATCGTTTCGACCAAGTCCGTCGGCATTTGCTGACCGATTTGCCGGTCAGTGCATGCCGGCAGCTCCTCATTGGATCCTATTTTAGCCAAGAGTATGCGCTGGAGTCGGCTGCCCTCTTTAATCCTTCGATGGTCTGGCATCCCGACCAGTCGTCGCTTTCGAGTGGATCGCGACGATTTATTCTCAGCCTGCGGGCCACCGGCGAGGGGCATATTTCAAGCATTACGTTTCGGTCCGGAGTGATCGACTCTGGCAGCCGTATTCATATGGATGAGCCGACGCGTTTTGTGCAAACGCCAGAACAGGTGCCAAATGCTCTCTACGAAAAGACACTCTTTCATCGTAAGCTCACCGAACTCGGCATCAATGGATCACTGACAGAGCAGACGATGGCTGCGCTTGGTGAAGCATTTACGCTTAACGATCTCGAACGCACGCTACAGAACGTTCTCAAAAGCCATCGCACTCGGGCTCAGGAGTTTGAGCCGATTGCCCAAGCCATGCTCGTTCTGGCGAAAGCTAACTATGAGATTCAATTTAATCCGCAGCAGAATGTTTCAGAGCGGATTATTTTTCCGTCGTCCCCGACGGAGTCCAATGGCATCGAAGACGCGCGGTTTGTGCAATTCACGCAGTCCGATGGACGGCTCAGCTACTATGCTACCTACACCGCCTACAACGGCCGGGTGACCTTGCCACAGATGCTAGAGACCGACGATTTTCTGCACTTCAAAATGGGTACGCTGAATGGGCCAGAGGTTCGCAACAAAGGATTTGCCCTATTTCCGCGAATGGTCAACGGTCAGTACGCCATGCTTTCCAGGCAGGACAATGAATGCATATACCTGATGTACTCCGATCAGCCCCACTTCTGGTACAGCAAGGAATTAATTGCACGGCCGACGTTTCCATGGGAGTTTATTCAGTTGGGCAACTGTGGATCGCCGATTGAGACGGAAGCGGGTTGGCTCGTTTTAACGCACGGCGTTGGACCGATGCGCCGGTATGCGTTGGGGGCATTTCTGCTCGATCGCGATGATCCCTCGCGCTTGATCGGCCGTTTAAAAACGCCTCTTTTGGAGGCCAATGCGAACGAACGAGAGGGATATGTCCCCAATGTTGTTTACAGTTGTGGAGCGGTTGTGCACGGTGGCAATCTGGTGATCCCATACGCCATGTCAGACTACGCCAGCACCTTTGCCATCGTGCCGCTTGCCGACGTTCTGCGCGGAATGACACAAAGTTAGTTACACTTTTCTGTCCAGTTCTCTTTTAACAGTATGGGCCGGTGGGCTCGCAAAAAAGAAGGGAATTGAATGAGCGTTGCTGCAATGCCGTCAAGGCGAGAGATCGACTGCCTGATCTGTGGCACATGCGTAGCCGATATTCTCGTAAAACCGCTGACGCTGTCGGAGCCGTTGCAAGCCGGACGTTTTTTTCACGTCGAGCCTATCGGCGTAACCAGCGGTGGTATCGTTTGTAATGCCGGAACGGCGATGCAGCGACTGGGACTGCGAGTGGCCGCTTCAAGCCTTGTTGGCAATGATTTGTGGGCAGGTGTTGTGCGTGCGCACCTCGAAGCAGAGGGCATCGATATTCAAGCCATCCAAACGCATCCCCAGTTGGCTACGAGCACGACAGCGGTACTCGTTGATTCCAGTGGCGAACGCATTTTTGCACACCACGTCGGCGCGCCACAGGAACTCGATCTGCATTTTATTCAAAGCCAGGCCGGCCACTTCGCCCGAAGTAGGTTGGCGATTATTGGATATTTCGGCTTGCTCCCCAAGCTCGAATCCACACTCGCAGCCGCGCTTATTTTAATCAAACAAACAGGATGCGCGGTCGCCGTCGAAACAGGTGGCGACGGCGGTGCGATGGCAGCAATGGCCCCAGCGTTACCGCACATCGATTATTACGTTCCAAGCCTCGAGGAGGCCGTTCACCAAACCGGTCTTTCAGATCCTCGACTGATCGTTGACTGTTACAGGCGGCTCGGTGCAACCGGTCTTGTGGGGGTCAAGTTGGGGGTTCGCGGCGCGTTCCTCAGCCCGAGTGCAGGCGAGTATTTTGAGATTCCATGCGTTGCAGCGCCGGGCCCGTTGGTCGATACAACCGGCGCTGGCGACTCATTTCTGGCCGGTCTTTTAGCCGGTGTGCTACGCGGCTTGCCGATACGCGAAGCGGCGATTTTGGGGGCGGCAACGGCTGCGTGTTGCGTGACGGGCCGGGGGGCAACGGCCGGCCTGCGTTCGCTTTCAGAAACAATGCAACTGGCTCAGTTCTCAAAGGGTGGCTCCCCTGCGTCTCAATGATGGCACGCCGGTAGTGCCGATTGCCTCCGTTTGAACGCAAGACACGCAAAGCAGTATAGTAACGCTGTCTCTTGCCACCATTAAAAATATAAGGTCACTCAAGTCATGCGAACCGGCAACCCTGCCCTCAACGATAAGACGTTTGAAAACTTCGGCGTCTATCAGCAAGAGCGAGATCGAACGGCACAGTCATCGTCTGGCACCATGACTACCACGACCACCATGACCATTAGCGGCACGGCGCATAAGACGCTCTTTCTTTTGGTGCTGGCCATGGGCGCGGCCTGTTTTACATGGTCAAGAACATTTCAGGGGTTGGAAGCAGATCCGACCTCTGCTCTCCCGTGGGCCATTGGGGGGGCAATCGTCGGCTTCATAGCAGCCATAATCATTTGCTTCAAACACACGTGGGCCCCTGCCCTAGCCCCGGTTTACGCACTGGCCGAGGGACTTTTTTTGGGCGGGGTCTCCGCCAGTCTGGAGGCGCAGTATCCGGGCATTGTGATTCAGGCAGTGGGTGGAACATTCGGCACCTTGTTCGGTCTGCTGATGGCGTATCAATCGGGACTCATCAAGGCGACGGAGAATTTTAAGCTCGGCATCGTGGCAGCCACCGGTGGCATCTGTCTTGTTTATTTCATATCGATGATTGGAGGTTTCTTTAATGTACCCATTCCCTACATCCATGATTCAGGGCTCATTGGCATCGGATTCAGCCTCTTTGTTGTTGTGATAGCTGCCTTAAACTTGGTTCTGGATTTTGACTTTATTGAGCAGGCAGCCGAACGTGGTGCCCCAAAGTATTTAGAGTGGTACGGGGCTTTTGCACTCATGGTTACGCTGGTGTGGCTCTATCTTGAAATACTGAGGCTTTTGTCCAAACTGCGTGATAGGCGCTAGCGTAGGGTAGATCACTCAAACTCAATGGGCTCGAGTCCCCCATGAATTTCTTTCGTTATCGCAAGCCATCCCTGAAAACGCTGCTGGGGATCACTGCCGCCAAAAAACGGTTCAAGAAGGAACTGGGGGTAACAGCGTTGCTGAAACCATTTCGCTGGTGGGGCAATGAGAAAAGAAAAATCAAACGGGCAATTGGTTACGAATCTGATGGAGGTAGATTGATTCGCAATGGGCTGCCAAAACCAGGTGGGTGTTTGGTCGTATTGGTGGGTATTGTTGGGATTGTGTGGATATTGAGTTGAGGTGATTCATTGGAAGTGCGGCGAGGCATTGCCAATCAACGGAGATGTAAATGCGTAGGACTACTCGATCGTTTTTGCTGGTGCTTGTCGGCTCGATCGGATTCTGGGAAGCAGCAGGGCATTCTGCTGAATCAGAGGGGAAACCCGTTGCGACATCCCAGCTCAGCACGCATGTTTTGAATACAACAACAGGGAAGCCAGCAGCAGGCGTACTTGTTGTGCTTCACAGGCAAGCAGGTCAGGACTGGGATGAATTGAAACGAGCCGAGACGGATGGGCGAGGGCGTGTAAGTGATTTGTCTGTGCCGGAAAAAGCCTTGCCAGCCGGAACGTATCGTTTCGTCTTCGAAACGGGCAAGTATTTTGAAAGCCAAGGGATCTCGACATTCTTCCCGCGTGTTGAGATTATTTTCGTAATCGAGAAGACTGACGAACATTACCACGTCCCCTTGTTGATCAGTCCATACGGGTATTCCACCTACCGGGGCAGTTGAACCCAAAAACCAATTTTATTTCCGTCCGGTGGGTGCCGGTTGGTCGCCCAACCCGCTATTCGCCGGGCATGGCTGTTGTCTGGTGCAGCCCACCACGTCTGGAGCTATACTTTTTCTGCAACGCAGCCGGATTCGCGGCATTGACGCATGGCGGATTTTGGTGGGCGGGGTATCCAGCGGGGTACCCAAGCCAAAAAGAGTGCGTTTGGAGGGTAGGCGAATGGTTAGCGGCCACACTGGAAATGTGGTGCCCCGTAAGGGGTTGCGGGTTCGAGCCCCGTGCCCTCCGCTGCAACGAGTCCTAGGAAAAATGATCAGACGATGGCGGTTCTGCTTGACATTAAAAATG
>CAMBUD010000099.1 GCA_945871035.1 Planctomicrobium piriforme | reverse complement strand
AGCAGCGGCTCGTCGCGGCTGGCGAGCAGATCGCTGCGACCGGCGGCCCGCTCGAGGCGATCGTGCGCGCGATCGCGGGCCAACGCGCTTTCGGGTCGCGAGGGGTCGAAGTGGTAGCGCACAAGCCCGGCAGATGTTTTCGTTACGTCCGGCACCACATCCCCTGCGGACGCTAGAGTCTGCTCAGGCTTGTCGTCGCGGCTGTCGTCCCGCTGAATCACCAGATCGCTTCGGCCCGTGCGCAGTCGCTCAAGCGCGACGCTACGCTGCAGGATGGCAGCCCGCAGGCCGCCACTCGTCTCGGGAAGCGTCGCGTTTAAAGCGGCTGCGTCGGCTGCCGCCTGCGGTCCGGCTACAATATCCACTTGCAGCTGTTGGATGGGCTTCTCGCGGTAGGCAAGTCCGAGTGCCAAGACCATCAGCACGGGAAAGCCATACACCCAAAAAATTGCTTCTGGTTCCCGCCAGAACTCGAGGAAGCGGCTCCGCACTAGTTCGTAAAACGGTGAAAATCCCCCCGTTTTGAGCGCTGGCTTGAGCACCGTGGGCCTAACTGTGGGACTAACTGTGGGCCGAGTCGATCGGGGGCGATTGAGGGCGGCACGGCTGGGGACTGCCTGGGACGGCGTTTGTTGGGCTTGGCTTTTGTCACCTGTGGAGTGCATGCCCTCTCGGGCTGTGTCTGCGGCCGGGCTAGTTGCCAGGCTGTGAGTCGTTTTTTCTACCGACTCAAGCCAGCCCGATTCTGTCAACCGTCGACCGGCGAGGCGCACAAAAACATCGTCGAGATCTGCGCCACCGAATCCCGCGACCAGCTCACCGGGCGTTCCCGCCACGATGATGCGGCCCTGATCGACAATCGCCAGACGGTCGCAGAGACGCTCCGCCTCGTCCATTGAATGGGTGGTGAGAAGCACCGTATGACCACAGGCGCGGCAGGCCTCGACAAGATCCCAAATCTGTCGCCGCGACTGCGGATCCAAACCAGCGGTTGGCTCGTCCAAAAAAACAAGCTGTGGCCAGCCGACGATTGCCGTTGCCACAGCCAGTCGCTGCCGCTCGCCGCCAGACACATTACCGACTCGCACTTTTGCTTTTGCGGACAGCCCCACCATTTCAAGGGCAGCCTCTGGATCGAGACCCGCTGCATAGAACGAGCGAAAAAGCCGGATCGTCTCCCCCACGGTCAGCTTGTCGGAGAGCCGTGTTTCTTGAAGCGACGCGCCGATTTGCTGGCGCAGTTGCTGCTTATTATTTTCCCACGTGAGCCCGAGCACCTCCACGTCACCGCTGCTGGGGGCGAGTAGGCCTTCCAGGATTTCAACGGTCGTTGTCTTCCCGGCACCATTGGGCCCCAGGAGCCCAAAACACTCGCCGCGCATCACTTCCAAAGACAGCCCACGCACCGCCTCCACCGGTGGCCGACCGGGATACCGTTTGACGAGGTCACGCACGCGAATGGCCGGGGAAATATCGATTTGAGGTGTCATGCCTGTCGATGGCGCGTGAGCCAATCCTGGTTGACAAAGCGGCGCATCAAGGCTGTAAAAGCACGGTGGGCATCGCGGTGCCAGCTTGTATCGGTGGGATCACCTCCGGCGGCTAGCCCTGAGAATCGCAACCGGCACGGCCAGCCGCGTGTGGTTGCGACAGCGTCGAATCGCTCCGCAATGCGCAGAGCCCACGCGGCGCCGAGCGTTTCGCGGAGGGCCAGAAAGGGTGGATCAATCAGTGACACAATCGCCGCGCCACCCGTCAGCGGCACGGTGCCAACAGGCGTTGCCTTTTTTGCACACTGCGCCAACACAGCGCCCACCAGAATCAGACTGCAGCCGATCGCGTCGACAATCGGCTGCGGTAGCGCTTCGGCCAGAGACACTGCCGGCAGGAACGGCCAGACAATAGCCAACTGGCCGATCACAATCAGCGTGGCGGCCAAGCCGCGCTGTGTGCCGGCAAAATTCAGCCAGCCCACAAGCAACAGCAGCAGCATGAAACCGCGTTGCAGGATGTGAACGTCTGGCAGGCTGCCCGGCCGCACGAGCAATGCTGTCAACGCCGGCAGCGCGAGCACGGCCGCCAGCGTTGCCACAATCAATTGCCAAACACCATGCTGCGGACGCTTGGCCCCCAATAGCGACATCGCCGGACAGAGCCCGATCGCTGCCACAGCCAACCTGGCGCTAGCGGATGTGGATGGATCAACAAGACCACCCCCGGCGCGCACCCCCATTTCAAACGCACAGGCCAAGCAGGCTACAATGGCCCAAAGGGCCGCCGGTGCTGCCGTTGAACCGCGCACCGCAAAGAGACAACCGGCAGCCGCTACCGCCGCCCCAACAGCGGCCAAACAACTCACAATCGCAAGGCATGGCAGGAGATTCATACTCTGAGAGTACCAAGGGAGTACCACGGGAGTACCACGGGGGTACCAAGAGAGTACCAAGCGGCGACTACCCAGTGGCTACCCAGCCGAGGCGGCACGATTCGGAGCCCCCGCGGAAATGGCTTGGGAGGCAACCGAGAACCTATAAAGGTAAAAGATAAAGGTAAAAGAAAGGATGTAAAAGGGTGCCGCCTGTAACGGTCAGGCAGCTTGAGCGAGAATCCTTGCGTTGCGGACCGCTGCGGTGCCGATCAACCTTCTCGTGGATGGCGGCATCCAGGCATAACTCACCCCATAAAACTTCACTTCATGCGTCTCTTTTTTGAGTCTCGGGCTGGTTGCAAATCGGGCTCGAGAGCGATCATTCTTCTGGTGGCTCTGGCGACTGCGGGGTTCGCTGGATCGCTGCCAGTTCATGCGATAGAGATGTTCACCTACTTTGGAGACGGCAGCCGGATCGGCCTGCCCAACTTGGAAGTACCGATCGAGGCCTATCCCGGCATTCCCTTGCGCAGCGATAGAATCCGTGCCCGTCGGCGTGGCTTTTCAAGCTCAAGCACAAACAGGCAGACGAGCCCGCCAGGCATCACGATCCGCACGCTGCCACAGTCGAGCGCACTTCCATCTCCACCGATGAGCAGTGAGCCGACCGAGCAGTGAGCCGATAGTCTGTTGCAAGACAGCCGCTGTGGCTGGCAACACTTTAAGCCTGCAAATCGCAACGTTGACTGGCGTCAGTCCTTTTTCAGCTTGGCAAGCAATTCGGTCGCATCAGCTCGCGTGGCAAACATCGCTTCGTTGGACAGCACCTCTTCCAGAATCTTTTTTGCACGATCCTTTTCGCCTCTGTCGGAGAGCAACTTAGACACGTAGTAGGCCCCGTCGGTGGTGAGGGCGTTGTTCTGCGTGATCTGCGAAAGAATCTTTTCCGCATCCTCGCGACGGCCGAGTTTGTAATAGACCCAAGCCAGAGTTGTCAGAGCGTTGACCTGTTGCGAGGATTTCTCGCCGTGCATCGCAGCATTGGCTTCGGCCATTTCCAGCGCCCGCTGCTGCATTTCCTTGCTTTCGGATTCGATCAACACAAGCGCCAGTGAGTTGGAGGCCGGGAAGTTGCCCGGCGACTGCACATGGGCTTCATTGAAAAACTTCTCGGCGGTAACGTAATCACGTGACACGCGGGCAATAGCCCCACGCACCACTTTTCCCTCGAGGCTTTTTCCATCCAGCTTGATGGAGTCGTCTGCGATCGCCTTGGCCCGATCGAGGTCATTTTGACCCAAATACCACTGTGCCGCAGCCAGCAGCACGGCTGGATCTTTAGGGGCCGCAACAATGGCCGCTTCGATCAGTTTTTTCGCAATGTCCTTCTTTTTTGCATCGTCGTAGAGACGAGCCATTGCCAGTTCCGGCTGCACAGCCTTGGGATCGAGCTTCTTGGCCTCGCTGAACTGTTCCAACGCTTTCTTTGGATCGGCAAGCTGAAAGAGAACGATGCCCATCCGCTGATGCGCGCTGGCATTGTCTGGATCAAGCGTGAGCCACTCGGTGAGATGCGTCTGCGCGGTCTCCCACTGCTTGCGAGCTTCGGCTACCGCCGCACTGCCGGCGTTGTAGCGAATATCGAAGTCGCGTTTGCGTTTGGCATTTTCAGTGTAGTCGGCAGTCAATTGCTTGGCTTTTGCAAAGAGCACATCGGCATCCGTCACGCGACGGTCCTGAAATGCAAGATCGCCCATCATCAGATACGGCTCGGGATCTTTGGGGAACTTAACGACCGTGTCTTCCAGTTCAGTCCGGGCCGGCGGCAGTTGATTCACGCTCAGCCAAAGCATGGCCATCATCACGCCCGGCGGCGGCATCTTGACGTTGTTCGATTTGACGCGTTCGAGGATCGCCCGGCAGCCGTCGATGTCGCGGTCGCGAAAGCGATTGATAGCACCAGTCACTTCCGTGTTTGCGGCATCGTCGGAGACTGCTTTCCCAATCAGGGTTTGAGCGGTGACTTGCGCATGGGCAACCGTTCCACTGACAACCGCTGAGAGCATGACAAGTACGCTGCAAAACTTGAGCACCACGGAACTGGTCGCAAAACGGGTAACCATCTTAAAAATCTCCTTGAGAATTGAAGTGCTGGCAATGAAATGGAAATTCGGGGAAAAGGTAAAAATCTGGTTGTTAAATTGCTAAAGCTCGTTCCGTAAGCTCTTGGTCGTCCCTGATGGACACTGATCGGTATGCTCTTTGATGCTTTTGGGAAAATACGGAAAAATACCTGCATCTGCTCGGTGAGACTTATTGGTAAGAACTCCCCACGGAACCAGCGCAGCTGCGAAAATCGAGACAGCGTGCTACTGTAACGTCCTGATTCTCTTTTTTCCACTGGTGGGCAAGAACTGCCTTGAACGATGTTTTTGGGTGCTGTTTTTGAACGCGAACTCACTTTTGCACCGCGTGCACAGGGATTTTTCGTAGCCCGGGCGGTCTACTGCGGTTCGCTTTTTGGCATCATTGCCACCTGCTGGCTGGTGGTCACCGCCACACAATCGATTGTTACGGCCGGTGACACTGCCCGTTTTGGGGCGACGCTGATGCGCATTCTCGCCCCCTTGCAGCTCGCAATCGCCATGCTCGCAGCCGCCCTGACGAGCGCTGTGGCCGTCAGCACAGAGAAGGATCGACGCACGCTGGAACTCCTCCTCGTGAGCCGCATGAGTGACGCGCAGTTGGTTGTCGGAAAATTGGCCGGCAGCCTGGTGCGGGTGCTGTTGCTGTTGGTGTCTGCTGTGCCGGTATTTGCCATCGCCACTCTGTTTGGTGGCATTACGTTCGAACAATTACTCCGACTTTTTTTGGTTACAACGGCAGCGGCATTGGCTGCAGCAAGCATTGCCACGGCCGTTGCCTTTTGGAAGGAGACTCCTTTTCAATCGCTGGCCTTCACGGCGTTTCTGCTCGCATCTTGGCTGGCAGCCGGAGAGGTGGTAGCGGGTTGGTATGGAACCGTAGCCGGTGCAATTGCTTCGCCGGCACGAGCGGCACTGGCGGCGATTCAACCCCTCGACAGCCAGTCCATACTGCCCTTCCTAGGACTCTGTGCTGGCGTAGTCGCAACTAGCAACCTGCTCGCTACCACCCGAGTGAGACGCTGGAACATGGCCAGCGAAGCGCGGCAGGCTGTCGCGCCGGTGATGCATGCCACCGCAGTCGTGGCCTCCAAACGATCGATAGCGCGACACGTTTGGAACAACCCCGTGCTGTGGCGAGAGCTCTGCACGCAGGCCTACGGACGCACAATCGTGCTCGTGCGGATCGCCTGGCTGCTCCTCTTTATCGCAGCCGTGGCCGGCATTGTATCTGCGGCCCAGACCACGCGACCCGATCGGCTATCAGTGGCCGTAGCTGTGCTTCCGATGGCCTTGGCAAGCCTGCTGGCAGTGGCAGCGCTGGCCGTTACGAGCATTACAACAGAACGCGACCGCGGCTCGCTCGATCTTGTCCTGGTCACAGACCTTGAGCCGGCAGAATTTATCTGGGGAAAATTGCTGGGCACGCTCGGCGTAGCCCGCGAGATCGTGCTGCTGCCGCTGCTCCTGTGCGCAGCGCTGGTTGTGGCCGGTGTCGCATCGCTAGAAAACGGTCTTTACCTAGCGCTGGGCCTCGCACTGCTGCTGTTTTTTACAGCGGTGCTCGGCCTGCACGTGGGGTTTTCCTATGCGAATTCGCGGCACGCCATCACCGTGGCGCTGGGAACCGTGGCTTTTCTCTTTGTGGGCGTGGCAACCGCCATGCGAATCATGGTGGCGTTTGGGTCCAGCTTCGAACTCCAACTCGCTCCCTTTCTGGCCGTGATCGTGGGCGGAGCCGTCGGGCTCTATGCCGCGCTCTCCGCCCGCAATCCATCGGCTGCAATCGCCTGGGCATCGGCCCTGCTGCCGGCGCTGACCTTCATTGCCATTACAAGTTTTTTACAAGGCAACTCGCTGCAGGTGCTCTTGGTGGCGGCTGTTGCTTACGGGTTTGCCACACTGGCCATGCTCGTGCCTGCCATCGGTGCCTTCGACCTGCTCACCGGTCGCACGACAAACAGTGAGTAGTTCATCTGCCAGCAGCGCCGCTGGCCGCCGTGATGGGCAACGCTTCGCCGAAATTATTCGCGTATGCTGCTTTCATCGGACCGAGCTGCCACGGCTGTTTTCTCGTCCGTACCGGCACTCTGTTCGAGGGCGGCGAGCCGCGCGGTGATGTCGGGCGCTGCTTCGCCTTTCCCAATCGCATGCCGGTAGCTTTCGATCGCATCGCTGGGGCGTCCGAGGGCTTCTTGTGCCATTCCTTCAAGCGCGAGCAGATTCGCCGGCGACTGGTCGGGGCCGTAGGTTTCTCCAAGTATCGCCAATGTAGCCAACGCCCGCTGCGGCCGGTTGAGCCGCCGATACACCTCGGCTGTGTCGAGCAGAACATCACGATCATCCGCAGCGATTGCCAGCGAACGATGGAAGTCAGCCAGTGCATCCAGGGCCTGCCCGCGTGCCAACGCTACCTGCCCATGCAGATGCCATGCCGCGGCAGATCGCGAAGATCTTTTGATGGCCTGGTTGGCTAATCTGTCGGCATCATCGAGAAGACCCAGATCCATGTACATGCGACCGCCGTCGATGCAGAGCCCGACATCTTCGGGCGAGAGACGCAACGCTTCGGCGACCTGCGTGACAGCCTCCATGCGTTCGCCCCGCTTCCAGAGGACGTCGGCGTAGTGCCGGCGCGAGTCGATGTCGGTCGGACACCTCTTCACCGCCTGTTCAAGCAATCCTTCGGCACGCATCAAATCTTGTTTATCAGCAGCTGACAGGCCCTCGTTACAAAGCCGTCGCGCTGCAGCGAGCTCTTGAGGCACAGGACCGGTGCGAGGAATGAATCGACAACCTGATCCCATGGCCGCGATCAGCATCGCGGCAGTTGTCAGAAAAACGATATTTGCGGGAGATCCGATCACGTGTGCGCGACCCATTGCGCGGGACTCTAGTGGCCCGCTGCCCGCAAAGCAACGCTGGGCAGCCCCAGCGGCGGCCAGCGACTGCGGACTGGGCACAGAATGGGTGGCTTGCCTGAGCTGCCCGCTTTCTCTGATTTCCCGATGTTTGATGAGTCTGGCCACAACGCTATCCAAGCGGCCTAGGCGCACAGCGACGGCAACCCCTACCACATGCCATACAGGTTAGACCGACGGCACTAGAGTGGCGGGGAAAAAGTGAATAATCCGCTGGTTTCACGACATGCAGCAATGCCTGCGTCTGCGAGGGCTCGCGGGAGGCATGCGCAGCTAGCGGTGCTGTCGCTGGTGGTGCTGGGGTTTGCGGCTTGCGATATTCGCGACGAGCCGGTGCAAGGCCCAGCTACCAGCGGGTCACGCTGGCTGGTGCCGGTGGGCACACACCTAGAAAATACCCCGCGG
>CAMBUD010000098.1 GCA_945871035.1 Planctomicrobium piriforme | reverse complement strand
CCGGTTTTTTCTTACCACAATGTCTCCACCCGACGCCTTTTCTAAAGCCCTGCTTGCCGACGGCATTGTTTCTGTTGAGCAACTCAACGAAGCGACACGCGTTGCAGGCTCAAGCGGCAAGAAGGTGCACGATGAAGTCATCCGACTCGGCTACGCGCCGGGCGAAAAGGTGCTGAAGGCTTTAGCCAAGGCGCACCGCCTCAAATGCATCGATCTAACAGGCATGACGGTGCCGCAGGAAGTGATCTCGCTCCTGCCCGAGAGCGTGGCGCGAGAAAATGCCATCTTTCCTGTTGCCGAAAGTGGAAATGCCCTGCGGGTGGCCACCTCCGATCCCACCGACATCGACACGCAAGACAAGTTGCGGTTTATTTTGAATCGCGACGTTGAATTGGTGCTTGCCCCACGCGAGCAGATCATCGAGGCTATCAACCGCCACTACGGATCGGGGGATGGCGAAAGCGCCGACTCGATGCTGCAGGAATTCACCGACACAGCAATCGACTTTACAGAAACCGCTGTCGAGCAGGCTGCCGTACAAAACGCCGAGGAGTCGTCCGATGCCCCGGTGGTGAAGTTGGTCAATCTGATCATCACTGAGGCTGTCCAGCTTCGTGCCAGCGACATTCACATCGAGCCCTTTGAAGATCGCGTACGCATCCGCTATCGCATCGACGGCCGCTTGGTTGAGCGCGATAATCCACCCCGCCGCTTGCTCGGAGCGATTCTCTCCCGCATTAAAATTCTCTCCAAGCTCGACATTGCCGAACGTCGGCGACCGCAGGACGGACGCATCAAGCTCACCGCTGATGGCAAAGACTACGATCTCCGCGTCAGCGTACTCCCCACCAACCACGGCCAATCGGTGGTGATGCGCATCCTGGACAAAGAAAACATCCGTGTCGGCATTCGTCAGCTTGGCCTATCCGAGAGTGACTTCCGCACGTTCAAAAATTTAATCCGCCGCCCCAACGGCATCATTCTCGTGACCGGTCCAACCGGATCGGGGAAAACCACGACGCTCTACGCCTCGCTCAATGAGCTCAATCGGCCCGACACAAAAATCATCACAGCCGAAGATCCGGTTGAATATTATTTGGCGGGCATCAACCAAGTGGAGGTGCGACACAACATCGGCCTCGACTTTGCGCGCATCATTCGTTCGATGCTGCGACAGGCCCCAAACGTGATCCTGGTCGGCGAGATGCGCGACACCGAAACGGCCCAGATGGGCATTCAAGCCTCGCTCACCGGGCACTTGGTATTCAGCACACTGCACACCAACGACGCCCCTGGGGCGATCACTCGCATGATCAACATGGGCGTGCCGGCTTATCTGGTGGCTTCCAGCGTGATTGCTGTACTGGCCCAGCGTCTGGTGCGCATCAACTGCCCGAAGTGCAAGCAGCCATTCCAACCCCTCGACACGCAAATTGAGGCAGCGGGCATCACCCCCGAGATGCTCCAAGGAGCAACTTTCATGAAGGGTCGTGGCTGCGCCCACTGCCAAAAGTCGGGCTACAAGGGTCGGCTGGGCATCTTTGAAATGATGGTGATGTCCAACAAACTGCGCGAACTAGCGTTTCAGGGTGCGCCCACCCAAGACATCCGTCGGGCCGCCGTGAGCCAAGGGATGCGGGTGATGTTCAACGACGGCATCCTCAAGGTTCTCCGCGGCATCACCACATTTGACGAGGTTTTTCGAGTTTCCAAGCGGGCCGAGGAGTAGTGTCCCGGGGGCTGGCCACTGGCTTGGCGATTGCGCCGCCAAATGGAGGAACTCGAAATAGACGAAGAAATCCCGGAAAAAAGTAGCGGGGAAAATAATTTTTTGTTTGCACAAGACTTTTCTGCCGATGAAGCGCATAATACGGATGTTGATTGGCGGCCGTCAGGGGCTGGCCAATCCAATGACGGTCTATTCACGTGGGCGGCTCCAATCTTTCTTCAGAGCGTTTGCCGTTGCGCACTTTTGCTGCGCACTATCTGCCGCTGGCGCACGTGGAGCATAAGAACCGGTTGCCGGCCTCAGCTTTGTCATCATTGGCATGGCCACAGGGTGCGAGAGCGTGTTTGGCTCGACGGGATTTGGCTCGTCCGGATTATGATGAGGCTTGGCGGGCCGCGGAATTTTTCTGCGCTTGTCCTGCCTCCATTGTGTCAAACAGAGGGACTGCGATGAGTACAGCCGCTTCGGTATCCTTGACCTCCCAAGTCGAGAAACTCCTCAAGGTCGCGCTCGACAACAACGCCACCGAATTGCGACTCTCTGGCGGCGTGGCGCCCATGCTGCGCATCGACGGCAAACTGCGGCCGCTGAAGACCAACAAGCTGATCTCGGCCGAAGACGTGCGGGCTACCACTGTCGCTCTGATGCCCCCCGGCAGCGACGCGGAGAAGTTTGTCTTCTCGACAGCGCTTGGCCCTTACACCGGTTCGCTGCTGGATGTGTCGGGCACGAAAGTGCTCGTGCTGCAAGCCTCGGCTGCACGCCTGCCGCCGCCGCTCATGGATGCACCCCCGCAAGATACATCTCCGCTAGAACTCGATATCCCAGCGGAAGACCCAGCGGAAGAATGGTCTGCTGCTGGCGGTCGATCTGTAAGCAGCGGATCCGCTTCGGACTACGCCCTGCCTAGCGCTGCGACCGGCACGATCCAAATCGATAAATTGCTCAACGCGGCTGTGAAAAATGGCGTCAGCGACATCCACATCACTACCGGCTTGCCACCAGTGTTCCGCATTGACGGTCACATGAAGGCTCAGCCCACCAAGGTGCTGACGGCCGACGATACAAACGGCCTGATGAAGGCGATCACACCCGAGCGTTGCCAAGCGGAGTTGGCTGAAAAAGGTGGCTGCGACTTTGGCTTTGCCTTCGGCGACATGGCTCGCTTTCGCGTCAGTGTTTTTAAGCAACGCGGCAGCATTGCCATGGTGCTGCGACAAATACCGAACAAAATGCTCACGCCCGAGCAACTTGGCGTGCCGGCTGTTTGCAAGAAACTGGCCACGCGGCCGCGAGGATTGTTTCTTGTAACGGGCCCGACCGGGTCGGGCAAAAGCACCACGCTTGCCAGCTTGATCAATTTCATCAACGAAAACTACGACCACCACATCATCACGATCGAAGATCCGATTGAGTTTTATCACCAATCGAAGAAAAGCACGGTCAATCAGCGCGAGATTGGCAGCGACGTTCCCAGCTTTTCCGAAGCCCTCCGGCGTGCCCTGCGGCAAGATCCCGACGTGATCCTCGTGGGCGAGTTGCGCGATCTGGAGACAATCGAGGCTGCGATCTCGGCAGCCGAGACGGGCCACGTCGTCTTCGGCACGCTGCACACAACCGGCGCGCAAGGCACCGTCAACCGTATCATCGATGCCTTTCCCACCAACCAGCAGGAGCAGGTGCGCACGCAACTCTCCACGGCCATCATCGGCGTGGTCTCGCAGGCACTGCTGCCGAAGATCGGCGGCGGTCGCGTCGCGGCTTATGAGGTCCTCGTTTGCACGCCGGCCATCGGCAATCTGATCCGTGAAAATAAAACCTTTCGAATCAACTCGGCCATTCAGACGGGCACCAAACTCGGCATGCAACTCCTCGACGACAGCCTCTTTAAGTTGTGGCGCGAGAAGAAGGTGACGGAGGAAGATGTGCTGGCCAAGTCGCAAAACCCCGACCAACTCGCCGAGCGCATCGCCAAGGCTCAGCGTGGCATCTTTGAGGACGAAGAGGATGTCTCCCGTAAAGCTAAGGACATGGATCACTAACCGGATTGCTCTTTTTATAGCATTGCCCTTTTTACAGAATTGCGCTTTTTACAATACCAAACACGCCAAGACCCCGACTCCCTATCGCACTTGGCCCACAGCCCGCTTGAGTACATCATGGCCCTGAAACGTCTCGGACAAATCCTGATTGATCTCGGTCTTGTTGACGAGCAGCAGCTTGCCACCATGCTTGAGGAACAGTCCTCGCGCGGTGGCGAGCGGCTCGGTTCTGTCGGGATCTCGCTGGGCTTCTTTACGGACGAACAACTCGGTGAGGCTTTGGCTGAGCAGTGGAGCACGACGTTCGTCACGCTCTACGACCGGTCCATCTCGCCCGAGGTGCTCAAGCTCATCAGCGAACCAATGGCGCAGCTCTATCGAGTGATTCCGCTGAGTCTCTCCGATAATCGCCTCACGATCGCCTCGGCTGATCCGCAGAAAATTCAGATCGCCGATGAGTTGCGCACATTTTTGGGCTACGACATCCACGTTTGCGTGGCCACCGAGCCGGAAATCCAAAAGACGATTGAGAAGTTTTATTCATCGGCAACCGAGAGCGTGGAATCGCTCGTCGACGATCTGCAAGCCGACAACGCCCTAGCAGCCGCTGCCGCTGCTGCGGGCCGCGATGGCCCGACCGATCTCACGAGTATTGAATCGCTAGCCGACAGCGCACCAGTGCGCAAGCTGCTCAATATGGTTCTCCTGCTGGCGATTCGCGATGGAGCCAGCGACATTCACTTCGAGCCTTTTGAGCATGAGTTTCGCATTCGCTTGAAGGCCGATGGTGTCTTGCAGGAGATGGTGCCGCCGCCCAAGCATCTGGCGTTTGCGATCACAACCCGCATCAAAGTGATGGCGAATCTCGATATTGCCGAACGCCGGATGCCGCAGGACGGGCGGATCGAGTTAAACGTCGGTGGTCATCCGGTCGATCTGCGAGTGAGCGTGCTGCCGACGCTCTTTGGGGAAAGCGTCGTGATGCGGGTGCTCGACCGCGGCGTGGTTTCTCTTGATCTGGAAAAAGTCGGCATGGATCAGCAATTACTCCGTCAGTTTCGCGAAGTGATCATTCGACCCAACGGCATTGTGCTGGTGACTGGGCCAACCGGCTCTGGCAAGACGACCACGCTGTACTCCGCCCTCTCAGAGCTCAACACGATCGATGACAAGTTGATCACGACCGAGGATCCGGTTGAGTACGACATTGACGGCATTGTGCAGGTGCCGATCGATGCTGAGATCGGCAACACGTTTGCGGCTTGCCTGCGCGCAATTCTTCGCCAGGATCCCGACCGCATCTTGGTCGGTGAGATTCGGGATGTGGAAACGGCGGAGATTGCAGTGCAGGCCTCCCTGACTGGGCATATGGTTTTTAGCACGCTCCACACCAACGATGCGCCATCAACCGTCACGCGCCTGCGCGACATGGGCGTGCCACCGTTTCTGATCACGGCCACAGTCGAAGCCATCCTCGCCCAGCGGTTGGTGCGTCGGATCTGCTCCAACTGCTGCGAGGAGGTCGTGCCGGGATCCGATGTGCTTGCCGATTTAGAACTGACATCCGACCAAGCAGTGGGGAAGAAATTTTTTCGCGGCAAGGGCTGCAGCAAGTGCAGCAGCACTGGCTATAAGGGGCGGCTTGGCCTCTTTGAACTCCTGATTATGAACGATGAGCTGCGCGATATGATCATGCGAAATGCCTCCACCGGAGATCTCCGCGAAGCGGCCCGCAAAAGCGGGATGAAAACGCTCCGCGAGGCCGGCATGGAGTCTATTTTTAGCGGCCTGACTTCCGCCGAGGAAGTCATCCGCGAAACCATCCTTGAGGCCTAGTGCACGAGACAGGCTGCGGCCTGACCATACCCATGCCAACATTTCAGTTTGAAGCCATTGACGCCGCCACCGGCAAGGAAATCCGCGACTCGGTCGACGCTGCTACCGAAGCCGAGGCCCAGGCCACGATCCGTTCCATGGGTTATATGGTGACCAAGCTCAAGGCCCGCAAGACTGCGGCCGCCAGCGGCGGTGCTGCCAAAAAGAAGCCGGGGCGCTCGTTTGTAATCGGTGGCGTCAAGAGCAAGGATCTCACTCTTTTCACCCGGCAGCTTTCCATTCTCCAGGATGCCGGGTTGCCGATCCTGCGCAGTTTGAAGGTGCTTGCAGATATGCAGAAGCCTGGTCGCTTAAAGAACTCACTGCTCGACACCTGCGACGAGATTGAGGGCGGCACCACGCTGTCTGAGGCTTTTGCAAAGAGCCCGAAGGCTTTCGACCGGTTGTATTGCAACATGATCCGCGCGGGCGAGGCGGGCGGTGCCTTGGAGGTGATTCTGCGTCGCTTGGCAGAATTTCAGGAACGCAGCCAGTCGCTCCGACGGAAGGTCAAGGGGGCGATGGTCTACCCGATCGTGGTGATCAGCGTCGCGGTGGGCATCCTCGCTTTTATCATGATGAAGATCGTGCCCCAGTTTGAAAAGATTTTTGATGACTTTGGCAGCGAATTGCCTGCCATGACGCAGACGCTGATCAATGTGTCGAATTGGGTAGTGAATTATTGGTATCTGATTCCGGCGATCCCCTTTGGAATCAATCTCATCATCAAGGGAATCAAGATGGTTCCCTATGGTCGATTTGGCTGGGATCTCTTCATCCTTAAGGCGCCGATTTTCGGGCAGCTTGTGGAGAAAAACATCATGTCTCGGGCTGCGCGCACGCTCGGCACGCTGCTGGCCAGCGGTGTGCCCATTTTAGAGGCGCTCAACATCACCAAAGAAACCTCGGGCAATATGATGTTTGAAAAGCTGTTCACCAAGGTGTCGGAATCGATTCGCGACGGCAACGCGATCGCGAAGCCTCTGAAGGAGTTTTCGGTACCGCCATTCAACGCCGTGGCCGTTTTCTTTTGGACGATTTTTCTCCCCGGTATCGGCGCATTGCTCTATCTCACTCGCTATAAAAAACGGGTTGTAGACGATCTTGTCGTCAACATGGTGGACGTTGGCGAAGAATCGGGCGAACTCGACACGTTGCTCTACAAGGTCGCCGACACCTACGACGAAGAGGTGGCCGTGCTCACCGAAAGTCTGACAAGTCTCATGGAGCCGCTGTTGATCATCTTCCTTGGTGGTGCCGTGGGCTTCATCGTGATTGCCCTCTTCATGCCACTTGTGCAACTCATTAACGATCTATCTTGAGTGTCTGCTTATGAAACGCCGTGCCTTTACGCTCGTGGAGCTCATCGTTGCGATTGCGGTTATCGCCGTGTTAATGGCGATGATCGGCGCTGCTGCTTCGGCAGCCCGTAGCAACCGTAAGGTGGCCGCTACCCGAGCGATGATTGCCAAACTCAACCTGATCCTCACGACGCAACTGTTGACGTACAACTCAAAGGACGTTGGCACTTCTGCTACCACGCGGGCCTCTCTCATCCGCTGCCTGATCACTGCCGATATGCCAGATCGCTGGACGGACGTCGCCTACATGGCTGGGAAAGCCACCGAGTACACAGCCCCGCCACAACGGGCCTACATCGGCACGCCCCAGGGCACAAGCACATACGCGGGAGCCGAGTGCCTCTTCATGGTCGTCATGCAGGGCGGTCTGGCCAGTTGCCTCGACTGCGGCACGCTCAAAACCATCGATATCGGTGATAAGGATAATGATGGCGCACAGGAGTTTTGGGACTCTTGGGGCAATCCCATCGATTACATTCTCTGGCCCTACGCCGTAGAACTGCCGGCCGGAAGTGGGTCTCGGTTTTTCTCCGGCAGTCGCCTGCCGGCCGATCCCAACGGTACCTCCCCACCGCCCACCCTCGGCCTGCGACCGCTCATCTATTCTGCCGGTCCTGATGGCGAATATGGATTGGAACGCAATAACGAAGCCAGCAACTTAGCTGCACTGACCAACTGCGGCAACTGGCAAACGGCCCCGACCATAACATCGGCTAAAACAATGAACGCTGCATTTGCGCGCGATAATATCACAAACTTTGATGCGGAGGCAAAGCAATGAACCGCACCTCCCTGCCTCGCGCCTTCACCTTAGTTGAACTGCTTGTCATCACTGTGATTTTTGCTTCATTAATGGGGCTGCTTGTGCTCGGCGGCAGGTCCAA
>CAMBUD010000097.1 GCA_945871035.1 Planctomicrobium piriforme | reverse complement strand
GTCGCCCGAATGGCTGCGGCGTCCTGAGCCGCGCGACCGGCGGCAGCCACAAATCCAGGCGAGGAATCTGGGCAGTCAAATTTGGCCAGCACGCGGTCATCGGTATCCACCACACAGGCAGTCGGCAGAAAAGACACGCCCATCTTCCGCGTTGTTTCTGGATCGGCATCAACGTCGATTCGTACCGGTTCAAAGCAGGCCGTAACCAGTGCCATCGCTTCATCGCTGGCCAGCGACGTTTCCTCGAGCTTCATGCTCGCTTCGCTCCACTGAGCCGTAAAGATGATGAGTACCGGCCGATGGCTGATCAATGAAGCGGCTCGTGCCTGAGCGATCTCGGGATGCCAGGGGATGCCGGCCTCTGCGGGAGAGGTTCTGGCAACAGTGGCCCCCAGAAGCACAACGAGGCTAGCCATGCGTCTCAAACGAATGATCTGACAAAAGCCCTGAAAACGGATCATCATTCATGCCTTAAAATTAGCGGGGAAGAAAGCGGCTGTATTTTAAATCGACCCGTTAGGATGTATCGGTAAAAGCAGTCGCAAGAATTGCGTCAAAAAAACGGATTTAGAGGTCTGATGCTCGGCAGGCCCTTTGGTTTACTTCCCTATTTCCCCACGAAAGCCTGCCAAAGGTGCGCGGCTTGACATTTTTCAGGCGTTAGCAAATACTTACGACCATCATATGGCTGTCGATTTTCTGCGCGGATCTATGACCCAGCAGATTGTTTTTTAGGACTTTACCGCTTTCTTCGGTTCGTTTCGCTCAGTTTGTTTTTCTCAGATCGGTTCTCTCAGTTAATTGTTGGATCGCAGGTGGAAACATCGCACCTGGAAACGCGGGCCCGCTAGCAGTTTGCAAGCTTTTGTCCCGTCTCCTTGGCTCCGATTTTCACAAATACTTGTTGACGATTTTTGGTTGATGCGTTTGGGGTCACAAGTGCTTGGAACACCTCGATTCGTCTTGCCGGACGCTGCTCGTTGAGAAGCGTCTTTTCTGAGAGATCTTCAACAGATTGACTCCACGCCAAGGCGGGAGCGAAATCTTCGTGAGCAACGCGAACAAGTAGGCCAATAATCGGCTGCCTTTAATTGTGGTTTATCGAATAACACAGCGAGCAGTTTGGGATGTTGCTGGACTGGGTGCCTGTAGGTGGCTCCTTGAAAACGGCAGTCTCCAGTTCAATCGATAGTTTCACTTCCGGCGCGTGAGACGTGCCATGAAGTGCGATGCAAAAATAATGAGAACGGCCGCCGTGGGCGGGCCAAGGGTCGGTTTCCTTTTAAGAGCGCAATGAATTTATGTCGAAGCGGCGGCGATCAAGATCGCATGGCGGACAGGGGCCCGGCGGACAGGGACCCGGACAGGGCTCGGGTGGGCAGGGGCCCGGCGGGCAGGGGTCGGGCGGCTACGGCGGCCGACGTGGTCGGGGCCGGTATCGGGGCGGCAGTGGTGGTGGCGGTGGCGGTGGAATGCCGACAGGAGCCGGTTCCATTGGCATGGACAGCGAGGGGATGCGACCACCCGATCTCGAGCCCGAACTGCTTGAAAATGGGGAACCAGTGCCACTGGAACCCGGTAGCGGCGTGCTGGAGATGCACCCCAACGGCTACGGATTTCTGCGCAGAGCTGAAACAAACTACGTGCGGGAACGTGCCGATCCGTTCGTGCCCGCTACGATGATTGAACGCTACAAACTGCGGGAGGGTGTCTTCGTACAAGGTCTCGTTCAGCTCGGTCGTCGTCAGCAGGGCCCACGCGTGCGAGAGGTTCAGGAAGTGGAGGGGTTGCCTCCGGAGCAGTATGCGAATGTCAAAACATTCGACCAACTCACGCCGATCAATCCTGAAACGTGGCTGTGTTTGGAAACCGGTCAGCAACCGTTGACCACGCGTGTCATGGACTTGCTAACACCCCTCGGCAAGGGGCAGCGGGCGTTGGTCGTGGCACCCCCACGCACCGGCAAGACAATCCTTCTGCAGCAGGTCTCACAGGCGATCTCGACCAACCACCCCGAGTTGAATCTCGTGATGCTGCTCATCGACGAGCGTCCCGAGGAAGTCACCGATATGCGGCGGTCGGTTAAGGGAGAGGTTTTCGCCAGCAGCCTCGATTGTGACGTGGAAAACCACGTTCGACTTGCACAGTTTGTCATCGAACGCTGCAAGCGGATGGCAGAGGCTGGCAAGGATGTCTTTTTGCTGATGGATTCGATTACCCGTATGGCCCGGGCGTTTAATAAGTGGGTCGGTAACACCGGTCGCACAATGAGCGGCGGCGTCGACATCAAGGCCCTTGATATCCCCAAAAAACTCTTTGCAACAGCGAGGGTTTTCGAGGAAGGCGGCTCGCTCACGATTGTTGCGACCGCTCTGATCGATACGGGCAGTCGTATGGACGAGTTGATTTTTCAGGAGTTCAAAGGCACAGGTAATATGGAGCTTGTGCTCGATCGCAAGTTGGCGGATCGTCGGGTGTGGCCGGCGATCGACATCTCGCAGTCGGGTACTCGTCGCGAGGAAAAACTTCTCGATGCCGAGGTTCTCAACTCTGTAAACATGCTGAGAAGAACACTCTCGAGCATGCACACGGTCGATGCGATGGAGCAGCTCACAAAGCAATTGGCAAAATTTAAAAGCAACCGCGAATTCCTCTCACTGATAGCCAGTTCCCGAGGGGACTAGCGTTTTCAGGCAGGCGGCACGGTTGCGAGTCGGCTCATCCAATACTCATACTGTGGGTCTCCACAGCGAAATGCGAAGACGGCGTCCGGTAAGGGCATTTCGTGCACGCTTTCGGACCGCACGCGAACAATGATAGCACCATCCGCTCGCTTCTCTATCGAAACGAGATGATCGGGAATGCGAACGGGTTCGTACTTGGCGGGCATCAAAGCTCTGAATTGGCTGTAAATCTTTTTGAAGTGCTTCTAGCAGATGCATAGCCCTGCCGACGCAGTATGCCCTGAGGTGGCTAAAGATGCTAGCGTTTGGCTTCCTCTGGCTGACCGCTGGCTGACCGCTGCCGAACCGCTGCCGAACCGCTGCACCCCCGAATGGACCCCTTAGCCCGACGATAGCTTGCCCATTTTGACAATGCCTTTATTGAAGCTCTATGATCCATAATTGTTTACGGCACCTTGGAGCGAAAAAAGTATGACGAAATATGCGTCGTTGGCAGACGATTTTTACGTCAACTTAAACCTCTCCACAGAGATGGAACTGCCAGGCCAGCGGGAAACGATTCTGCATTTTTTTGAATGCGTGCAGAAAAAATACCCGTCGATGCGAAAGTTTTATTGCCGCGACAAAAAAGATTTTGTTTTAGAAGAGGAAAAAGATAATGGCCGCTACCGTTGGGTGGCCGTTGAAACCAAGCGGTTGTGTTCTGGGCAGGTGAACCCGTCTTCATTGGAATCGGTGCTTGACCAACACAGGCTTGTGCTGGACTTGGCACCAGCGCTGCTCTCCGTCAGCCCACTTGACTGCGAAGCCCTCGACTTGCTGTTTGGATTTGATTTTGCATTTCGTGGCAACCACAACTCTCTGCTGGCCGAGGCGCTTGGAGTGGGGCCATCCTTCGACCGCGTCTGTGAAATTCCTGGCGGCCGCGTGATCAATTACGAGCCATCGCTGACAATTGCTCTGGATGAAGATTGTCGGACACAGGTACGAGTCAGCACGGAAACGCGTACCAATGCATTCCAGGTTCGCACCGGTGAATTCAGCGAGGACCAGTTGAGCGTTTACGTCACCGCCCGACAGTATGGCAGCCTCGACCCGCAAACCTCCTATGTAGAAGCCATCGACCGGCTTGCTAAGGTGGCATGCGAGGTGGTTGACACCTGCGTCATCGAGCAGATACTTCGTCCCCTGGCGCGCACCATCGCGCTCAGGTAGGCTCGCGCAGACTCTCGCTCAGGGAGTCTCGCTCAGGGAGTCTCGCTCAGGCTGGCTCGCGCAGACTCTCGCTCAGGGAGCCGAGAAAAGGACGTTTTATCCGCGCGCCGTCGGCGGTGGCTCATGTCCGCGGTTCTGATCACGCTGCGAAGAGTCACGATGAAACGAGCGGCCTTTGTCGTTGTCATCGGGCCGCGACGATCGGCTTCTGGCGTCGAGGTTGCCTGCAATCACAATGCCGATGGCTTCCACCCAGCTGGGTACATCGAGCACCGAATGCAGACCGCTTTCAGCCACAATATCATCGTCGTCCATGCGTTGCCGTTGGCGATTCGATGGCAGCTCACCGACGGCTTCCTCGATACCAAGAAAATCGAGCCCCTCGTCATCTTCGTCATACGCACCGGCAACCGGTGTAAAATCATCATGACTCCCGCGAGAAAATCGGTTCGAAGACCGCAGCTCGCCGTCGCTCCTGCGACGGTTATCGGTGCTGCTGCGGCGCGAACCCGATGCACTGCTACGCGGCGGCCGTGCTGAGGACTCATCGCCTTCGCGGCGAACGCGTTTGCGACGCTGCGGCTGTCGGCCATCGCTGGTACGCGGGTGCGAATCGCGAGAGCCGGTGGCCTCACCTCGATCATTTTCAGGGCGTGGCGTTCTGGGTGGGCGACTGGCTTGCGAACGCGGTACTCCGGGCTGAGCGCCGTAGCTGGCGGGCAACGCATCGTCGCCTTCAACACCCGGACTGCGCTGGGGTAACGCGTCGCCCATTCCGCGACCGGAATCAGCTCTCTCGCCACTTTGTCGCTCGCCGTCTGGCAGGCGTTCACGCTGCGCAGTGGATCGCCCGCGGCCGCCGCGGCGGCCACGACGGCGACGGCGTGGCCGGTCGCCATGGTCGCGTGATTCTTCCGTGTTTTCAGACGATCTTGTGATCAATCCATCTTCAGACGAGCCGCCACTTTCCGAGTTTTCCGCCTGACGTTGCTGATGAACCGGAGGATATTCGTTGGCATTTTCGTCACCGCGATCCCGACTTCGATCGTGCGACCGTTCGTCTGAAAGCGGCGGGCTTGAACGATCGTCGCGTTCAAAATCTGGGCGTTCATCACGCGTACGATTGTTGCCATCGCGTTCATTTTCGCCGCCTGTGCCTCTGCCGCTATTCTCGGCACGGGGTCGCTCACCACCGGTATCGCTGCGACGATTTCCGCCCCGCCCACGCCCACCACGACGGCCGCGGCGAGGGCGATCTGCGCTGGCCGAACGGTCTGCGCTGGCTGCACCACGGTCTGCGCTGGCTGTACCACGGTCTGCAATACCGTCTGCACCGTCTCGCTGTTGAGTGGTGCGTGGCTGCTGCGGCCTATTTTGCTGGGAACTCTCCGACCGCTGTGAGTCGTTCTGTCGGATGCCGTCGTCGAGTCGTCGCGGTGGGGCCCCTGAATCTGAGTCCCGATTCATCTGGTCGTCATTTCGATCCACGCGCGGCGGTCGGTCGCCCAACGCTGGCGGCACGGGCACGCGGGACGGCTCAGATGCCCGAGATGGTGAGGCGGGTCGGGATGACGCGGGGTTCGGCTCCTGACCGCCGGCTAGCCCCAGATCGGCGGCCACATTGCCCCAGTCCGATCGCTGCGCTGACGGCGTGCTGTGTTTTGGCTCTGGCTGTCGCTGCGGTGGGCGAGGGGGCGGAGGCGTCTGTGGCGAGAGTGGTTCAGGAGTTGGAGAGGTACCGAGCGTTTCAGCCAATGAAGCCCACGGATCTTTTTCAGCCGACATGGTAGTTTCCCGTTACAGTGAGCCAACAACAAGCAATTCAAATGGTTTTCGCGAAACGTTTTCTCGCGTGCAGCCAAATGCTACCAAAACCAACCCGCTTTGTGGCAGCCAAGCCCGCGATTGGCCGGGAGGTCGCCCTTTTACGCGGTCCGCCTGAAGCCCCCGTCTGAGGGCCCCACTGCTGGCCCCGGTTCTGGACGGCACGCCAGCGTGCCTGGGCCAGGCGGCAGCCACTCCCTATCACGGCGTCGCGAAGGGAGCGATCGAACGGATCATGCTGCCGTTGTCGGCCACGTCGAACAGCGGCCGGTATGGACTGGCCAAACTGCGTCGCGAACGGCCCGCCGGGTAGTAAACCAAATTGAGCGACAGATTCCATGCCGACGGCGTGTAGCTTAGAGTGGTCCCCGGGGTGATGACGAGCGTTTGCGTGTCAGTGGGAATGACGTAGGTGAACGTGCCTTCCATCGCCAGCGAGCGCGACATCGGTGCGCGGATTGCCGAGCCGACGATGCCGTTACCTCCGCCGGTGGCACCGCCCCACACCTTCCACTCATTCGCATCCCCGAAGTGGAGCCGATAGAATGCGGTGTAGAGATCCAGTGTGCTGCCCGAGCCAGTGGTGGACGAACTCGACGAAAAAATGCTGTTTGTGTCGGCAACGTTGCCGCATCCCCAGAACCCGAGTTCGTGATAGCCCCACACGTAGCTGAGTTCGCCGCGAACCTGTGACATGTCGGCGCCGTCATACCATTCGTCGCGGAGGTAGTCGTACACCGCACCGCCCTGCAAGCCGCGTCCTTCAAAGGCTCGCGTGAAGAAGCCCGTTGTCACAAACGTCTGGTTGCGGGAGTTGGTGTGCAGCGGTGCGAACCCCGGTATGGTCAGCGTGGTGGATTGGAAGTTGGATTGCACACCGCGCACGCCCAGTTGCCAGCCGATGCCAAACGCATTCCAAAAAGGCATCGCCCAGTTGGCATATTCATTGGTGCCGTAATTGCCATGCAGGCCGAGGTTGGTTTCATTTTGAAAGGACGTGATGCCGCCGCTAGCAGTGAAATCGCGGTACCATTTCCAGCCGTAGTAAGGGCGGCCAAAGCTGCGTAGATAGGCGCAGATTCGTCCCTCGTGCGGCCAGCATGGCAGGCAGCCAAACTCATCCTCACAGGCATAGGGATCGTCGTAGAATGACTCGATGTGGAGTTGAGCCGGATACTGCCCCATCCACATGCCGCCATTGTCTGCTGGCACTTCGCCGGATTGCATCAATTGGGGGTCGAAGCCCTCCGGCAGATCGCCAGACATATCACCCGGCATTTCCAACGGCATTCCCATGGCGGGATCGATAGTTTCAACGACTGACTGCGGTGCGGAACGGTTGGCAGGTGCCGGCAATGTCCCCGAGGCGGCAGGTGCTGCAGGGGCCGTCAGTCGGCCGGGGGCGTTGGGATCGTCAACGGCAGTGGCTTGGGGTCCGCGGGTCATAACAGACGGGATGCCATCGACATTCATCGCCAGACGTTCGCCCCTGGGTGCCATGCTTTGCGACCCACTGCGGGCAGCGGTGGCTTGTCGGGAAGCATTGGGATTGAAGCGTGGTGCACTGCCACCCGAGACAGGTCTTGCAGCGGATTGCATGCCGAGGGAGGAAGTGGATCGACGAGGCGTTCCCTCAACGCCCAGAATCGGACGGCCATGATTGCCCTGCGGTGCTCGCAGGAGGCTAGTGTCCATCAGGGTTTGATCACTAGGATCAGCCGAGGGACTAAAACTTCCGGCAATTCTATTGATGCTCATCCAGTCGCCGAGGCTGTTGCCAAAACTGCTTCGCAGCGGCGCGTAATCTGGCGGGCTTATGGCTCGACGTTCGACGCTCGGCAGGCTCGCCGATGCCGGTGGCACGGGGTTGCTGGTTGCTGGCTGTAGTGGAGCCACAGCGGTCGCCGCAGGCAGGGGCTCGGCTGGCTGTTCAACTGGAGCAGTAACTAACGCAGACAGCGTATCGGAGCGATTGACCGTGGCACCACGATGGGGCGTCCAACGCAGGTCGCATTGGCCCTGAGCGCTTTGGGAAGCAGCGCTTTGGGAACCAGCGTTAGCGGAAGCAGATAGTTCCACTGTCTGCTGGGCCAAGGCAAAGCTTTGCACACTCAACAGCGAGACAAGAGCCACAGCCAGCGGGTGCGTACAATAGCAGCGAACGAACATAAATTATCTCCTCCAGATCCATCGCCACAGCGCCCATCGCGCGGCAGCCTTTATCCATTCCG
>CAMBUD010000096.1 GCA_945871035.1 Planctomicrobium piriforme | reverse complement strand
CTCTCGATGCTGCCTGCGCTTTGCCATCTGTGGCTGCTAGCACTCATTTGTCAGCCGTAAGAAACTCTCGAGTGTGAACCGATCGGCCTATGCAGGCAGAGCATCATTCTTCTTGCGGCCTACGACCGATTCGAACACGAACTTTTAGTCGATCTTCACCGCGAACTATTTCCATGACTACTTCGGAGCCAACAGGAGATCGCGTCAGCAGCAGTACAAAAGAAGAGGGCTCGACGATTTGTTCGCCCGCATAACCAACGACAATATCGCCAGCTTTTATGCCTGCGAGCGCTGCAGGCGAATGCGGTTCTACTGCAATCACACCTACCCCATGTAGATTTGAAACTGCTGGCGGCAATGCTCGGAGCGACATCCCTATGTAGCCGCGTTCGACATGGCCACTCGATTGAATGTCCTCAGAAACCTTGCGTGCGGTGTTGCTTGGAATCGCAAATCCAATGCCACGAAAATCCCTACCCACAATTGCCGTAGTGATCCCCATGATACGGCCGTGTACATCAACGAGCGGTCCGCCAGAATTACCTGGGTTAATCGATGCATCGGTCTGAAGAAACTCCTGAAAGGGGTTTTCTAGTACACCCCGTCTGCCAATTGCACTGATAATCCCATAGGTAATTGTTCGATCAAGTCCGTAGGGGTTTCCGATAGCCCACACCATTTCTCCCGGCTCTAGTGAATCACTATCGCCCCAAACAGCTGTTGGCAAATCGGTGGCTGTAATCTTGATAACAGCTAGATCGGTGGCAGCATCTGCACCAATGAGTTCAGCGATCAAGTGACGTCCATCAGCCAGTTGCACATCAATCACATCGACCTGAGAAACAACATGGTAGTTGGTTACGATGACGCCGTCCTTGCTAACAATTACACCCGAGCCGACAGATTCCTGCGTAATATTCTGCGGAGAATCGTCGTGGAGTGATGCGATCTCATCGGCGATCCTGTGCACACGACGTTTGGCTGTCACGTTTACAACTGTTGGGCCTACAACGCGCGCGAGTGTCGTAAAGAGCTTTCCGACAGCAGATAATTCGCTGCCGGATGCAGCATCACGAATCGCGGCTAGTTCTGCACGCGTTTTCGCATATTGGATTCGACCCATCAGCGAGGGCCAGACAATGAGCGTTACGAGAACCACTAATCCCATCGCCAGAAAAAGCGTACGCCTGTTGGAGGCCGATCGAGTTGTATCAGATAGGCTAGCGGTATTCGGCATGGTGAAAAAATCACAGCGTGCTGTGGAAAGGAGCTACAAGTTCTCGGACGAAATTTAGGGCAGTTTTTGCAGCTCGAGACAGTGCGAACGACATGTCGCCGCCGAGGTAATGCACGAAGCTTTCGGTTTTGCCAGCATAGGCAATGCCTATGGAAACAGTCGATTTTCCATCCACAGCCGGTCGAATAGCACCGATTGCCAACCCAATACTTGTACCAAAAAACACCTGCGCTCTTTGTGCAAGATTCTCGATCGATGTTGTATCGCTGTCCATGTCTAGCGCGGTTTGCCAATCAGCGAGAAACGGCGGCCGCATTTTGGGCGATAGTGTAGCCAGCGGGAGGACGATTCCGCCGCAGAACCCCCCCGGTGCAACCGCTTGTTGACCCGGTTGTGCGGCATTTAAAACGTCTCTTAGCTGACGGCCCTGGGCCTGAGAAAGGAGCGCCGCCGCCCGTCCGTCTGTTCCAATCTCGATCAACGAAAGCGTATGGCGTCCGGTGCTTAGCGCAAGTAGCGCGGCATCCTCAACCTCGTCGTCTTCTGTGCCAAACACCAACCGGCCTAAGCAAGAACGAATCATCTCCTCTGTTGGCTCGATTTTATTCAGGCAGTCTGCAACACTGCGGCCACGCGCAGCAATCCGCAGCGTCACTGTCGCCTCGTGCGCAGTGATACCCACCAGCGGGTCCCTGTCGCGAC
Source organism: Planctomicrobium piriforme (assembly GCA_945871035.1). Lineage (GTDB taxonomy): Bacteria > Planctomycetota > Planctomycetia > Pirellulales > UBA1268 > BAIKAL-G1-2R. Next base: position 6,061 of record CAMBUD010000096.1, on the reverse strand, counting down.
GAATCATGTCGGGTAACATATCCTCAATCGCGCTTTCCCCTGCGCCAAAACACTTGATCCGTCTGTAGACGATGGTACTTTCCTCCGGTTGCATCCGATGGATGCAGGCGACAACCGAATCGTGCCACATGCTGCGCATCTCCGAGGGCACACCAGGCAATGCGAAGACGCGACTGCTTTTCTGGCCATCCAATCGGCTCACATCTAACTCAATGCCAGGAGCCGTACCGTTTGGGTTTGGGATGATACGGCTGCCATGCGGAAAGAGAGCCTGCCGACGGTTGCTCTCGACCATGGGTGCCTGCCGGGTTAAAAAACGTGTTTCAATCACCTTGAGCACTGGGACCGACAACTCAAGCGGTACCCCACAAAGCGCGGCCAGCACATCACGCGTGAGATCATCGGCCGTAGGCCCCAGCCCCCCTGTGGCCACAACTAAATCTGCCCGCTGTGTAGCAATTCGAAAGGCCTCGACGCCCTCCCCTAAGGTATCTGTGACCGTTGTATGAAAGATTACAGGAACCCCTAGTATCGCCAACTGGGTTGAGATCCACTGACTGTTCGTGTCTAGTCGTTGACCTGATGTGAGTTCGTCACCAATAGCAATCACTTCTGCTCGAAGTCGAGCGGTCATCTTTTTGTGCTCCTGATTAGTTTAAAACTTATTTTGCTTCGGCCACGCCAAGGACTGGCGAACAGCCTTGCAGAGTACCGGAACTTGCCGCCTTCTTGCCGTGCGGAAAGAATAAACAAATGAAACTTGGACTGTTTGGCATCGACTCCCAGATTGCAACAATTCTTACTGCCGCTCGGCGACAGGACGACCGTATCGTACTGGCATGCGATGTCGCTATCGACTCTCCCTATGCGTCGTTGCTGGACGGTGTACCGCTGGAAGCTTCATGGGAGGCATTTGCTGATGCACGCGTCTGCGATGCCGTACTGGTCGGCGCCACTGGCTGGAATGATCAACGGGCTGAGGGCGTACGCAAACTCGTACAAACTGGCAGGACGCTCTTGGTGTCGCAACCCCTGTCTCTCTCAATGCTGTGGGCGTATGAAATCGACATGATCTGTAAAGATTCCGGCGCGCGAGTCATCCCTTACCTGCCCGACCGCCTTCACCCTTTTATCGCCCGCTTGCGACAAACCATTGAGGCAAGCTCAGCCAACGGTGAAGCCCAGGGCGTCGTCGAAACAGTTTCACTTGAAAGACGCATGCCCGACCGTTCGCGCGATAGTGTACTCCAACAACTTGCACGCGATGCCGATCTGGTGCGAATGCTTGTTGGCGATCCGCAGAGGCTTTCAACACTCAGCGGGGCTACTCCACAAAATGCTTGGGGAACACTTGCTGTTGGCTTTACAGGTACATCTCATGTGCCGATTCGTTGGCAGGTCATGCATGGTGACGATCGAGGACTTCGGGTGACCCTCGCTGGTAGTGGGGCTTCAACTGTCGTTGACATTCCTGATAACCAATCCGTCCCTTGGCAATGGTCGACCGATTGCAGTTTGTTGATGCCGCCACAGCCGGTTGCCTTTGATCGAGGGGCTGTCATGCTTGCGGTGCTACACCAAGCATGTGAGCCTCGTAAGCCCTTGCTGCAACAAGAGGACTTACTGGATGAAGCAGCCTCTTGGGCTGATGCATCGCGTGCGATTGAGCTAGCCGAAACTGTTCCGAGAAGCGTCATGAAAGGTCGGACAATTGATCTTCATCAGGAAGAATTTTCTGAGATCAGCACATTCAAGGGCACGATGGCTTCGCTGGGATGTGCCATCGTGCTCGGCGCTCTGCTGCTGCTATTCGTAGCCACACTGGCTGGTGGAATCGCAAAAGAGCTTGGCTGGAGTCTGGGTGAGCAAATAGCGGGAGTCTGGCCAATGCTCGTGCTGGCTGTGCTAGGGATTTTTCTGGCCCTGCAAATTCTGCCCTTTCTGGTTGGATCAGGTCCAAACCGCCAGGTTCCACCGACACACGCTGTCCCAAAAGGACAAAACCCACGGCATAAATAATTCTTTCCAACCCCGCATGAATGCCGCTTTCACACAATTCCAGCCAGTCAGGTGCCTTTGATCGAACGACTGGGAAAGCTGTACCGACACCGGTTAAAACCGGTGTTCCGTCAGGCTTTTATGGCCGATTCAGAATCTCGGACAGGCCTCGCCCAGCACGTGTACCGCGGCGTAGCCATTGTGTCCCGTTTTTTTCTAACGGAGTCTTTTCACCATGCGGTGTTTGTGGGCTTTACTGCCTGTTATTGCCGTCTGTGTTATGGCAAATCGCACCACATGCAACTGCTTAGCAAGTGACTCGCGCCGTTCAGCCATCGTGACGGCCATTGAGACCCAGCGGGATAGTGTCGTCAACATTCATGGGCAAAAAATGATTGCTAGCCCAGACGATGAGGCTGGCGCTGAGATGCGGCGTGTCAATGGGATGGGCACAGGTGTTGTCATCGATGGTCGCGGTTACATCGTCACAAACTATCACGTTGTCGAGGGTGTTAAACGCATTGAAGTCACAATGGAATCTGGAAAAACAACGACAGCAGTTCTTGTGTCCCACGATCCTCGCACAGATCTGGCCGTTATTAAAATTAACCCAACCGAGTCTCTGTCTGTGATCACCATCGGTAGATCGGATGATCTTATGATCGGTGAGACTGTACTAGCGATGGGCAACGCCTATGGATATGAGCACACGGTCACGCGCGGCATCATCTCAGCGCTCCATCGCACAGTTGAAGTAAGCCGCACGCAACGCTATGAAGATCTCATTCAAACAGACGCCAGTATCAATCCTGGAAACTCCGGCGGGCCGTTGCTCAATGTCGATGGTGAGATGATAGGAATCAATGTTGCTGTCAGGGCCGGAGCACAAGGGATTGGATTTGCGATTCCGATTGATCGTGTGCTTGAGTTGATTACAGAACTCATGTCCTCCGAGCGCGTAGATAGAACATGGCATGGCATTGTCGCAAAAGGTGAGGGCCAGAGTGGCGCAGTCGTTATGACAGTCCACCGGCAGAGTCCTGCCGAGATTGTGGGTGTGAAAGCGGGTGACTTGATCACTCGCGTTGGCGACCAACCCGTGACAAGTCAACTTGACATTGAACGCGCAATGATCGGCCACAAGGCTGGCGATAGTGTGTTCGTAACAGTGTCGCGTGATGGCGGAGAGAGACGAGTCGACCTATCGCTTGCCGCCATTCGCCAGCAGCCGGTCTCTCTCGAAGATCGTTGCTGGGAGGAGATCGGTATCCGCTGCCAGCCAATGCCTTCAGGCAAGGTGCAAAAACTGCAGGCCCGCTACCGCGGTGGGCTTCTGATTACGGAAGTCCGTAAAGATGGGCCGGCCATAGACCAAGGCATCCGGCAGGGAGATATTTTGGTCGGCCTGCACGTGTGGGAGACGATCACTACCGAGAATATATCCTACGTCCTTGATAAAGTTCGGGATGACGATCTTGTGCAGCTTAAGTTTTTTATTCTGCGTGGACGGGAAACGCTGTTTGGTAATCTTGTTTCCGACAGTTTGCGCCGGTAATTGGCAAACACAGGATCCTCTACGCAAGAATTAGATTCTGTTCTGTGCCTGCGATAAACCATCCGGAGCATGCTTGAGTGGAATCCCAATTTGTTGACTGGGTTTTAGCCACGATCGGGACTGACTCGCGACTCGAGGTGCCGGCAGGTGATGATGCCGCAGTGCTGAGGCCACCGGCAATGCGCCGAACGGTTCTGACAGTCGATATGCTCACCGAGGGGATCGACTTCCTGCTCGGTCCTAAGTGCTCTGCACGCGCAGTGGGACACAAGGCACTGGCGGTGAGCCTGAGCGATCTGGCGGCGATGGGTTCGAAGCCAGAGGCTGCCCTTGTGGCTGTCTGCCTACCGACACGAGATGGCGCAGCGATCGGCCGTGGCCTGCTCGAAGGACTTCAAGCGTTGGCCGAGAAATACAATGTCATTATTGCTGGTGGCGATACCAATGCGTGGGACGGTCCGTTGGTGATTAGTGTTACGGCTGTGGGCAGCGTTTCCCCAGGATCCGCCTGGCGTCGCGACGGAGCCAAGCCTGGCGATCTTCTGCTTGTTACCGGTGCATTAGGCGGCAGCCTGCTCGGAAGACATCTGGCAGTAGAACCACGCTGCCATGAAGCGATGTTCATCGCCGAACGGTTGAGCGTGCATGCTGCCATCGATATTAGCGATGGATTTTCGCTAGATCTTTCACGAATGATGGCTGCTAGCAACTCAGGAGCCATCATTCGACTTGCCGACATTCCGATCCATGACGATGCGGTGCGCAGTAGCAAGCTTGCTGGCGACACACGCACCCCTTTAGAACATGCCTTAACAGACGGCGAGGATTTTGAACTCATTCTTGCCATGCCACCAGATGCTGCACACAATCTAATAGCTTTAGTGGGTACTGCACCGATTTCAATTCCTATCACTATTATTGGTGAAGTTACTCAGGGCGCTGGCTTAGTAGCTATCGGGATAGATGGCACGTCGGCACCGCTGAAGCCCCAAGGTTTTCTGCATGTGTTTGATCCCCCAAGCCCCTGACGCCAAAACGGTTGCTACCGAAGTGCCATCGGAAACGGCACTCCATTCGCTGGCCGCTCTTGTGGCGAGCGTGCTGCCGCAAAGTGCCTTTGTCACTCTTTCCGGTGATCTTGGGGCAGGGAAAACAACTTTTGTAAAGGCAGTAGCAGCGGCGGTCGGTGTTCATCCATCGTTGGTCGTCAGCCCAACATTCGGGCTCATTCATCTGCATGCTGTTTGCGCTGACCCGTTGCACGCCACACGGCCAACGAGAATCGTTCATGCCGATTTTTATCGTCTCGCCGGGAGTACCGACTTGGCAGAGATCGGCTGGGGAGACGCCATCGGTGAACCAGGGTGGGTTTTTGTTGAATGGGCCAACCGCATCGCTGACGTGTTGCCTCCCGACCGCCTTGAGGTCAGTATCGAGGTCCCATCTGAAACGAGTCGTATTTTCACGTTTACAAGTCACGGCCATGGCTGCCATGGAGTGATTTCTGCAATCCATCGCGTGAACACACTCTGATCCATCACGAGCGATAATACTGAGAACTCTGACCGCAGATTTATCTATCCACTTAACAAAGTAAACCATGCGACTACACCCTTCCAGAACACTCCTGTGCGTGATCGATATCCAAGAGCGGTTGCTAGCGGCAATGCCCACTGCGACCGTTCTGGTTAGCCGAGCTATGCGACTGGCGCAAGCCGCACTTCTTCTCAATGTGAAAAGTGTGCTGACGGAGCAATACCCCAAAGGCCTTGGCTCTACGCCCGGCATGCTAGCCGAAAAAATGCCACCACCGCTGGCAAAAATGAGCTTTAGTTGTTGCGGCTCTGAAGAATTTAACAGGAGTGTGGATCCCACAATTGAAACCGTCGTACTCTGTGGCCTCGAAACGCACGTTTGCATCGCACAAACAGCGATCGATCTTCTTGGCCGCGGGCTAGGCGTCTTTATTGTGGTCGATGCGGTGGCCTCCCGATACGCGATCGACCATGAAACCGCACTGCAACGGCTCCAATCTCAAGGAGCCATTCTCACCACTAGCGAGGCTGTGTTGTTTGAATGGTGCGGTTCGGCGGAACATCAATATTTTCAGGCGATTCGTACGCTTGTGAAGTGAATGGCAATGCCGTTTTGCAATGCCCAAGAACATGTCAGCTCGTACAGCAGCAGTCGTGCAGAAGAAGTAGACCCCTGCATGGCATGTTGAGAGATTTCGGGAAATGCTTACGGTCTTGTCGGGGCAGGTCTGCTGAGATCGATGCGTAGCGGTGGGGAGCTATCCTCTGCAAGATTCTTAAGTCTTGCAATCTTCACAGCAGCAAATGGTTCTCCAGAAACCTCGCGGCCCGGGGCGGAGCCAAAGAGGATAACGCGTCCCTCGGGGCCGATAAGTTCCCACATGCGAGTGCCATGCTCATTGGTAGTGCGGCATTCCTCAAGATTGAGGCCCTTCCACTCAGGTCCGATTGCCACTGCCAAAGCTGCTCCCTC
>CAMBUD010000095.1 GCA_945871035.1 Planctomicrobium piriforme | reverse complement strand
CATCTGGCTTCGCACCATCTGGCTTCGCACCATCTGGCTTCGCACCATCTGGCTTCGCACCATCTGGCTTCGCACCATCTGGCTTCGCACCATCTGGCTTCGCACCGTCTGGCTTCGCACCATCTGGCTTCGCACCGTCTGGCTTCTGTTTCTCGCCGCCCTTATCGGCTGCGCCACCGCTATCTTTATCGGCTTTTGCTTGACGGCGGTGTTCTAGAATGCGTTCCATAGCTGCGCCATCATTCGTACCGTCGGATGCCACCGAGGTACGAGGTGGCTGCTTGCCATCTGACTGCTTGCCTGCCGCCTGTGGCGACGGTGACTGCGGACCGCTCTTGCCTTCGGCCTGCTTCTCGCCCGACTGTTTGGCACCGTTTTTGTTTCCTTCTGCCCCCAGACCTTGCCCCTGTTGGGCTCCTTGGCCCTGCGGCTTGCCCTGTCCTTGTTCCGCTCCCGGCTGTTTATTTTCTCCGGCTGCCGGCTGCTTGCCGTCTTGCTCACCTTGCGCACCGCCACTTTGTTTGCCTTCCTGCGGCGAGGCTTCTGGGGCTGTCTTCTCTTGTTGTTGTTGTTGTTGCTGCTGTTGCTGTTGCTGGGCTCCACCATCCTGCGGTGGGACGTCTTTGCGCTCCGCATCTTGTTGTGTATCTTTTGCAGCATCGGGACCGCGTGGGTTTTTCGGATCGTCTGATTGGGGATCGTCGCTCGCTTTTTGTGCAGCGCTGTCAGATGGTGACGGCGGAGGCGCGAGGTTCGGCTGCGCCGGTGCACTGGCATCAATGCGCAGCGATTGCCACGGCGTCCGAGAAATGTTTGCTACTTGTGGTCGCGTATCAATGGCAACGGCGCGGTATTCAAGCAGACCCCCTGCCGTTGCCCCGAGTTGTTCGGGCACCAATTGAGCCGCATCGCGAAAAGGCCTCGCAAGGGAGACCTTTTTTTCACGCCCCAGTAACACTATTTCTGGCTGGATGGCACCACCATTCACTCGGGTTTCAATGCCGACGTGCGCCAAACCAAAATCCGGGTCCACGGCCAGTACCCGCACCGTTACGGGCTTTCCTGGCGGCACACGCAGCGGCGATTCCCGTGGTTCCTCAATCGACACCTCGGGCTCTAGATCGGCCGTTACCTCAATGCGATGCTCCAGCTTTTCAGCCACAACTTGATCTTTAGAAATCGCCGCTCCTCCGCGGAGCTGAAACAGAAGCCGGTAGCTGGCATGCTCGGCGGCAGTCCGTTCGGCATTCATTCGCAAGGAAAAGGTTCCTGTCGCTCGTGCCAGATCGCTCGCCCCCACCTTCAACCGCACGTCTCGTTTGTCATCGCAGTCAAAATCAATCCATGCCGATTCCAACGGTTGGTTACTTTCGGCAATGATCGTTACCTGTGTGCCCTCAATGCCACGCACATCTCCCTGCCATTCGACCGTTTCGTTTTCGCGTTGCGTGTAGTCGGGATAGTCGTATCGCACCTCACGCACGAGCAACGATGGGGAATCGATAACGGCGATTCGTACCGGCAGGCTGTGAGCATCGCCCGCCTTAATGGTGATCTCGATCGATTGGTCGAGTCCGCGTGTTTGATCGGGAAGCAGAGCTGTGAAGCGTGCAGCAGCGCCAACCTCTGCTCTGCCTGGCTGCATTGCAACCTGCCACTTTGCTGCAGCGGTTGCGGATGCCGTCGCGTCTTTGGCGGCTGCTGGGTCGGGGAGTGGTGCGACCGAGACGATCGGCTTTTCGTCGCTGTGCAAGCCGCGAATAACCGTTGTCATGAGCAACTGCCGTCCCCGCACAAGCGTTGCCACTCCCGAATCTGTTTTCAGCCGTCGGCTATCGGCTTCTGCATTCTCGCCGCGATTGGCTGCCGTTGCTTCAGCCGGCAGCCGCCAGGAGAGAATCGGCGCGTCGATGCGAACCCGCGACGGTGGCGCAAGGCCAACCCACGGCAACAACAAACGCGCGGCGCTCACGAGCAGACTCTTGGGAGCCGCCACCTGGTAGATGCACGCCAACCCCACCAGCAGCGCCAAGCAGTAGGCCAATCGCACAGCAGTCGTACGATCCATGACAACGTCGTTGGGTACGGCAGAGAGTCGCTTGGCGGCGCGATGCTCTAGCGATTTTACAACCATCGGCACACTCCCCTCGGGGTGTGCCTTCACGAGCACGGCGTTGACTAGATCGTTGTAGAGCCCCGGATGCTCCTGCTCGATCGCATGAGCCGCGTAGACAAGATTCACGCGGCAGCGCAGCAATGGCAAAACCCATCGCCCGACTGCGGCTACCAGTGCTGCACAACCGGTCGCAAACCAAGTCCAACGCGCCCAGCGCGGCAGGCCGCCGGCGATGCACCAATGCTCCAACATAATTCCGGCGCTGAGCCACAGAAGCAGTGCCACCCCCAGCCCCAGCAAAAAAGTTGTGATCGCCACACCTTTGTAGTCGGCGCTGGCTGCTGCTAGTCGAGCCGCCAAATAGCGATCCGACTTTGACTGCGACTCTCCCTCGCCCGCATCGGCCCAAAAGCCAACGGCTAGAGAATCACTTGTGCGCTTGGAAACGGTTGCCATCACAGTGCTCCCTGACTGCCGAAACACACCTGCTTTCAGCAGCAACCAAAGGAAAACGGTTTGAAACAAACCACTGGTAGTATATCGGCGACTTTCAGCTCTTGCTTCGCCGCATTGACGTCCAACGGAAAATCGGCCTATTGTACGGTCGACAGCGGGCTTTCCGCGTCAGGTATGAAAGTCGCCATGTCGTTGCTTCCTGACGCTGAAACGTTTAAGCGACTCGTAGACGGTTCCGCACGAGGGCCAGGGGCCGCTTTGACTCGGCTGTCCTTGGCTGCAATAGCCGGCCCCTACAGCTGGGCAATGCTCCTGAGAAATACCGCCTATGACCGCAAATGGCTACCGATCTCAGCCGCCCCCGTGCCGGTGATTTCGGTTGGCAATCTCACGCTGGGCGGCACTGGAAAAACGCCGCTTGTGGCCTGGGTCGCCCGCACGCTGGGCCGACGGGGCCACAGGATAACAATCGTCAGTCGTGGCTACGGCGCAAAACCGGGCGAACGTAGCGACGAGTCTGCAGAGCTCAGCCTTCTGTTACCGAGTGTGCCACATGTTGCCGATCGGGATCGCGTCGCCGGGGCACGCTATGCCGCCGCAGCTGGCGCAGAGGTCGTTGTGCTAGACGACGGCTTTCAACACCGTCGCTTGAGGCGTGATCTCGACATCGTTGCCATTGATGCAACCGATCCCTTTGGCTGCGGCCATGTCTTTCCTCGCGGCCTGCTGCGTGAGCCACTTGCTGGTCTTGCCCGCGCGCAGGCTGTTGTGCTGACTCGCGCCGGTTTAGTGCCTGCCGCCCGCCGCACAGACATTCGTCTTTTTTTTGAGAAAGCCTGCGGCAGCCGAATGCCGGGAGTCTGGGTCGAGGCCGAGCATCGCCCCCTGCGACTGTGCACCGTGTCGGGAAAATCACAGCCGCTAGAAGAGTTACGCGGCAAGCGGGTTGTGGCCTTTGCCGGTATCGGTAATCCGGCCGCCTTCCGGGTGTCACTGGAAAAAATGGGAGGCCAGCTTGTTGGCTTTTATCCACTGACCGATCACCACATTTATTCCACCGCTGACCTCACTGCAATCGCCACTGCCGCGCACGATGCTAGAGCCGACATCGTCGTGACAACGCTCAAAGATCTCGTTAAGGTGCAAGTCGAACACTTAGGCAGCATTCCGCTTATGGCCCTTGAGATCGCGCTCGAGCTTCTCACTGGTGCGGAGGAGATGGATGCGCTCCTGGCCACGATCGCGTCGGCATCCGTTTCACCACGAACGCACGTGAGAGACAGATGAACCATGCTCGGCAATTTCTGCTGCTCGATCCCTGCCTGGAGCGGATCGGTTCGCATCCCTTTCATTACGCCTGCGAAATACTCGCCGCTGCAGAGGCGTCCGGCTGCTCGTGCACGCTGGCCACGCAGCGCGGATTTATTGCCGACGCAACGTGGCCCGCCAGTTGGCACGTGCATCCTGCGTTTATGCACAGCGGTTACTCGAAATACACTGCTTTTGGCGAGCTCGATCGACTCGATGCACGTGGCCGCAAGCCGTTGCGTTTCTCGTGGCCGTGGTCGGCGTGGCACGCTGCCCGCCGCCGTGCCGCTCGCATCGAGGCATTTGCCCGGGATGTGCAGCCACTGTTGGGCAGCCTGCAAAACAAAGATGTGGTGCTCCTCGCCACCGCTTCGGAGCTCGATGCTGCCGGACTCGCGCGAGCAATTGCTGCCTGTCGACCGCCGGCTGGCATCGCTTGGCACGTCCAGTTTCACTACCCGCTCTACTGCGGTTTTGCTGGCGATTTCGCCGCTCAACAGCGCCGCCTGCAACGGGTGCAGCGGCTCTTGCAAACAGCCGTTGCCACTGCAAAGCCTCACGTGCTCCACTTTCATACAACCACCGCAGAACTGGCAGCGCAGTACGACCGCTTGGGAATCGGTCCAGTTTCAGAACTTCCCTATCCGGCACAGATCCCTGGGAAGGTGCGGGCTTTTACGCCACGCAGCGATTCTGAAGGGCAAACGCTTCGAGTCGCCATTCTGGGCGATAGCCGACCGGAAAAGAATTCCCATCTACTGGCTGAGGTCGTAGCCGCTGCATCGCGGGATCCATGCTTGGCAGGCCGCCTCCAGTTTGCCGTGCAGTCTAATCTGGGTTTTCCGGCCGACTCGACCGTGCCTGAACACGCCGCCGTGCGGGCTGCACTCCATGCTCTGAAACAGCAGCCCCAGTCTCTGGTTGAGCTGCTCGCAGGGCCGCTCGCTGCTGACGGCTACGCCCGCGAGATCCAAGCGGCTGACGTGATGCTGCTGCCCTACGACCAGCAACGATATGCCACACGCTGTTCAGGCATTCTGCTCGAGGCGTTGGCGGCAGGAGTCGTGCCGATCGTTACGGGCGGGGGCTGGATGTCGCGGCAGTTGGCCGATCCGCTGCGGCTCCATGCCGAGAACATTCTGGCCGCTTCACAAACGCTCTCAACTCAGCGCGTATCAGCGCCCCGCATCGAGGCCTTGCGGCCATTCCTGCTGCCAATCGAACCGCCTGGTAGTGCGCGCTCAAATGGAGCTGTCCACGATGTGATTGCAGTCGATCTCACCTGGAAGGCCAGCGGCTCCGCTTGTCTTTGTGAGCCGCCGATGCGTCTGGCATTGGAGGGCATTACCACGCGACCGCCCGTTGTTGTCAATGCTGATCCGCTCCAACGAACTGTGACGGTGCTCTTTCCCATTGACGCCGACGCGGTCCCAAATCTGGCAGGCCGCAGCGACCGGGATGGCTCCGACAAAAGTGCCGGCCGGCTATGGCTCATCTGCGCGCCAGCCTCCGGAGCCCAGAGCGTTGCGCTTGAGTCCATTGGAATTCGCTGGATCGCCTGCCAGCGTTGCGTGCCGGCAGGGGCGGTCGGGGTGGTAATCGATTGTGATGGAACAGAGAGCCAGAATGTGGTCGGCGCACTTCGAGAAGTGGTCCGGCATGCCGACCACTACCGCGGCAGTGCGATCGCCCATGCGCACCGCGTGCACGGCTCATCCAGCGGCACGCAAGTGATCCGGAGGCTTTTGCCGTGAGTGGACGCTGTCAAGCGGTTGATATTTCATTGATTGTGAACACCTTTCAGAAGCCGCGGCACCTCGCACTCGTGCTGGCATCGATTGCAGCACAAGAGGGTGTCGCCGGTCGCTTTGAGGTAATCGTTACCGACGATGGCTCCACCGACGACACGCACGACATCGTGCAAAAGCAGGCCGCAACCGAACAATTTCCGCTGCGCTTTACCACACAGCCACACGATGGATTTCGCTTGGCGCGGATTCGTAACAACGGCGCTCGCCTCGCCGTGGGCAATTCACTTCTTTTTCTGGATGGCGATTGCATCCTGCCACGCGACCACGTGGCGGCCTATCTCAAGCGCCGTCGCAGAGGAGTTGCGCACCTCGGCTACTGTGCCCGATTATCTGCGGACATCAGCGCTTGTTTAACCATTCATCAACTGGCAAACACCGACCTGCTCGGGCTGTCCTCGGCGGCCGAACGCCGCGCCTTGCGCCGCCGCTGGCGCAAGGCGTGGTGGCACAATACTCTGCGCCACCCCTCCAAGCCGCCACTTGCGGGCGGTAATTTTTGTGTGTGGCGCGACGACTTTGAACGCCTCAACGGTTTTGATGAACGGTTTGTTGGCTGGGGCCAAGAAGACGATGACCTGGGCCTTCGGCTCAGGGCCTTAGGCATTCGCCTGGAATCGATTCTCGACGACACCCACTCGCTGCATGTCTGGCATCCGAGCGACCCCTCCGCCACAAAGCGGTGGCGCGATGGACCAAACGTGCACTACTTTTTGCGCCGTGGACGGCTGACAATCTGCCGGCATGGGCTGAACGTTCGCCCCGTGAATGCGTTGCGTTGGGGCCTGCCGCCGGACATTGGCCAAACACCGGCAGGGCAAAATCTTTTGCACGCACTCAACGGCTGCCAGTTGGTGCATGCCGACGAACCCTGTGAGATCGACGTGGTCCTTCGCCCTGGAGTGGGTCGCTTTCACAGGCGATCTGAGTGCCGCCTGCTGCTGCTCACGGAAAACGCTGTGGCAAAATGGAACCTGCGCCGCTGTGCTGATCGCATTGAAACGATCCAAGACCAGTCCGTGGAGCGTTTACTGGAAACCATTGGCTGACAGTGCGTGAAGGCAGTCGGCCAATCAAACCGGCGGAACAAAAACTGGAACGTATTCGAACTTGCTCGGCAGACTATTTTTTCTTTTCCAGATGCAGCGTGTGCTTGCGCAGCCGGGAGGAATACTTCTTGAGCTTGAGCTTTTCACCTCCGCTTTTTCGCCGCAACGTGTAGTTGCGATCACCGGTTTCTTCGCAGACCAGATGGATCACTTCTAGCTTTCTCTTGCCCTTGGCCATGCGAACCCTTTGCCTGATGGAGTACCGGTTAGTTATGCGGCCGTTTTAGAGACCGTTTCATTCCAGCCCTGCCGTCTGAACGGAATTTGGACCGGGATTCGCATCGTACTCGTCCCAACCCTCTGTCGCCAGCGGGCAGCCTGAGAATAGCCAAAAGCCCGTCTGGCTGGGCTGCTGAACGGCTTTGGGGCTCTTGAGACCGGAACGCTGGACCGGAACGCTGGACCGGGACGCTCGACCGGAACGCTGGGACCTATCGATACCAGACTATAAATCTGGTTTGCGAGTCGGGTTTGGAACGATACGATAGAGGGAGTCGATTGGCTTTTCGAGGCCGCAACAGGCTGACGGGAATGTTTGGGCCTGCCTTTAACGAACCTAACTGGGTTCAGCGAGTAAGCAAACCAATCGACCGAGGGTTTTTTGAAACGCATTCCCTGAATTCGAGGCCAAATAGCCATGGCAAGCATCAAGCCTGAGACATCCAAGAAAACGGTCGCACCTGCGGCTGCCAAGCCCAGCCAGCCGCCCAAGGTTGCCCCCGAAAGGCCGGCGATGCCGCCGCGCTTGGCAGTTGCACAAGTCCAGCAGTCTGTCAAGCCGTCTGCCAAGCCGTCTGCCAAGCCCGCGAGCAACCAAAATAATGCGGCGACCTCAGAGGCTGCTGAAAACGGCCCTGTGATGGCATCGGCTGTTTTGAAGCAAACGCCTGCGATGGCCGTGAGCATGATTGTGCACATTGTCGTGCTGCTCATGATGGCCTTGATCATTAATAAAGTGCCCCCAGAGGAACAGCCTCGCGTCATCACATCCACAGCGCCTGAGGTGGCTGAAGAATTTGAGGAACTGGCTGAGGACATGCCCCAAGAACAGGAGCAGGCCGGCGTTTCAGAAGAAGTTTCTGATGCGGTTGTCCTGCCCGACGCGGTTATCGTGGAAAATGTGACCGTCATTTCCACAGCCGTTGATCTTGATGCGGCACCTCTTTCGGTTGAACTCGCTGACTTCAGCAACGAAACCGCCCCTTCCAGCGATCTGCTCTCCACCGTTGGCGCCATCGGCGGAAAGTCCAGCGGCCTCGGCGGTCGCTCGGGCGTTCAGCGGCAACAG
>CAMBUD010000094.1 GCA_945871035.1 Planctomicrobium piriforme | reverse complement strand
GGTAGGAGGATGACCTTCTTGAACTGATCGGCCTTCAGCCCGACGAGCTCGACGCAGCGGGCGTTGACGTCGGAGGACTTGGTGGCCAGACTCGCCCCGGTGTCCAGGCGGTCGAGCTGGGCCTTGGCCTTGTCGAGGGTGGTCTCCCCACCGCGCCGCGCCGCTCGCTCCTGTTCGGGCTCGCGGCGAACCGAGTACGTCACCCCATCGATCTCGAACTCGAACACCACGTACGTGGGCATGCTGCTGGCGGCGTGGTGCGAGCGGATGTCCTTGCCCTCCTTCGAGGGCATCTCGCCGTAGAGCGCGTAACACATGGCGTCGAAGATAGTGGTCTTGCCGGTGCCGGTCTCGCCCGTAATGACAAACAGCCCGCGGTGGGCGAGCAGGCGGAAGTCGACGACCTCCTTGCCCGGGTACGAGCCGAACGCCTGGAGCTCGATGCGCAGCGGCCTCATACCGTCACCGTCGCAACGGCCACGCCGACGATCTCCTGCAACAGCGTGCCGGTCCGCTCGTCGAGATCGCTGCCCTCGGCGTGCAACCAGAACGAACGGGTGGCCTCGAGCGGCGGCAGTTCGCGCGCCGAGCGGGCGCTCTCTGGATCGACGACGGTGACGCCGGCGGGTTCGAGCTTCACCTCGACCACGCGTGGGAACACCACCGCCAGCCGCGCCTTGGCATCGAGCACGGTGTCGCGATCGGTCACAACGGCCCGCACGAAGGCACGCTCGTCCACGGGGTGGGCCAACAACTCGGCCATGGTGCCGATGACGGTGCGCACGGGCCGGCCTACGGAGCCGGGCACGGGCACGATGGTCGATGTGATGAGCCCGTCAGGAGCCATGTCGACGATGATCACGCTCTTGGCGTGCTCCTCGGAGAACGAGTAGGCCAGTGGGGTGCCCGAGTAGCGGACGCTGTCGCTGACCGACTGGGGACGGTGCAGGTGGCCGAGCGCGGTGTACGAGAACCCGTCGAAAACGCTGGCATCGACCTGGCCGGTGCCGCCCACGGTGAGTTGGCGCTCGGACTCGGTGGTGGAACTGCCGGCCACGAACGCGTGGGCAACGGCGAGCGACCGCGGCGCCGTAAGCGCCGCTCGAGCCGCCCCGGCCGCGGCGCTCAACACCGACTGGTGCGTCCGGGCCACGCGCCGCTGCACGACGTCGTCGCCGTCGGCAACGGTGAGGTCGTCGGGTGCGGCCTGGGGATCGAGGAACGGCAGCAGCACGAGATCGAGCGGGCCGTCGGTCATCTCGAGGTGGAGGACCTCACCCGCATGGGCATACCCACCGCGGAGGTAGACGCCGCTGCTGTCGAGCAAGTCGTCGTACCCGGCCACCCGCACGGCACCGTCGTGGTTGCCGGTGATGGCGGCCACCAGAGCCCCGGTGGCCCGCAGCCGGCGCAGGGTGTCGAGGAACAACTCGGCGGCCTCGGTCGGCATGATCGCCCGGTCGTAGATGTCGCCCGCGATGACCACGAGGTCCACCTGACGCTGCGCGCACTCGACGACCAGCCAGTCGAGGAAGGCCGCTTGATCGTCGGCCAACGAGACCGGGCCGAAGGTGCGGCCGAGGTGCCAATCGCTCGTGTGGAGAAAGCGCAAGAGGGGGGCTCCGTACTCGGGGCGGGACGTCATCACGACGCGCGATCGGGTCCTTTCCGTGACCTGCCCGGCGAACGTGCCAAAGAATAGCCCGGTCAACGGCAATTCCGCAAGCATTTGACCGGTTGATGACCTGCCCCCCTTAAACGGCACCACTTCCAGAGAGAGATTCTGTCCGTGTCAAAACCAAAGCGGGTAAAACCCTAACTTAGAAACTGGTGTCATTCATGGGGGCAGTTCAAGGTGCAATCGCCCTGGGAGAAGAAGTGCGCGTAAGATCGTCGCTGAGTGATCGATGCGGGACGATGCCGAGGGTTTGCAGTTCACCATGATAGGCCTTCACAGCCTCTGCTGCGTCGATTTTGTCGTCGGCAACGGCGCGGAGAAATTTCACAAACGAGAGTTGATGCTCTGCGGCATTTATCTTGCGACCATAGAGCGCAACACGCGCACCGTATCGCTTGGCATCGGCTACAAGACCGTAGGCATCGTGGGTAGTGCCAGCAGCCCCCCCTAGAATTCCCACGACAAGTGAACGGTCGTATCCGGTGAGCTGTTCGGTTATGCATGGACCGAGATAGGGAATCTTGAGAAAGAGTGGTCTCCCGGCACGCGGCACGCCGGCGAGCGCACGCACAACACTATCGGCAAGAAATCTGCCTGCGTCACGAGGCACACTAGAATATTCCACCGCAGGTCTGCCGCTGTCAGACCTTCTCAGTAGGTGGTTGATGGCGTTGGGAAAAAATACTTCGAGAAAATGACGGAATCCGACGAGTTCGGACTCAATCCGAAAGTTTCGATAGGCTGTGAGCATGTCACGGTCTAGGGAGGCATCGTCATTAAACGTTACTGAAAAGAGGCCGAGATTAAGATCGCGTGGTCGCTCCCCAGAGGGCATATGAATTCTACCGCACTGCGCTTGGGCAATTGTGGTTGTTGAAAATGGAAGCGCCGGCTCATGACGGTAGCCTCCGACGCCAGTTGCCAACCAAATATCAGTTGTGTCGTTCATCCTGACAGCGGGTGTAACGGCACTGCCCGTAAAAAGACCTTCGTCCAGCGTGAGCACCTCACTTGTGCTCGCACTCATCAGCATGATGTCGATGAAGCCCTGCTTGACAATCTCACGAATCGACTCGCGGTAATCCTCAATTGAATGAAATGGCCCCTGCACAGCGTCTCCGCCTGGACGCACTCCAGTCGCTGCCAATCCAAAGGCCATATCGGCATCCTTGGCGTCGGCTAGAATGAAGTCTCGACATTGAGGATCGCTCCCGATCCGGGATAATTTTTCGTCAAGCGTTTTGATCGCTGGTTGCTGGTTCATTGAACGATACACTACCCTGCTTTTTCAGAGCCTTTAAGACTGCTGCCGTGCCCTTGGCTAACGCTTGCATTGGCTGCTTTTAAAGCCATTGCCCACGGCAAGCCTTGGCTAAAGTTTCCAAAGGTTATCTGATCGCAGAAGAGTGTGCATAAAACGTTCCGCTGGATTTGAGACAGACAACTAGGAGTGGCCGCACTGGCAGCAGGGGACAGCTTAAAGAATGCTATGTTTTCAGGCAGATGTGGCTCTTGTCACCGCACAACACTACCTAGCAGAAGTCGCCAGCAGTGAGGATTGGTATCTCGGCAATATTCTGCGCGACGATCAGCTATTGCAAACTGCATTAAGCGATCATGGGCTTTCGTCAAGCCGTGTGAATTGGGCTGACCCCACTATTGATTGGTCCAAATTCGGCTGCGTTGTTTTCCGTACGCCGTGGGATTATTTCGATCGACTGGCAGAGTTCACTGCTTGGCTGCAGCAACTCACGAAGCAAACACGTCTCTGCAACGAGCATGCAACCATTGAATGGAACATGGATAAACATTACCTCGCTGACCTTGCAGCACAGGGCATTCCGGTTGTGCCATCGCACTTCATCGAACAGGGGGGCGTTTTCTCCCTCCCTGATCTGCTCGACGCCTTTCAGCTCAATGAGGCTGTCATCAAACCGTGTATTTCTGGTGGCGCTCGCCACACCTATCGTGTAAACCGCTTGAATAGTGAGGAGATAGGCTCTACCCTGCAACCACTTCTTCGTCACGAGTCATTCATCCTTCAACCGTTTCAGACCGATATTTTGCACAGTGGCGAAGACACATTGATGATTTTTGATGGCCACTATTCTCATGCCGTTCGCAAACGACCGAAGCCCGATGATTTTCGTGTGCAGGATGATCATGGCGGCAGCGTGCACCCATACCAACCAACTCCGCAACAAATTGAATTGGCAGAGCGGACAATTGCTGCCTGCCAACAACCGCCAGCGTATGGCCGTGTTGATCTGGTTCGCGATAATCAGGGGCACAACACTGTCATGGAGTTGGAGTTGATCGAACCTGAATTATGGTTGCGGTACCATCTGCCAGCAGCAACTTCGTTTGCGACTGCTATTGCTGCGAGAATGTAATGAAACTGATGTTAGAATCAGGCACTCCTCATGAGGCCATCGGATGAGCCAACAACTCGCGACTGCCAACTGTCTGACGATCACTCTGCGGCTGGGGCTTTTCTTTTGGTTGGGTGTTGTCGTCTCTCCGGCCGAGCTTTTTGCCGGAGATTGGCCACAGATTCTCGGACCCGATCGTAGTGGCACTGCTGCGGATGATGAGCGTTTGGCCGATGCCTGGCCCGCAGACGGTCCGGCTGTTGTCTGGCAGCATGACGTAGGCAGTGGATACGCCGGCGTCGCAGTGGCCGGCCAGAGATGTGTTCTTTTTCACCGTCTGAACAATCGCGAGGTCATAGAATCCCTCGACACCCAGACCGGTAAAGCGATCTGGACCACTGGCTATCCGAGCCCCTTTATTCCGCAGGTGGGTGGCGGTGATGGTAACGGTCCACTGTGCGTACCGATCATCCACGCAGGGCGAGTGATCACCTTTGGCGCTCAGGGTGTTTTAAGCTGTCTAGATGCTGACAGTGGTAAACAGATATGGATGCGGAAAACGCACCGTGATTTTCAAGCATTAGAGGGCTACTTTGGTGCGGGAAGTTGTCCGATCATTGTTGGTGACAATGTGATCGTGAATGTCGGTGGAACACGAAATGAGGCTGGCGTTGTGGCGTTTGCCCT
The DNA here is from genome assembly GCA_945871035.1 of Planctomicrobium piriforme. Lineage (GTDB taxonomy): Bacteria > Planctomycetota > Planctomycetia > Pirellulales > UBA1268 > BAIKAL-G1-2R. The sequence continues at coordinate 3,624 of CAMBUD010000094.1, read as the reverse complement.
CGGGACTGGTGAAACGGTGTGGGCAAAGACCAGCACCGCAGCTAGTTACTCCTCCCCAGTGGTCGTAGGCGTGGGCGGCCAGCCACATGTACTGATGCTGACGCGATATGACTGCTTACTGATCGACCCAACAGCTGGTGCGATCCGCTGGCAGTTTCCTTTTGGACAGCGCGGACCGACGGTCAACGGAGCGACTCCGCTTATTTCGGCAAACAACCTCTTACTCGTCACCGCTGCGTACGGGATTGGCTCAGTCTGTGCCACTTTTAACGAAACTGGGTTCACCAAACTGTGGGAGGGGGATCAATCCTTGGCAACGCAATACTGCACACCGATTGAGTGGCAGGGCCATGCGTACGCCATCGACGGCCGTGACGATCTACCGCCAGCCGATCTTAAGTGTTTGGAGCTAAAAACTGGACGTGTGAACTGGACGATAAAAAACTTTGGCTATGGCACGTTGCTGCGCGCTGATGGCAAGCTCTTGATTGCCAAAACGAGCGGCGAGATTGTGCTGCTCGCTCCAAACTCTGAAAAGGCTGACATTCTAGCGACGGCAAAAGTGCTTCCTGGCACGCTACGTGCATTGCCTGCCCTTGCCAACGGGCGGCTCTATGTCCGCGACAATGCCACACTGAAATGCCTTATAATTGGGAAGTGACGACAAACGAGGATGAGTTGTCGGCCTATTTTTAAAAGTATCAGCCGGCAAAGCCTCAGGACTGCTGCGACTAACGCCCGAGCGGAATAGGCTGCCGAATAAAAATATGGTCTGCCGTTAGTTGAATGATCGGGATCGCCAGTTTCGGATCAAACACAGCCTCGCCGCTGACGACCACATCTCGTCCCTTCTGAATACCGAACAGTTTTCGGGCGTCGATCGGAACTACTTTTCCACTTTTGTCTACAAACTGCACCGCGGCCATCGGTGACTGCATATTTCGTTTCTTACAAAAAGGACAATTATCGTCATCGTGTCCGGGCTTTGCAGCGTGGTCGTCTGTTGGAATTTCCAGCAGCACAAAAGAAGCCTTGTTTTCAAGAAATGGCTCAATACCGCGTGCCCCAATCCGACCGGCAACCACAATGTTCTGTCGCTGAGCATTCCCTGGATTCTTGGTTAAGATTTCCCGAACCGCCGCCAAGGTCATCGCGTCTGCCGGCTCATGGTCTTGCACAAATTGCTGGCGAATTGCAGCAATATCAACGGCCTCAAGAGCCCAGCACGCATCGCTTAAAACAAGACTCAGCAGACCGGCAATTGCCCGCAGACAGTTGAGACCTGTGCAGTGTTTCATGGCGATACACCCTGCGATACATCCTGCGATACAGCTTGGAGCACTTTTATTGCAGCTGCGATGCGCTCGGCCATGGCGTCGTACGTTTCACCCTTTGGATCCTTTTCATCTTCAGGCTGATGAATCCTAGTATCAATTTGATCAAAACATTCAAAGAGCTCCTCTCGCGCTTTCTGTGCAGACGCCATTTCGGCAGGAGCAAGCTTGGCTGCTGTAAACAACCCCTCAAGATCTTCGATTAAGTGCCCAATCTCGTGGACAGAAGGGTCGGCTTTCTTTTGGTCACCAGCAGCAAATGCCTCTTGCACAGCCTTGCAAAGCGACTCTAGTTCGGTCACACCTTCCGCCAGTGTCTCCGGATGCTTGTGATCACTGTCGTGTGCATGATCCTCATGCACAGCCGGTGCCATTTGCCTGGCTACCGGTTCCGGCGTACAGCCGACCGCTAGAAAACAACCACTCGTCAAAAAGACTATTAAAATGCGACGCACTGCGGAAACATTTACAGAAGACAAGCTACCATCGTGCATTGGATTGCTCCGTTGAGATTTGATTTGCATTGGAAACAGGCGTGGTTGCAATTTAACAATTCGGCGACTCTTTACGCAATAAGATTGCGCGGGTTGGTGATTGCGTCCGCCACTAGACAGACCAGCGACAGCGCCTGCAGTGCCAGTGGCTGCGTGCTATCGACAGGCGGGCCCTTAGCATCAGGCCAAATGCCTTGGGGCGACGGCTGGCCGGTATTGATAAACATGCGCCATGGAAGATCGGCAATTAGAACTTGCTGGGGAAATTGAAACTGTCGTGGTACCGCACCGGCATGGAAAAAAATGAGCACATGGCGGGGCGTGCCCTCAATGCCACCGGCAGCAATTTCGTCCTCTTCAAGTAATTTTTCTGGTGATGGGGCCCCCAGAAAACAGACAAGACTCGAGTCAATCGTGAGCCAGTCAACTGGTGTACCGTCCGACGAAAACCATTTCACATCCGGGGGAAGACCTTCCGTGCCCGGTTCTCCTTCTAAAAAGGACCGACGCCTGAGCGTGGGATTGCCTAGCCGAAACCGGATCAACTCCTGCACAAACCGCACGAGGTCGGCATGCATTTCGACGAGGTTCCAATCAAACCAAGACAGACTGTTGTCTTGGCAGTAGGCATTGTTATTGCCCTGCTGGGTACGACGGCACTCGTCACCGCACAGCAGCATCGGTACACCTTGGCTGAGCAGCAGTGTTGCCAGCATATTACGAATCTGCTTTTTGCGATCAGCCTCGATGTCTGGGCGGGCAGTGGGCCCCTCAATCCCATAATTATCAGAGAAATTATTGTTGTCTCCGTCGCGATTGCCTTCCTGATTGAGTTCATTGTGCTTTTCACGATAGCTGACCAAATCGTTGAGCGTGAAGCCGTCGTGAGATGTTATGAAGTTGATGCTGTGATAGGGATGACGTCCCTCGCCACCATACAGATCGCTCGATCCTGCCAGACGCGTGGCGAGATTGCCCGTTTGGGCGTAGTCGCCCCGCCAATACCGTCGCACATCGTCACGGTAGCGTCCGTTCCATTCTGCCCACCGCAGGCTGGCAAACGACCCCACCTGGTAGGCTCCCGCTGCGTCCCAGGCTTCAGCAATAATCTTTGTATCGGCCAGCAGTGGGTCTTCGGTAATCACCTCAACAATGGGTGGGTTGGGAAGCATGTCGCCGTTGCGATCGCGGCTTAAAATGCTCGCTAAATCAAACCGAAACCCATCGATGTGGTAGTTGTGCACCCAGTGACGCAGGCACAGAAAGATGAGCTCTCGCACAATCGGGTGGTTGCCGTTGATCGTGTTGCCGCAACCGGTGTAGTTGCGGTAATACGCTCCACCGTCACCTAGCATGTAGTAGACCCGGTTTTCCAGCCCCTTGAACGAAAACGTCGGACCAAGCTGATTGCCCTCGGCTGTGTGGTTGAAAACCACGTCCAGAATCACTTCGATGCCGGCAGCGTGCAACGCCCGCACCATCTCTTTGAACTCGCGAACCTGGCAACCGGGCTGGGCGCCCGACGCATAGCCGCGGTGAGGCGCAAAAAAAGCAAGCGGATCGTAGCCCCAGTAGTTGCCCCGCTCCAGCGGGATGCCCGTCGCGGGTTCCGTTGGAAACTCGTGAACGGGCATCAGTTCAACAGCGGTCACACCCAGCGATTTTAAGTAGGGAATTTTTTCGATCACGCCAAGATACGTGCCAGGATTCTTGACGCCGCTGGACGGACTCTTGGTGAAGCCCCGCACGTGCAGTTCATAGATTACCGTGTCGGCGAGGCCTCGCCGCAGATGCCG
>CAMBUD010000093.1 GCA_945871035.1 Planctomicrobium piriforme | reverse complement strand
CGTTGGCGTCACTGGTAGTGCTTCTGCGAGTGCTGCTGGTGCGACAACAACGGCCCGAACAACGGAATTGGCTCGGCAACCCCTGTGGGGTTTTCGACCCGGTGCAAAGGATGGCACCCGCCCGCTGTGAAGGCTCCTTGAGGATGACGGCCGATGCGTTAAGGATGACGCTGACACAAAAGATGACTTTTTGCAGAACAGCAATCCTTGACGAACAGCGGCACACTCTTGAGGGGCGCACAGCGATCGGTTGATTCATACGTTTTGCACTCGGGGGTCACTATGACCACCTCGTTATCGATCCGGTGCTATTCACAACGACACAGACTGTGTCTGAAGGAAACTAATGGCTGCAAAACCTCTTATCGGTATTAACACTGATTATCGTTCCACTCGTAAAGAACATGCTGCCCTTTCATTCGTTGCTGCTGGCTACTACGACGGCATCACTGCGTCGGGTGGCATTCCTGTCATTCTTCCACCATTGGCTGATGAAGATGACGTGATTCGCTTGCTCGATCTCCTCGATGGTGTCGTGATGGTGGGAGGGGCCGACCTCGATCCGCGTCGCGATGGCTACATGCCTCATCCGTCTGTCCGACCAATGGACACACGCCGCGAGGATTTCGATCGCTTGCTCGCCAAGCATATCTGTCGGCGACACATGCCGGTGCTGGCGATTGGCAGCGGCATGCAACTTCTCAACATCACCGAGGGGGGCACGCTTTTTCTGCACATTCCCGAGGATCTTCCCAAAGCCATTCCCCACAAAGATCCGCTCGATTTATCCCACCGGCATGCGTTGTTAGTGGAACGGGGCACCGCCATGGAACGCGTCTACGGCGAGGGAGAAATTCGCGTCAATAGCATGCACCATATGGCCATCGACGACATCGCAGAAAGTTTTAAGATTGCAGCCCGTGCACCCGACGGAGTGATTGAGGCCATTGAGAGTATCATCGAAGGCTGGGTGGCAATCGGCACGCAGTTTCATCCGGAGGCAGAGAGCGCATCAGCACTTGACGTCAAAATTTTCGAGGAGTTTATTGTGGGCATCACCGGTGAGGTGCCGGAGATGCGACTGGTCGCCTGATAGTCTACCGACCACGATTGTTCACCGACTCCTTGCGAGATGCCTCACGCAGTAGATTTCGATAGCTGGCCCGTCGGTCGCGCCCAACGGCCGACGGGCTTTTTTCTTACAAACGTCCAACCCCACTTTGCGGCATGCCTCCTCAAAGCTGGCAGCTTTTGCTCGGCAGGGATCAGCCACAAATGCCACGCCATTGTGGGCGAGCGTGCGAGCGATGACGCTGGCAAGCGCGGTCGAATGGTGCTCTTCGTAGAGCACATCGGCGGCTACCACACGATCGAATGCCTTGACATCAGCCGGTATCGCGCGCCAATCGAGCACGCGGGTGGTGAGGAACTGAATCCCATTTTTCTGCGCATTAAACTGCACGCCCTCGAGTGCCGGCTCTTCGTAATCGGTGGCTGTTACGGTGAAGCCCGCCCGCGCAGCTATCAGAGACGGCAGGCCCAAACCACAGCCCAACTCCAGCAGCGTTTGCCCGCGTCCATCGACGACGGCCAGTTCCTCGGCCAGAACAATTGCCGACTCCCAAACATCGGCCCAGTACGGAATGCGCTCATCGGCCTCAAACGCCCTCAGATCAATGAGGGCCTCCATGTCGGGAGGCCGCCAGATGCAGAGAATGTGGCCGTGAATCTCGATCAACCGCTCCACCGGTGAAAATCGCTCAAATCTCATGCCGCCCGCTCTCTAAAATATTCTGCCGCTCTTCTGGTGAGGAGCAACGCCCTTCTATTCCTCACAAACCGCACAAAACTCAGTTGCCAAGCGAACCGAGCGTGAGAACGATACCATGTGGCACGATGATACCGTCGCCACTCCATCCCGCTGGCTACTCCAGACGATACGACATTCGTTCGCGTGGGACTTCGCACCCACTGCGTTGGGAACTCCAGCACTCCAGCGGAATCGATCTGTGTTTTCTGACATCGCACTTACAGAATGGGCGGCTTTGTTGGCCGGTCGTCATGGGGCACCCGGCAGACTGCTGGGGCCACGCCTGCTCTCCTGTGACCCACGCACGGGCGCATGCACCAGCCACATCAGAGCTTTTTTACCGCAGGCCCGCCGCGCCTGGGTGGTGCAGACCGACGCTGCGGGCAATCAAGCCAGTTGCCTCATGCGCCGCACGCACCCCTCTGGTATCTGGGAAACACTCGTCGCGTCAGCGGCCGGCAGCGGCGAAAAACCTTCCCCGCCGCATTACGTTATTCGCGTCGACGAACCGACCAACCGTCACGATCTCCACGACCCCTATGCGTTTGGATCCATGCTGACTGATTTTGATCTTCATCTGCTAGCCGAAGGCCGACACTGGAAGAGCTACGAAAAGCTCGGTGCCCAACTCCACGCTGCCGACGGGGTGTCGGGTGTGAACTTCTCGGTTTGGGCCCCGAATGCCGAGAGCGTGAGCATCGTTGGCGACTTCAATGGCTGGGATGGCCGCACGCATCAAATGCACAAGCGTCTGGCCTCAGGCATCTGGGAACTCTTTATTCCTGGGGTGGGTGTGGGTGCTTCCTACAAGTATCGCGTTCATGCGCAGGGCGTGTTTAGCGACCGCGCGGATCCCTATGGCTTTGGTGCAGAGGTGCCACCGCGCACCGCATCGCGAGTCGTGGATTTGCAGAGCTACCACTGGCATGACAGCGAGTGGATGGCGAAACGCGAGGCTCACAATAGTCTGGCGGCCCCAATGAATACCTACGAGGTGCACCTTGGGAGTTGGCGGCGGCCTGGACACGATCGGCACGGCTGGCTTTCCTATGCCGATCTCAGTCGCGAATTGGTTCCCTACTGCATTGAAATGGGATTCACGCACGTCGAACTCCTGCCGCCCACAGAGCACCCATTTTCGGCGAGCTGGGGCTATCAAACAATCGGGCTGTTTGCGGCAACAAGCCGATTTGGATCGCCGCAGGAGTTGATGGCGTTGATCGATGCTTTCCATCAGGCTGGCATTGGCGTGATCATCGATTGGGTGCCAGCCCATTTCCCCCGTGACGGCCACGGCTTGCGGCAGTTTGACGGCACAGCCCTCTACGAACATTCCGATCCGCGCAAAGGCGAGCATCCCGACTGGGGAACGCTGATCTATAACTACGGACGCAATGAGGTTGCCAACTACTTAATCTCCAGCGCGCTTTTTTGGCTCGATCGTTACCACATAGATGGCTTGCGAGTCGATGCTGTGGCGTCGATGCTGTATCTCGACTACAGCCGCAAGGAGGGCGAATGGGAGCCAAATTGTTTTGGTGGCCGAGAAAATCTGGAGGCCATCGACTTCATCAAGTCGTTTAACGTTCAGGTGCACCACCACCATCCCGGTGTGTTGACCATTGCCGAGGAATCAACGGCCTGGGCAGGGGTTTCACGGCCGACCTACACCGGCGGCCTGGGCTTCAGCCTGAAATGGAACATGGGCTGGATGAACGACACGCTGCGCTACATGCGGCACGATCCAATTCACCGAAAATACCACCACGACGAACTGACTTTCAGCCTGATCTATGCCTTTCACGAAAACTTTGTGCTCCCGCTGTCGCACGACGAAGTTGTCCACGGCAAGGGCTCGCTGCTCGATCAGATGCCAGGTGACCGCTGGCAGAAGTTTGCCAACCTACGACTCCTCTTTTCCTACATGTGGTGCCACCCCGGAAAGAAACTGCTCTTCATGGGGGGCGAATTTGGTCAGTGGCAAGAGTGGAACTTCGACGAAAGCCTGCAGTGGCACTTACTCGAATGGGAAAGCCACCGCGGTCTGAAAAAAGCTTTGACCGATTTAAACACACTGGTGAATCAGGAACCGTCGCTGCACCAACTCGACTTCGAAGGACGCGGCTTTGAGTGGGTTGATTGCCACAACTGGCAGGACAGCGTGCTCGTTTTCATTCGTCGCGGCATCCAGCCTGACGATTTCCTGATTGTCTGCTGCAATTTTACCCCTGTGCCTCGCGTGGGCTACCGAGTGGGCGTGCCGCAGGCCGGCTATTACGACGAGATCTTCAACAGCGACTCGCTTTGGTACGGCGGCAGCAACGTTGGCAACTCAGGCGTTCTTCACTCGCTGCACGAGTCGCAGCACGGCCGCGAGCACTGTCTTTCGCTCGCTCTGCCACCCCTAGCCACGATCGTGCTGAAGCCACACCGCGCATAACAGAGCGTCCAAGCAGCCGAAACGCTTTCAACGCCCGGGCACTTGCGACTGCCGCTTCCAGTCTAGGCGGTAGCGATCTTCGAGCCCCTTCATCCAAGCCCGGAAAGAATTGGAAATATCCCCCTGCGCCACCGTTGCCAACCGGCGCTGCTGGCCGCGATCTTCGAGAAATTTTTCTTTTAATGTTGAAATCTCTGGCGCGAGTGACAAGAGTCGAATGCAGTAACAGACCGTTTGGGGTGCGTTAAATGCAACGGCTGTTTGATTGGGCTCAAGGCTAAACACTGCCCGCATAAACTCTTCGCCCGGCATGAAAAGATCGCTCGGCTGTGAGAGGACGGCAGGCCGCTCTGCTGCTGCGTCATTCTGCGAGAGCCACGTGAAGGGACCGACTTGCGTTACTTTGACATCCGACCGCTTGGCAACAGTTTCCTCGAGGGAGAGCTTTTTTGAATCAGCCTCGGCGGTGAGTTGATCGGCTCGCTTACGGGCAAGCCCACGCGAGGCCACGATCCTCCAGGCTCGATCGACAGTCTCACGGGCTGTTTCAAACGACGGTGTAAACTCCGGCTGGTCTTCTGTCTTGATCGATAAATAGCGATTGCCTTTAACGTCGCGCGATGTGATCGGACGCAGGAGCAGAGCGCCGGAACCGTAGATTGTGTCGAGCCACGATTGCTGACGAATACCAAACCGGCTGCCTGGATCGGGGACAAATTCAAAGCTGCCCCCGATTGGACTCGCGGCCACAGCCTCGTCGGGACTGACAAGCTTCGAGTGGCCGGCTTCCAGCCCCCGTGCCTTGGCGATCTCATCAAAGTCGGGGGCTTTCGGTGCTACGGTGTCGGCGGTTCGTCGAGCCTGCCAGAGTGCATGGTCTTCGGAATAACGCTGAAGATCGGCCCGCACGGCCGTAAACATCTCATCGATTCTGGCATTGGCTTGCTCGCGAGCCAACTGGGTGCGAATTTTTTCCTCGACAGCTGCCAGCGGTTCGAATTGTGGGGGCTCTTCTTTCAGAGTGGCTGGATCGGCAGGCAACGCTGCTGGGTCCGTTTTGTCTTTTTCCTCGACCGCAGCGGCGGGCTCTGCCTTGTTTTCACTTTCAGCAGCGGCGGGCTGTTTAAAAGCGACCTTCGTAAACGGATGCCTAGTCGGCACAGCACCTTGGTCGTCTGCCGGCGGCTCTGCGCTGCGGGCCGGATCGGCTGTTTCGGGGATCGGTTTTTCCGCCGTTGGTTTTTCCGGCGTTGGTTTTTCAGACGTTGTTTTTTCAGACGTGGTCGGCTCTGGGGTGGGCTTGTCCTCTGCGGGCGGCGGATCCACCGGTGGGGTGACGGCTTGCGCACGAAAGAGCGTCGTTTTATTTTTTTCGTAGTAGGCAGCTACCTGCTCGGCAGTGACTGCTTTGATGGCGTCGGCTTGATAGGCCTCGGCATTGGCAATCAAAAAATCATACTTCACTCGGTGCGGCTCGCGAAAGCCCGGTGTGATGCTGCGCGCTGTGGGCAAGTCTTCCTTATATTTTTCATAAAACGCACGCAGTGTTTGTTCGGAGGGTGCTTCCACTTCGGTGGAAAGTTGCTCGACAATGATCGGCACAACCTCCACAGTTGCACTCTGCTCGAGCCGACAAAAATAATCCCACCGCCATCCCGGTGGATCGCCAGAAAATCCTGTCTGAAATAGAATTAATAAGTTTCGAGCAGCCAATTCAATCCGTAGCGATTCAAAAAGATCGTGCTGCGAAACGGCCGTGGGGCCGATCCGTAGCCGTGCGATAATCTCGTCAAACTGCTCTGGTCGCACCAGATTATTCGTCCACTGTGAAAGAAAATCGTTGATTGCCGAGTCGCTGACGGTCATGCCGTTGGCCTTTGCCTCGGCGGCCAACAGTCGCGTGCGCACAACCTCCTCCTCGCTTTCGGCAAAGAGTGGCAACTGATTTGGGTCACGGCCGGCCGCAGCGGCTATTTCCATGAGAAATCGATTGACGATCGAACGCATGGCAACAGCCCGTTCAATTCCGCCTTCCCGGAATTCCCCGCCGGTCCAAGTGACCACAGTCGGATCATCGCCCCCGTAGTCGTTGCCCATCTGGAGGAACGGTGGCAGCACAAAGAATGCGAGCATCGCCAGAATGGCCACGAAAACCAAGAGCGAACGCTGGTACTTGCGGAAGAAATCGAAGGAACCGGCCATTGTACCGCCTATTCTCGTACGGCAGAACCGACGAGGCTTGACAAGGAAAGAGAGGGCAGAGTAACGCTGTAGGGAGTTTGAATCAGTTGCCGATTGTAGCGCAAGACCGATTTGCGCCAATCCCGATGTCCTTTGTCTGTTCGATTCTGCCTCTCATTCACCATCCAGCACACCCGTGGCCACAGGCCTCCAACCGGATACAGCATGGCAAAAACACCAGCCGCGAAGCGAACACGTGCCGTTGGGCGTCCGGAGCCGGCCCGCACAGCCGCGAAGCGAACACGTGCCGTTGTGCGTCCGGAGCCGGCCCGCACAGCCGCATCAAGAGAGGGCTTCCAACTGGTCATTGTGGAGAGCCCGGCTAAGGCCAAGACCATCGAGAAATACCTCGGAGCGGGCTTTGTCGTAAAGGCTTCTGTCGGACACATCCGCGATCTTCCCAGCAGGGCGCCCAAGGGTTCCAAGCAGCCCGTGCCCGGCGTGGACCTCGACGACGACTTTGCGCCCACGTACGAAATCAACGAAGGCAAGGGGAAGACGGTCGCGGAGCTCAAACGTCTGGCCAAGACGGCCAGCGAGGTGTGGTTTGCAACGGACTTGGATCGGGAGGGCGAGGCCATCGCCTGGCATCTCACGCAGGTGCTCGGCGTGGACCCCCTGCGTGCCAAGCGGGTGACATTCGACGCCGTGACAAAGACAGAGGTCCAGCGTGCTTTCCGCGAACCTCGGCTCATCAACATGCCTCGCGTTGAAGCCCAGCAGGCCCGTCGCATCGTGGATCGCATTGTGGGCTATCAGGTGTCGCCGATCCTCTGGAAGAAAGTAGCGGGCGGCTTGAGCGCAGGCCGCGTTCAGAGCGTGGCCACGCGAATCGTTGTCGAACGCGAACAGGATATCCGGGCCTTCACTCCGTCGGAGTCGTGGGAGATCGGTGCCACCATGACGTTCGACGTCGCGCAATCGCTAGCCAATGCCACGAACTGGACAGAGTTTATGTCGCGTCGCGACGAACGTGGCCGGCCGCCACTGGTTCGGGAACGGATGGCATGGCTGGCAGACCGTCGCGCCCTTTCCTGCGACATGGTCGAGATCGCAGGCAAGCCGCTGCGCATTCAAGCCGACAAGACATCCACCGTGGAGCTCGCCATTGCCGCACAGGAGGCCGCCGAAGCCGCCGGTCTCTTGGATACAACGATCGTTCGCGAAATCGATCCCACCGGCAAAGGACGCGGCAAAAATACCGTCCGGTTGATCGGTCGGCCCGACCCAAAGGCCCGCTACACCGTCGAGTCAATCGACGTCACACGGACCCGCTCGCGGCCCTACCCGCCGTTTATCACCAGCACGCTGCAGCAGGCGGCCAGCAGCCGCTTGGGCATGTCGACCGACCGCACGATGCGAATCGCGCAGCAACTCTACGAGGGCATCGACCTGCCCAACGAGGGCCGCGTCGGTCTCATCACGTACATGCGAACCGACTCCACCAACCTCTCGTCCGACGCGATCGAAATGGCGCGACGCTACCTCCACGAGCGGCTTGGCCCCCAGTACGTGCCGGAAAAGCCCCGCTCCTACAGCAGCAGCAACAGCGGCGCCCAAGAGGCCCACGAAGCCATTCGCCCCACCGATGCCTTCCGGGAGCCCGACCAGATCGCCGCCGCGCTCACCGACGAGCAACTCAAGCTCTACCGCTTGATCTACCAGTGCTTTGTGTCGTGCCAAGCCACTGATGCCGAGTGGGACTCCACCGCCGTGCGTCTGCGCCGGACGGATCAGGACACAGGCGCGGTCTTCAAGGCCAGCGGCCGCGTGCTGCGGTTCGACGGTTTCTATGCGATCAACGGCATACCGAAAGACGACGGCGATCAGGTGCTGCCCGACTTTCAACAAGGCACCCAACTGGCACCCTTCGACATCGAGCCGCGTCAGAAATTTCA
>CAMBUD010000092.1 GCA_945871035.1 Planctomicrobium piriforme | reverse complement strand
TGCGATGATACAATTTCGGCTCGCTTCGAGCCAGACAAATTTAAGTGATGCGGCAGACCCGATGGCCGCTGAATGGTCAACGAGAAAGAAAGCGTGAGCGGAGCCACTTATTCCAGTGCCGGCGTCGATCTTGAACTCTACAGGGAGGGGATGGCCCGTTTGCCGGCGCACATGCGCCGAACACAGTGCCCTCGCGTCATGAGCCCAGAGGGAGGCTTTGCAGCCCTCTTTCAACTCGACTTCAAGGGCCTCTTTAGCCGCGGTTACGACGATCCGCTCTTAGTCTCGTGCACCGATGGCGTGGGCACCAAGCTCAAACTGGCCGTCACGGCTGGGATCCATCACACCGTGGGCATCGACTTGGTTGCAATGTGCATCAATGACGCGTTGTGCATGGGAGCTGAGCCACTTTTTTTTCTCGACTATGTGGCCCTTTCCAACGACGATCCAGACCTGCTCGAACAGATCGTGCGAGGCATCGCCGATGCGTGCGTGGAGTGCGAGTGCGCGTTGGTCGGTGGCGAGACGGCGATCCTGCCGGAGATGTACCACGGGGGAGACTACGACCTGGCTGGGTTTTGCGTGGGCGTTGTGGAACGCAGACGACTCGTGGATGGACGACAGATTCAGCCCGGGGATATCGCCATTGGCATTGCCTCGAGCGGGTTCCACTCGAATGGCTATAGCCTCGTTCGCAAGGCTGTCTTGGAAATGGGTGGGCTCACTTGCGACGATCGGGTGGTCTCGCTTGGCAACGCTCGCGTAGCCGACATTCTGCTGGAGCCCACGCGGCTCTATGCCAAGCCCGTCAAATCTGTGTTGCGGCACTATCGGGTCAAGCAGGTAGTGCACGGCATCGCCCACATCACCGGCGGCGGATTGGTGGAAAATCTCGCTCGAATCGTGCCCCAGCATGTGCAGATTCTGTTGGAACGCGGCGCCTGGACGGTGCCGCCCGTCTTTGGATGGGTGCAGGACTTGGGTCGCATTGACACCGGCGAGATGGAGCGCGTTTTTAACATGGGCATCGGCATGGTACTTGTCGTCGCGCCGCACTTTGCCGAGAGCATCCAAACGCAACTGGCCGACCTCGGTTTTGAAAACTTTAAGATTGGGGTTGTGCACGCGGCCACACCGGATACAAAGCGCGTCATCCTCCGCTAACGCACAAAAAAACGGTGGCTGCCGCTGTTTGTATTCCGTTTTTATTCCGTGCCCCGTGCGGCCGTCGCGGCTCGCACCTCCGGGCCGATGGTGTGGGATGGTCCCGCTTGACGAATCGCCTCGAGAACCTGCGACTCAGTGATGAGGTCTCGCAGCACGATAGGATCTCTGGGCTTTTCTTCGGGCATCATGGCTGGAAAAAAAGCCAACACTGGAATCGATTTACTCTGCAGCGATTCCAGCATGGCCTTGATCTCCGCGGAGCCCTCCGTCCAGTCGGCCAGGAGCGGCACCACCCCATTGGCCTCGACGGCTGCCTTCACCCGGTTGGTCTCGATGGCCGTGGCTAGATTCAGCTTGCACGTCGCGCACCAATCGGCCGAGAAGTCGACCATCACCGTCGCGCCACCGGTGCGTAGTTCACGTAGCCTGGCGCTGGAATACGTCTGCCAAGGGATAATCGATGTGACGGGGCCCAGAAACGCAAACGCGAGGCTGCCAACCGTAGCCACGATTGCTCCAGCCTGTATCCAGCGGCCAAGTCCCACATCGCCGCCGCGGGCGACTTGCGATCTTCCAACCCACCAGCACGCCGCCCAGATGCCAATCAAGAGCGCAAACGTGGGCACAAAAAAGTCGCGGTTGAGAAACGTAAAGAGAAAAACAACGGTGCCGAGCATCACAAACCCAAGCACCTCTTTGAGCGTTTCCATCCAGGCACCGGGCTTCGGCAGAAACTTCACGAGCCCCGGCAGCATGCCGACGATGATGTACGGCAACGCCATCCCCGTGGCGATCGCAGCGAAAACAGCATAGGTGACGCCCGTGGACTGCCCCAGCGTGAAGCCAAACACCGGCCCTAAAAATGGGCCACTGCACGGCGTGGCCAGTACGGTGCTCAACGCCCCTTTCAGAAAAGATCCCAGCGGCCCTTCCTGCGACTCGACGCGACCGGCAGTCTCCCCAATAAATCCTGGGATGGGCAACTCCCACACACCCAGAAATGAGAGCGCAAAGGCAAACACAATCGCAGCCATAACGATGTTGAATCGCGAGGATGTGAACTGCTCGCCCCACGCCAGATTTTCGCTACCGAGGCCAATGTTGGCCGCCACGCTTGCTGTTGCCAGCGCAAAGAACACCGCATACAGACCGGCGCAATACCAGAGATTCAACGCAAAAATCTCCTGCCGCCGTCGACCCGACTGTTGGGCGAATGACATGAGCTTGAGACCAAGCACCGGCAGCACGCAGGGCATGAGATTGAGAATGAGACCTCCCGCGATTCCCATCATCAGCACGATTGGCAAAGAGATAGGCGCTGCTTTCTGATCGAGGTGGTTGCTACCCGCTCCAGTCACTGCGGAGCTTGTTGGAGTGGGTGCCTCTACAGTGTTGCTAGGCTGCGCTGTTTTTAACTGTGCAATCGGAGCGGGAGCTTTGGCCGCCTCAGCGTAGCGATCCTCCGTGAACGTAATCCTGCCGCTAGGCGGTGCTCCGCTCTTTGCAAGTGTGGTTGTGAGTCGCACGGCCCACGGCGGATCACAGGTTGTCTCCGTACAGGTCTGAAAACCAATAATGATATCCACCGAAGCTGGCGGCTTTGACGACGGTGCAGCAGGGGAGTGCTGATCCAGTTGCAAGATTGCCTGTGAGCTTGCCTCGATTTCCTCCAGCATAATCTCAAACACCAGGGGGCCTTCAACAGCTGATGATTGGGCCAGCACTGTCGATGCAGGGGGTTTCGTTTTTGCAACGGTTAGGCTGGTGGCCTGCAGTGAGTGGCCGGCAACGAGTGAAACAATCGTAGGCTTGCCTTGCCCAATCTGGCTTGAATCGTTTGCGGATGGCGCGTAGAGATGCCAGCCCGATTGGGGCAGCAGTTTCACACGTAAAGGCCAGAGGTGGTGCCCAAGCACTGTCAACTGCGGCGCACCCAAAGTCGCATCAATCTGCAGATGCCCTCGCTCCGGTGTATGGGTAAAAGGTGTGTTCGACTGAGGAAGCGATGGGGTGGTAGCGTCCACTGTGAAGGCAATCGTTTCAGGCGGAGTACAGGCGTTGTCTCGGCAGAGTTGCAGGCTCACGCTGCCGTGCACCGCAGTTGCTGTTCCGGAAGGATTCTCAACCAATGGGGCTCTCCACGTGACAGTGCCCGCATGCTCCTCAACAACGAGCCCCTTCCAACTCGGCACGTCTTCAACCGTGCGTTTTGTCGGCATCTTTTGCGAGACGAATGCGGCGGCAGGCTTGAGCGGCGAATCAGCGGCCACAACAATTTGTGTGGGTCGCGGGCCACCAGGCCCTTGATTTAACGAGTAAAGATGCCACCCCTCTTCGAGAGTCGCAGTCACCGCCAAAACTTTGCCAGCAGCCTGCGTTCCACCGTCACCCTGCTCAATAACAGCCGCAATCTGCACTGGACTCCCGAGTGCTGTAGCGATAGCCGCCAGCGAATCAATCGGGTCTTTGATCAACTGTGAGTCATCTGCTACCAGACGACTCGACAGGATCGTGACACCGACGAACACATTCGTAAGTACAGAAAACAATAAGCAACGGTGAAGCATTCGCGTGTGGCTGTTGTGTGTGTGTTTCGGGGCCCAGCAATTGATCATTCTAGAGGACAGAGACGATAAAATTCAATTTCATCAGATTAGTATCTCTTCGATGAGTGCCTCGCCGAGGCTATCGATCAGCCGATCGATGCGCGCCAGTACTCGCCTCCTTTCGACAAAACACCGGCCTTCTTCCAATGTCCAGCGGAACCAATTGTCAAGTCCTAGAACCGTGCCTGTCACATGAAACAATGAGACCAGAGCACGTTCTATTTTTGTTAACGGACGAACGCGCTCGTAGGCTGCGATGGCGTCAGACCATGCTTCTAATAAAGGAAGCTGCTGGCGATTAGGCGGTGCCGTCCAACTCCCCAGCAGCCTTGCCACATCGGTAGCCGGCGTGTCGATGCCCGCTGCATGAAAATCGATAAACGCTAATCCACTTCCGTGATCGCTCTCGTGCTGGCTATCTTCTTGCGGGTTACAAAAGAGCACATGCTCGCTCCACACGTCGCGCAGCACAGGCTGTAGTGCGGTCGCCTCTGCCTGCGACTGCAGCAAGCGATTGAGCACCGCTGTGCCGCCAGCAGCTTCAAAAACGACTATCGCAGCATCGAGGCGGGCAAACAGCGGCCTGCAATCAGGCACCTTGAGTGCGTTTTTTGAAGACTGACCTTGTTGATGAGACCACCACAGGACCGGCCGCCGCTCTTGCCACGGCACTAAAAGTAACTGCTGAATCTGTGCCAACCGTCGCAGCCTTCCCGGCGATGCCCCCAGTTGAGGGCCAGGCGGCATACTAGCAGCTGCGGTGTGCAGTTGCGCCAGTGCTTGCAGCGCCATGCGCGCCTGCATCGGTGATGGGCATTGAACTGAATTGCCCGGCATGAATCGCAGCAGTTCCCACAGTGTGTCAGCGGGATCGATTTGAAGGGTGCTGCCTGTCTGCGAAACCATTATCTCAGGCACCTCGGGCATCCCGGTGTCTCGCAGATACCCCATCAAACGATGCACCCATTGCGCGTGAGCGACCGCTGTCTGCCCAGCAAAGCTCTTCAGCACAAAGCGCGATTGTTGTGCAGTGGGGTCTGAGAAAAACGGTTCACGACAGACAAGCCAGACATTCGACCCACTGAAGCCGGAGGCTTCCATGGGCACAATTTTAACCGGGTCGTTGGCAAACCACGCACGACAAACGCTGTTCGCTGGGTTCATTGGAATCGCTCTCACGGAGGGTTCTATCGGCCCAACACTCGATGCCGATCATGGTAAAATCTATTCAGACGGCCCATGAGTCTCCCTGCTGCGACGGGCCATTGGGGCTGTTTTAGAAAGCGATAGCCTGTAAAATAGGGCTGATAATAAAAATTCGTGGTGGAACTTGGTCGATGCTACCCTTGCATTCGGCGGCTGTGTGCTGCCAGAGTCAATATTTTGGCATTATTTCTTCTGAAGAAACGAGAGCTCTTCGAGAGTTTCCCTATGGCAAAGATGTGCGTTCGAGAGTGGCGTTGGTACCAAATTGCATTCGGCACGGCGATGCTCTTAACGCTAGAGCTCGGGATGCCAGTCGGCCAAGCCGCAGACACACCAACCAATCAGCCGCAGGCTGATACTCCCTCCGCTCCGCCAGTTGTGGCACCTCCTTCACAACCCACCGCAAAAGAAGGTGCAGCGAACAACGATTCGAAAAATAATAAACCGGCGTTTGCTGTGCTGCTCAAGGATGCTGTCAAGCTTAACGGCCTCATTCCACTCCATCGCAAGGATGATAAAGTCTACGCGGAAGTTGCTGATTCGCTGCTCGGCAAAGAACTCTTTGTATTGATCTCAATTGCCCGCGGCATCGGGGAGCGGTCCGTACTGGGTGGAATGAGTTGGAATGATGGCGATGACTGGATCTGGATTTTTCGAAAAGTGGATGACAATATTCAGGTGGTGCGGAAAAATGTGCGTTTCTTTGCTGACAAAGGCAGCCCTGAAGAGAAGGCAGTCGATCTCGCCTACACCGATAGCGTGTTGTTTAGTGTGCCAATTGCTACGGTTTCACCAGCCGGTGCCCACGTCATCGATCTAACGGCGATCTTTTTTAACGATCTACCGCAGATTTCTTCGACCCTCCCTGGGTTTTCATTTGCCCGCGACCGTTCGTCTTGGGCACGCGTTAAGGCATTTCCCGACAACATCGAGTTGGAGGTAGCCGCCACGTATGGCTCAAGCGGTACGACGACTCTCGACACCGTGCCCGATACGCGAGGCATCACGATCAATGTCCACTACTCAATCAGCCTCCTCCCACAAAATAGTTACAAACCGCGACTGGCCGACGCACGCGTTGGCTATTTTGTCACCGCTCTCAAAGACTTTTCGCAGAACGTGGACGAGGATCGATTCGTCCGCTACATCAACCGCTGGAATCTTGAAAAAGCTGACGCTTCAGCTGCCCTGTCGCCGCCAAAAAAACCGATCGTGTTCTGGATTGAGAAAACAGTGCCTTTCAAATACCGTCAGCCAATTCGGGAAGGCATCGAGGCTTGGAATGAGGCCTTCACAAAGGCCGGTTTTGCCAGTGCGATTGAAGTCCGGCAGCAACCAGACATAACCGATTGGGATCCGGAGGACGTCAACTACAACACATTTCGCTGGATTACAGCTGGAGCCGGTTTTGCAATGGGGCCTTCTCGGGTCAACCCACGAACCGGGCAGATTCTTGACGCCGACATCATCTTTGATGGTGATTTTTTGCAATTCTGGCGCACCGAATACGAAACTTTCACCCCACAGTCGGTTGCTCTGCTGACAGGCGGAACAGGGGCGATACTCTCTGGCGATTCACACCAACGAGTGACTCATGGCCACTGTTGCAGCGGATGCTCGCTCTTTGACGGCCATGCCCGGGAAACGGCTCTCGCTGCTACGGCTTTGGCAGCCAGCGGTGAAGGCCCGCTTTCGGAGGAGCAGAAGGAAAAGCTTGTGATGCAAGGGCTCAAGCTTGTGGCGATGCATGAAGTGGGGCACACGCTCGGCCTGCGGCATAACTTCAAGGGAAGTGCTCGTCAATCATTGGCGGACATCAATGACGTCACCAAAACGTCGAAGTCTGGCGCGAGTAGCAGCGTCATGGACTACATCCCTGTTAATATTGTTTCAAAGGGAAAAACTCAGGGCGACTACTACGCGGCCGTGCTAGGCCCCTACGACGTGTGGGCGATCGAGTATGGATACAAGCAAGTTGCGGGGGGTAATGCCGAAGCCGAACTGCCGGAGCTTGCAAAAATCGCGACACGCAGTGGAGAGCCTGATTTGGCATACGCCACTGATGAAGACACTGATTTTGGTGACCCCGATCCGCTCTCTAACCGGTTTGACTTAGGCAACGACCCGTTGGACTTTGCGCGCAGCCGTGCGGAACTCGTCGCACAGGTCATGCCTTTTATCGCCGAGCGTTTGGCGACAAAGGAGAAAGGATACGAGCGTGTCCGGCAAGCCTTTGGCGTTTTGCTCTCAGCGCACGGGCAGGCAATGTATGTGGCATCACGACTGATAGGAGGCCTTTACACTTCGCGCAGCCACAAAGGTGACGCTCATGCCGTTACGCCTTTTCGCGTTGTCGAACCACAGAAGCAGCGTGATGCGCTAACGCTCTTAGAGTCTGAGATGTTCGCCGCGCAGCCGTTTACATTTCCCCCAGAACTTTACAACCAACTAGTGGCGACAAAGTGGCTGCACTGGGGGGAGAAAGCGGTGGATCGTGAAGACTACCCTATTCATGAAGTGGTGCTCATGTGGCAGGATCGTGTGCTTGGTCGTCTGCTTGATCCGCTGACACTCGCTCGCATTCACGACAGCGAACTGAAGGTGCCTGCCGATCAGGACGCTTTTACGATCTCCGAACTGCTCGAACGCTTAACAAAATCGATTCTTTCTGAAGTTGAGGCCCTTGGCCCTGCGGAATACACAACGCGCAAACCGGCGATTCCGAGCTTAAGACGCAGCCTGCAGCGGGCATATGTTTCACGATTAGGCTCACTGGCTATGGGTTCTAGTCCAACGGCAACCGATGCGCAAGCCATCGCGGCCGGACAGTTGCGATTACTCGACGAACGGATCGGTGCAGCCCTTGCTAAGGCTGATGTTAAGCTCGACAATTATTCACGGGCTCATCTCGTAGAATTAAAGGCACGCATCGGTAAGATTCTCGATGCTAGCCTGGAATTAACACGGCCATGAGCCGTCTTTGTGAGTACTCGAGTCACTTTTCAGATGCATCTGGTTGTCGCTATTGTGAATCCGTCACAGCTGGAGTCACTGCGCTAGGCCCTTCTAGGGGTGCACGTTACTCGGGCCTAACAATTTGCGATTCCCACGGCTATGATGCACCGCTTGGTAGTCTCGCGCAGCAGGCCATTGTGGAAATTGCTGTCAACGACGATTTTCTCGCACCGACGGTTGCAACTATTACCGAGGCCTTGCGCCTCCACGTTGGCAATCAGGCGCCGCTGCTGTGCGTGATGCCTATCGAAGAAGCGGTATAAGTTTACCGCGCAGTGCGTGGGCCCGAGGCAGTCTCAAGAGGGTGAATCATGGAAAGTGAACTACATATTTTACTGGTCTCTCCTGATCTTCTCTCAACGAGCCGCATTGCCGGGCTAGCAAAAGATATGTCTGCGCAAGTTGAGACACTTCGCAGTCTTGACGACACTCCGCGTGGTGGCCCATTTGATCTCGTCCTCATCGATACTGG
>CAMBUD010000091.1 GCA_945871035.1 Planctomicrobium piriforme | reverse complement strand
GCCGACGTGCGCATCATCTTGGCGCGTCCCACCTAAACGGGTTCAGGTACCGGACCACGCTTCTCGGCTGCTGTCGGCTGCTTCTCGGCTGCTTTTCAGACGTCGCATAAGGCAACAGCTTCTCGAAGGCCTTCGAGCGGATCGCGTGTGGGGACGAACTCCTGGCCAACCCAGCCCTCGTACCCAATCTCGAGCAACTTGCGCATGATCGGCGGGTAATTGATTTCCTGATTGTTATCCAATTCGCCGCGTCCTGGATTACCGGCAGTGTGCACATGGCCGATGAGATCCTTGCATTCTTCAATCCTGCGAATCACATCACCATTCATGATCTGCACGTGATAAATATCAAAAAGCATCTTGACGCGATCGGATCCGACGCGACGCAGGATGCCTGCCACGTAGTCCACGTCGTCGCCTTGATAGCCCGGATGGCCTTTCATCGGGTTGCTGCTGTCGCGGGAGTTCAATTGCTCGAGGCAGATCGTCACTCCCTTCTTCTCCGCATGGCCGGCGATTTGCTTGAGGCCCTTCACGCAGTTGTCGGCCCCCTCCGCTCGCGAGATCTCGCCGCTCTTGGGATCATCTGCATCCCGCCACTTGTAGCCATTGAAGGCAATCACTGCTGGAAAACCGGCGTCGGCGCAAGCGTCAATCATCTTTGTGGTGCGGACAATCACCTCGTCTTGGTAACGCGGATTATTAAACCCCCGCATAAAAGGCGCACCGGGCATGCCATTGGGGGCTATTGCGCAGCACAGGCCATGCTTTTTGATCGTTGGCCAGTCTTGGGGGTCGGCCAGTTCGATCGAGGTGCAGCCGAGTTGCTTGGCGATCTGACACATCTTTTCAATGTCCCACTTGTCGCCAGCCGAGGCAAAGCACCAGTACACAATCGATTGGTGGATGCGACCCTTTTGTGCTGCTAACTCCGCAGCGGCTAAAACGGCCCCGGAAACCGGCGGCACTAAGCTGGTCGCCGCTGCGACAGCGGCAACCATTTGCATCACATCTCGACGGTTCAAGTGATCGGGCATTCTTTTTTACTCCCCAAAAAGCATGGCATGCGCAGATTCAGTTTCAATCTGATTACGCTACCATGTTGGCAGTCTGCTCAAAAGTGCCTGCAGCCCATTCGCCGCTTGCACCGGCAATCATTCACACAGTGAGTCCGTGCCATGTCTTCCAACAAACGCATACTCGTCACCGGAGGGGCTGGCTTCTTAGGAAGCCATCTCTGTGAACGACTCGTTGCCATGGGGCACGACGTCGTCTGCGTCGACAACTTTTTCACCAGCCAAAAAACCAACGTGGCCCACTTACTGGGCTGTGGCAATTTTGAACTCCTGCGGCACGACGTCATTCACCCACTCTGGCTTGAGGTTGACGAGATTTACAATCTCGCCTGCCCTGCCGCGCCGGGTCACTATCAATACAACCCCATCAAAACCATGAAGACGAGCGTGATGGGCGCCATCAATGTGCTTGGCATGGCGAAACGCTGTCGGGCCAAGGTGTTGCAAGCCTCCACGAGTGAAATTTACGGCGATCCCGAAGTGCATCCGCAACCCGAAAGCTACCGCGGCGCAGTCAATCCCATCGGCCCGCGTGCCTGTTACGACGAGGGCAAGCGTGCGGCCGAGACGCTGTTCATGGATTATTACCGTGCCAATCGTGTCAACATCCGGATCGTGCGCATCTTCAACACCTACGGTCCTCGCATGCATCCTTTCGATGGCCGTGTTGTCAGCAACTTCATTCGCCAAGCACTTTCCGGCGAAGCGATCACAATCTTTGGCAACGGCCTGCAAACCCGCAGCTTTTGCTACCGCGATGAACTGGTGGAAGGAATCATTCGGATGAT
The DNA here is from genome assembly GCA_945871035.1 of Planctomicrobium piriforme. Lineage (GTDB taxonomy): Bacteria > Planctomycetota > Planctomycetia > Pirellulales > UBA1268 > BAIKAL-G1-2R. Next base: position 6,837 of record CAMBUD010000091.1, on the reverse strand, counting down.
GAACGGGCCGGATTCATTTGTTGGACCGGTGAATCTTGGCAACCCTGCTGAATTTACGATTCGACAACTTGCGGAATTGGTCGGCGAACTCACCGGTTCGCAATCGAAACTGGTTGAAAAGCCCTTGCCTGTCGATGACCCCGAGCGGCGGCGTCCCGACATTGGACTAGCAAAACAGCACCTGCAGTGGGAGCCAATTGTACCGCTGCGCCAAGGCCTTGAGCGCACGATCGATTGGTTTCGTTCCGTGAAACTCGAAGACTTCCGCGCCCCCACGCCAAATTACTAACGCGACGGCTGACGGAGAGTGGCATTCTTGTAGAGGATCACCGGCAGCATGCCGATTGCGATTCCGATGCAATCGTAAATCCAGTCGAGTATGTCGGCATGCCGAGAAAAGAGTGGTTGCGTGACTTCGTCACCAGCTGCCGCCAGCACAAGCGCTATCAGCAAGAGCATGATGGCGCGGGGGTGCCAGCGGTCCGCAGCCCGCAAGGTTGTCGTCGCCAGTAACCCAAACACACCGTAGGCCACGAAGTGCATGAGCTTATCGGGGGGCAGGGGCCGGCCGATTAATTGTTCTGGTGTGGGGTAGTGCGTTGTAAACACCAGCACAGATGCATAGGCAGCTGTAGCCAGCGACAGACCCCAGCGACAACACGGCAGCCAAACAGGGGAACAAACAGCAGGATTTGTGCAGTTATTTGCTCTTCGCTCGTCAGAGACCATTCGTTACCCTTTCCCCCGCACCTTTTCTCTATCAAACTGCAGTTTGTCAGAGTCTATTGTTCCTAGTCTCTCTTCTATTTCTCACAGAGGCCTTTCACCGATGAACCGCCAGGAACTGTCTGCAATCGTGCTCGAACTGCTGGAGAAGGAGACTGGGGAATCCTACCCATCCCTTGAGGATTCCAACTCGTTGCGCGAAAGTCTGAACCTCGATTCACTCGATATGGCTGGCCTCGTGCTCCATATTGAAACCCGCTTTGGCATCGCAATCGAAACCGAGTTGCTGGAGCATATCAACACCGTCGGTAATCTGCTTGACATGCTCGATAAAAAAATTGCGGCCAAGGCTGCAAAAACAGCGGCTTGAGTGTCGCTGGCGGCGTGTCTTGGTCGTCGTCAATCACTGCCAACGCGGCGCACCCGCGATGCACCCACTTTCCTAGAAAGCCTCTCGTGACTCTTGCCTCCTCAGAAACCCGCTGCTCGATCACAGCCCACGCGGTTGTGGTAGCGAATCTGAAACGGATTGCCGAGTTGCGCGACGTGCCAGGACCGCCACTGGGGCCACAATTACCCAAGCGATTTCTCCGGCATTGCGACGAACACACGATCGTCGGCATGAGTGCTGTGCTGACGGCCATCACCCACCTCCCGGCACCACTGCCCGACTTTCATTCGTGGGGCGTTCTGGCAGCACCGTGCCTTGCCGGTCGCCTGCTGAGTTCGCGGACACTTACGCTCCTCCCCAAAACAGGGGCCGCCGGTGTCTCCCCACATCTGATTCCTCAGTGTTCGCTGCATGCAATGGCAAGCGCCGTCAGCGTGGGTTTGGGGATGCATGGGCCAAACATGGGCGTTGGTGGTGGGCCGCAATCGATCACCGAAGGACTCCTAGCTGCTCTCTCAATATTGGATGATCCGGGTGTTCCAGGCATTTGGCTGTTGCTTACGCAGTGGAATGAAGAACCGATTCCCGATGGTTTGGGTGGGGCAACGAATGATGCCGTCTGCTGTGGAGTGGCGCTGGCGCTCGTGGCGTCTGCTGCAACGGCAACCGAATCCCTGAACACTCCAACGCTCTCGCTGCGTCTTCCAACACAAGCAACACCGCCTCAATCGGCTGGCCTATCACTCCCGATTAAGCCGGCAATCCCGATTAAGCCGGCACTCCCAATTAAGCTGGCCCACTTTGCTGCGCAATTAGATGCAATCAGCCTGCAACGCCCCAACACCTCGCGCTGGTTGCATGATTGCGACTGGGGCGCACAGTTGGAGGTTGCATGAACTCCGCTGCACACTCACAGGCCGCCCCCTCAAAGGCAGCTAATCGTCAGCATGAGGCCGTCTGCATCACCGGCATTGGAGCAGCCTCTCCACTCGGCTCTTCGCTCGATACCATCGCCATGAATCTACTGGCCGGTCGCTCGGCAGTGCGGCAGGTTGAGCCGGGGGCTTTCGCCCGTGATCAGATCCACTTTGCCGCTCCGGTCGATAGTATTCCAGTGCCGCCAGGTCTGGATGAGTCTGCCTTTCGATCGCTTGGTCGACTCGAACAACTCTGCCTCGGTCCGGCAGCACATGCTCTTGCCGATGCCGGCCTGCAGAACGATCGTCGCGGCGTTCGCATCGGAGTCGTGCTGGGAGTCGCCGCTGAGTACATGAAGATTTGGGAACTCGACTTCATTAACGGTGGCAGTCGCGTGGTCGATCCCTCGCTGGACGCCCTTTCAATCGTGCACTTCATGCATCGTGAGCTCAAGCTTGACGGACCAGCCATAACGGTGGCTGCTGCCTGCGCTTCGAGTGGCTTTGCCATGGCTCTGGGCAGAAAGTGGCTGAGAGCCGGTTGGGTTGATGCCTGTGTTGTTGGGGGATGCGATGTCTTGAGCCCGACAGCGTTTGCCGCCTTTCACAACCTGCGTGCCTTGTCGCGCCGGAATGATGATCCCGCCAAAGCATCGCGCCCATTCGACCGCGACCGTGACGGATTTGTGATGGGAGAGGGGGGGGCGTTCTTTGTTCTCGAATGCGAGTCACAGGCACGCAAGCGTGGTGCGGTGATCCACGGTGAACTGGCCGGGGTTGGGATGTCCAGTGATGCATCGCACATGGTGATCCCCAGTGCCGATCCGCACAATGCCGCACAGGCCATTCGATTCGCTCTCAACGATGCCGCTATCAACCCGGCGGATATTGACTACGTCAATGCCCATGCTGCCGGCACTGCAGTGGGGGATGTCGCTGAAGCGGGAGCCATTCGCCTAGCCTTTGGTGACGCAAGCATTCATCTGCCGGTAAGCTCTACCAAAAGCATGTCCGGGCATCTGCTCAGTGGGGCCGCAGCGTTTGAGGTGATTGCCTGCTTGGCAGCGATGCGGCATCGAGCCATCCCGCCAACGGTGAATCTCGATCATCCCGATGAGCAATGCCCGCTTGCGCACGTGGCTCACACCGCACTCGAACGCCCCGTTGCCATGGCTGCCAGTAATTCCTTCGGTTTTGGCGGTGCCAATTTGTGCCTGGTGATTCGTCAGGCGGCATAAAGTTTGGAGTCGTCGCAAACGCTCGTTTGAAAATTTTTGGAGAACCAATCCGTGTCGAGTGTCACTTCCGGTTTCTCTCATGCTCAAGCCTTAGGCAGGCCGCTGGTAACGATTCTCGAAATCGATGCGATCCTGTCGCGTCTTGTTGTCGATTGGCATGCGGTGGCTGTGTCGCACGACCAGCAGGGCCTGCTGGGTACGGTATGTGATCTGCACCGGTTTAACTTTCTGCTCTGGCACGAAGAAGACATCGCTCGATCGCCTGACGTGACAGACAGCCGCATTGCCGAGGTGAAGCGTGCGATCGACCGCTACAACCAGTCTCGTAACGATTCGATCGAAAAGGTCGACGATTGGCTGATTGAGGAACTCGCCAGCTTGGGCATTGCTGCTGCCGACAACGCGCCGGCGGCAACAGAAACACCGGGAGCTGCGATTGACCGATTATCGATCCTCGAGCTGCGTCGCTACCACATGCGCGAGCAGGGCGACCGCGGCGACGCCACGCCCACACACCGCGAGAAGGTTGCGGAGCGAATGAAGGTACTCGATCGGCAGCGTTTGCACTTAATAGAATCGCTCGATCGTTTAATGGCAGAAATTTTTTCAGGCGTCCGTCCCTTACGCGTCTTTCGACAAATGAAAATGTATAACGATCCCTCGCTGAATCCCTACTTGTATAAAGCCCAGACCGGCGGGGCAGGGGCGTAGGGGGTTGGTTGGCATCCGCGATGCCGCGGGGCTTTGCCTGCGTCGCATCAGTCTCGTCGCATCAGTCTCGCTGCGGCTTGTTTTGGAATCGTTTCAATCGGCAATCGAAACAGAAGATCGCTCCTCTAATGGCGTGCCGGCGGCTGTGGCCTCTTTCGGTTGTTGCCTGTTGCTTTGATCCGTATGATCACAAGTGCAAAAGCCCTTACATTCTGGGGCAGACGCATCCTTCGCCCCCGTAGCTCAGTTGGATAGAGCGCGGCTTTCCTAAAGCCGAGGTCGCAAGTTCGATCCTTGCCGGGGGTACCTGAACAGCTGTATCGTTCGCAAATGCGGTCGGTACAGCTGTTTTCTTTTCCACTTGCTGCAGTCTGCCGCCGTCTGCGTGCATGTGCGACGTCGGATTTGACGTCGCTTTTTCGAAGTCGGCATCGGTCACCTGTAGGTAGTGCCGACGGGCAACGCGTTCGCTGTTGCCGATCCACGCACATACCACGTGGATCGGGTGTTCGCGCACCAGTTCCGTTTCGCGCGAAGCCCGGAGATTGTGGAACAGCCGGGGCCACGCCGACAGGCCCGCACGAGAAAGTATTCGGAGCAGTGGGGTCCGGAGGTTGCTCTCAGCACCGCAGTAACGCTGGATCACATATTCGCTCCCCTCCGGTGCCGCGTCGAAAGCCCACTCAAGGTAAGGGCGGATTTGCGGAAACAGCGGAATCGTTCGCGTTTTCGTCTTCGACTCGCGGATCACGATCCTGTTGGCGGCCCAGTCGATGTCGCACCACTTGAGCTCGAGCGTCTCCGACGGGCACCGCAGACCGCCGAAACGGCTGAGTACAAAGATCAGCCGCCACACGTTGTCAGGGCAGGCGTCAAGAACCGCCTGAGCCATTTCCCGAGTGACGAAAAACAAACGGGACTCGTTTGACTGTGATCCACTCTTCACATCCACAAACGGGTTGGTTGCGATGAGTCCCCGCCGCATGGCGGCCTTGAAGAATTGCCGGGCCCGGATGATCTCGCGACTTACAGTTGCCACCGAGTAATCCTCAAGCATTTTCTCCTTGAAGCGGTCGGCATCGCCCGGGGTGATGGATCGGAGCGGAGTTCCGGCCCCGAGCCGCTTCACAAGCATCCGCCTCGACTGCTGGAGGTTTCGCCGAGTGAACGGCTTCAGTTTCGCCCGGCCCTCAATGTACTCGCGAACGAAGTTGTCGAGCGTGGTGTCCGCGGGCGCAATCTCCGTTGGGGATGACTGCGCTCGCGGTGCCGCCAATCCGACCCGCACCAGCCGGTCGTACATTTTCGGCGTCAGCGCACCGAGCCATGCGGCCGTGTCTGCGCTGACGGATTGACCGGTGCGGATGGCGGCGACGATCTCCCGGATGCGGAAGACCACGCTTTCCCCAAGCCGCTTGGCGACCTTGCCAAGGCGAAGCGTATGCCGCTTGCCGTTCGGGTGCCGGAACTGGATTTGTCCCAGCCCCTTTTTATCGAAACAAAGGCTTGCCATAGGAATCTCCTTGTTTAAGTCACAGAAACACAATGCAACGGCGTCGGGCAGTCAGCTCCCGTGCCGTTCCTGCTCTTCCATCGTCTGCGCCCTCAACCACGCGCGGACCTCATCGACCGGATAGAGGACGACCTGCCCGAGACGAACACAAGGCAGGCCGTGTGTTTTCGCCCAGTCCTGCAACAGCCGCTCGCTAATACCGAGCGAGGCTGCCGCGTCTCGTGGACGGAGGGCGAGCGGTGCAACTGCGGGTGCGGTCGTGAAGAGCGGGTTCGTCGCCATGTCCTGCTATCCCTGATTCTGAGTGTGATCCTGCCTGCCGCATACTCGCACCGTCGCATCCACCAACGCCGCGTGTTCTTCAGGCGTGAAGAACATGTTTTGCATGAATCGCCACGCTCTCTCAACGCGGGCCTCGAAGTTCTCTGGCTGGTCGGTTGTGGTGGTGGTGGGACCGGGCAGGACTTGGCCCCAGAACTTGTCTGGATCGAACACGCCGTAGTCGGTTTTGGTGGTGGTGCGGCGGCACGGCAATCCGCGGGTGGGCGTACGGCCGGCGTGGTCAACGGGCTTCATGGATATGGCTCCTTTGAAATACGGCGAAAATGGACAGAGTGATCGGGGAGGACCGCAGCGTGAAACCGGCGATGCCTGTCGTGAAACGGCTCGCCGTTCCGGGTTCACTTCAGGATGAATGGCTCGTTGTGCAAGCCGTACATGATCTGGATCGCACCGGCGTACCCAACGATCTTGGTGGACTCCCAGTCTGCGCCGAGATTGACACAAACCCGCACAAGCAGGGCATCACCGTCGCGCATGCTGGCAGGGAGGACGTTCCACATCTCCCCGAGGACGAGCCTCGTAACCGACTCTTGCAGCGAGCTTATGCGCACTAGCTCCTCACCCGAATAGGTTCGGTCCCTGCAGTAACCGGTCGAAGACGGGTACTGCAGCGGATAACTGCTGTCGGACGGTGGGTACATGACGATCGCCAGCGAGAAACCCGTCACTCCCAAGGCCCGAAGCTTGTCGAGGCTCTCCCGCTGAGGACCAACCGACAAGTCGAGGTCGTCTGCGGTCCGCGCCTTCTCTTCGTGCCCTTCAAACAGCCCGTCAAACATCGGAGCGATAAAGCTCATAAGAAACCTTTCTGCCGCTGGGTGGCATTCGAGTATGTGTCGTGATCGATGTGATCACTCCGTTCGCACTCTACGCGACGAAGACGGTGTGGTCATCCAAACATTTTGGATGGCTCCTGTGCTGACAGGAGCGGCTCCTGTCAGCACAGGAGCCGATCAGACAGCTGCAACGACAAGATCGCCGGGCAGGTGTTGAATGGGC
>CAMBUD010000090.1 GCA_945871035.1 Planctomicrobium piriforme | reverse complement strand
GTTATTTGCGGCCCGACAAACCTCAATCCCTGTCAGGCCGTACGAGGACTAATTCGGCTCAGACTTGAGCTTGGCTTAGGTTCGCTCTCTCGGGGAGAGCCCACGCGCAAGTGCCTGCTCGTTCGCTGCCCTCCGGGCCTGCGCTCTCGATGCTGCCTGCGCTGGTCAGCAACGCCGGCTCCCGGGGCTATGGGCAACCCCTACGACGAGCTTTTGCGCGACCCTAAGCTCCCTATAAATACGGGCTGCTGGGTTCTGGCTTTGCGAATTCTACCGTTGTCACGTTAGGGTTCAGGCATGCACATTGTGGTGATCCTTCCGCGCTGGGTCGGCGACCTCGTTATGGCAACTCCTATGCTGCGCGCAATCAAGAGCCATTATGGCTCCGATGCCAGAGTCACTGGCGTGCTCAAGCCGATGTTTGCCGAGTTGCTCGAAGGCACCTCTTGGCTGGACAGCATGGTTTTCTACGATCGCCGGAGTCGCGATCCTTCGCGACGTTTTTTCGCCGTTGCGAAGAAATTGCGAAGCGATCGGGCCGACATTGCTTTGATCGTTCCCAATTCGCTCTCCACGGCGGCACTCGCGTTTGCCGGCGGTGCCCGCAGGCGAGTCGGATTCGCGAGGCACTGGAGGCGACTGCTGCTCACCGACCCGCTGGCTCCGCTGCGAAAGGGCTTGCGAGTCGAGCCGACTTCAACGGCCGCCCATGCAATGGATCTGGCCGCGCACATCGGCGTGCCACGCCATCCGCTCCAATTGCAGTTGGCTACTAGCAGCAGCGACGAGGCACTGGCCGACCACGTACTTACGAGGCTGTTTCCCGGCCGGCCTTCGGATGCTGCTGGACCGCTGGTCGTGTGCAACGATAACGGAGCCTTCGGCGCATCCAAGGCGTGGGGCGGCGAGAAAATGGCTCAGCTGAGTCGATTTCTGCTCCAACGCATTCCCACTGCCCGTGTGCTGGTGCACTGCGGCCCGGGCGACCGCGACGAGGCAAGAGAAACGGTGCGTTTGGCAGATCATTCCTCGGTGCAGAGCCTAGCCGATGAGCCCACGTTACCCTTTGGTCTCTCCAAAGCGGTGCTTCAACGCGCCGCTGTACTGGTGACATCCGATAGCGGACCGCGACACATTGCTGCTGCATTCCAGACTCCAACGGTGGTTCTGCTCGGTTCGATGGATCCTCGCCTGAGTCGGTCGGATCAGCCCCACCTCGTCGAGATGCGGCTGAATCTGGCCTGCTCTCCATGCGGCCAGCGGGAGTGCCCGCTGGTTCACCACGATTGCATGCGACTGCTGAGCGTGGAAGATGTTGGCCGAGCAACGCTGTCGCTCCTAGCAGGCTCCGGTCGTGCTGGGATTGCCCCAGAGACCCTATCGATGAACTGTCGTGCCGAACACTCGTTGGAGAACCACTGATGCTGCAATTCTTGGGAATGCTTGGCGCAATCGCGCTCACGGCAATCTGTTGGGGAGTCTACGGACCGGTGCTCCACTTTGGACGCGAGGCGATGGCTTCCCCACTGCGTCCGTTTGTCTGTGTCGGAATGGCTTATTTTCTCATTGCGGTACTGATTCCATTCGCACTTCTGCTCAGAAAAGGAGAGCGTGGTCAGTGGTCAGGCATTGGAGTTTTTTGGAGTCTTTTGGCGGGTGCATCAGGAGCTTTAGGAGCACTTGGCGTGATCCTAGCTTTGCACTATGGCGGCAAGCCAATCTTTGTGATGCCGTTGGTATTTGGCGGGGCGCCAGTTGTCAACACACTACTGACAGCCGTCATAAACAAGTCATTCAACCAACTCAAGGCGCCATTTCTTGCTGGCTTGATTCTCGTGATCGCAGGTGCTGTTACGGTACTTGTCTTTAAGCCACAACAGCCAGCCCACACGGTTATCTCCGTACCAATCATTGAGGTGCTTCTTGCGGTGGCGCTGTCGGTCGTCTGTTGGGGTGCATACGGTCCGGTGCTCCACCGCGGGCAGTTGGCGATGGACGGCAGCCGATTAAGGCCACTGATCTGCATCGGCGCTGCCTATTTTCTGATTGCCGTGCTCGTGCCGCTGGCGCTGCTTGTACCACTGGGCGATAGCGGTTCGTGGGACATAGCTGGCTGCCTGTGGAGCCTGGCAGCCGGCTCACTCGGCGCTGTTGGTGCACTCGGTGCCATTCTTGCCTTTGCCTGTGGCGGTAAGCCATTCACCGTCATGCCAGTGGTATTTGGCTGCGCACCGGTTATTAACACGCTCACCACGCTAGCGTTTGCGCACACGCCGCGAAACGACGTCAGCCCATGGTTTCTCGCAGGCATGCTTGTGGTGGGCTTGGGAGCAGCAACCGTGCTTATTTTTGGACCACGGGGACATGCGCCAGTCAAGCAACGAATGGAGTCTGCCTGAGACAGTAGCATGCATCAGGTTCCGCGTGTATGACCAAACCAAGCGATGTGGTGCCGGTGGGCCAATTGAATCCCAGTGCGAAGGCATTCTCCCGCAAGCCACGCCGTGGTGCGATCTAACTCTTCAACAGATTTGCCCTGCGGCATAAACAAGACACGTTCACGGTGCACTCGGCCAGAATCGATGCCGAGATCATTGAGCCAACACAGCGCCTCGGTTAGATCAGCAGGGGAGTCGATAACGAATTTCAATTGGTAGGGTCCCTCTGCCATCAGAGCGTGCAAAATTTCGTCCCGGCGTCTGGCTGCCGCATGCCGCTGTTGCCAGCGTGCTGGCGTATCAGCAGGCGGGGCCGAGGACGAAAGTTTTGGGCTGATTGACATTAAGTCGGCCAGTGCGTGGTCGCCTGCTGACGGCCAATTATTTGTTGACGGTAGGACGGTGCCTGCGGTTTCAACCGTCACATGAAAGCCACTGCGACGCAGACGGCTGCATAGCGGTACGACTTCGGGAAAGATAAGCGGTTCGCCGCCGGTGATAACCACATGTTGGAGGCGAAGTGATTCGACCTCATCAAAAATCGACTCGATGGAACGGTCTGCGCCGATTGGCTCCCAGGATGCAAACGGTGTATCGCACCAGTGGCAGCGCAGATTGCAGCCACTGGTACGCACAAAAGTGCTGGGCGTTCCGGCCAGAAAGCCCTCTCCTTGGAGCGATGAATAAATCTCAGCAATGCGCACGGTAGAAATCCGAGTGTTTTCAGGCAGGTTGAATGCAACTGCGTCCGGGGTGAATGTGCGGGTCTAATACGCCGACTGCTGCGAAGCCAGCGGCCCGCAATACACAGGCATCACAACTGCCACACGGCCGGCCATCGGCAGCAGGATCGTAACAACTTGTTGTGATTGCATAATCAACGCCAAGCGTGAGGCCAAGCCGAATAATCTCTGCTTTTGTGAGCGTAACGAGTGGAGCAAGAATCTCGACCGTCTTGCCTTCAATGCCAGCCTTTGTTGCCAGCCGCGCAACCTGAGCGAAAGCCGTTAAGAATTCTGGCCGGCAGTCGGGATAGCCACTGTAGTCGATTGCGTTTACGCCGAGCACGATGGCGTCTGCTTCGCGGGCTTCGGCCAGTGCCAACGCTAGCGAAAGAAAAATCGTATTCCGTGCGGGCACGTAAGTACTGGGAATACCAGAGCCCATCTGCGCAACGGATCTGCACTTCGGGACAGGCATTGCCGTATCCACAAGAGCGCTTTTACCAAAGGCAGCAAGGTCGACCGAAAGAATCATATGATCGCTGATGCCAAACGCAGTCGCCACGGCTTGGGCGCAGTGGAGTTCCACTCGGTGGCGCTGTCCGTAGTCAATCGACAATGCGGTCAGGGCATAGCCTTCACGGCCGGCCCAAGCGGCCGCTGTGGCTGAGTCGAGGCCGCCAGAAAGCAGCACGACAGCCCGCTTTTGGGGAGTGGCTGGGGCGGATTCACCAGCCCAGTGCTCGGGGGTGACGTGGGGTTCTATCGGATGCTTGTGATTCATGGCACACTATTTATTAAATGACGATCAAAAACACTTTACAGCCGTCTTCTGAGCAGTTGGAAACATTTGCCAATCAGTTTCCCGACCGCGCATACACGATTGAGATTATCTGTCCGGAGTTCACTTCAATGTGCCCAAAGACCGGCCAGCCAGACTTCGGCACGCTCACCCTTCGCTATATTCCGGCAAAGCTTTGCGTTGAGCTCAAGAGCTTAAAAGTGTACCTCCAAGCTTTTCGTAACGAAGGCATTTTTTATGAAAACGTGACCAACCGCATCTTTGCAGATCTGATGGCCGTCCTGCAGCCACAGCACATGACGCTTGTTGCGCTCTTCACGCCGCGTGGCGGCATTTCTTCACGCATTGTCGTATCGCATCCTTCCGGCCAGCATCTCCCCGCTCCATCCTGAGAGGCGCTATCATCATGGCCCAAGCTGGTCGCATTTTGCTCTCTGCAATCGCCGATGAGTCGGCGTTCCATCATACGGCTGTCGAACAATTTTCCAGCTTGGCAGCGATCGGACTTGAGTACTACAGCCTACGGTCTATCGATATCGGTCGTGGTGTCAAGAATGTGATGAAGTTGACGCTGGCGGACATTCAAAAGATTCGCCACATCGAAGATGAATACGGGCTCAACGTTGCGTCAATCGCATCGCCGTTGGGGAAAATAAAGCTTGTCGATAAACCCGATGGTACAAAAAATATCTTTCGTCCATGGAAGCAGTACCTAGCTCATGATGTAGCGCGAGCCTGCGAGTTAGCCCATGCTTTTGAGACAAAACTGATCCGTGGTTTTTCCTTCTATCCACCACGTGGAGCAAACCCAGCGGATTATCTGACAGCCGCTGCCGATCGTATCGGCCAGATTGCCGAGGCCTGCCATCGCTCTGATCTCACTTTTGGGCTTGAGGTGGAGGCCAATCTGGTTGGCCACACCGGCGAACTGCTCGCCGACATTTACCGCCAAGTCAATCACCCTGGCCTGGTCCTAGTTTTTGATGCGGCCAATTTGATCGTGCAGGGTTTTTCGACAACAGAGGTCTTCCGTCAATGGGAAGCCATGAAGCCCGGCCTTGGCTGGGTGCACATTAAGGACTACCGAAAAGTTTCCGGTCAGGCACGCGGCAAACAGATCAACGAGGAGATGCTTGCAAACTTTGTGCCTGCTGATCGTGGGACTGCGGGGCACGAGCGCATTCTCAGCGATCTGCGCACGATGTTGCCGACGCTCACAAAAAAGCTGCAACGTCGCGGCATCCCCGGTGTGTTCCTCGATCTTGAACCGCACGTGCGTGGCGGTGGGCAGTATGGCGGCACAAGCGGTCCCGATGGCATGGGTATTGCGCTGCGTGCATTGTGTGCTGTGCTTGAAAAAGCCAAGGTTGGCTACCATCTACGCGACTTCGATGATCTCCTCGCCGCCCGTGGTTTCTGAGCAGGGCCTCCCGATGGCATTATTTCCAAGCAGTGTGAGTTGATGAGCGACACGACCGAGCCCGGTAGCTATTTCGTCGCTAATTATCCACCATTTTCCCAGTGGCATGCGGCTGCCGTACCGACCGTGCTGGCCGCACTGGCCACGGAGGCAACGGGGGAACCGCTCGGGCTGTATCTGCACGTCCCGTTTTGTCGCAAACGCTGTAAGTTTTGCTATTTTCGTGTGTACACAGATACTTCCGCCACAGATGTCGAGCGGTATTCGCAAGCGCTCTCTCGCGAAGCCGAGATGGCTTCTGCCTGCCGCGCGGTGGCTGGCAGGACGCTCCGCTATGTCTATTTTGGCGGCGGCACACCGTCATTTTTAAGTGTAAAACAACTCGAGCGGCTCGTGGCAGGACTGCATAAAAGTTTTGGGTGGGACCATGCCGAGGAGGTAACGTTTGAATGTGAACCCGGCACGCTCGCGGAGTCTAAGGTGCGTGCCCTCAAATCGCTAGGCATGACACGGATCTCGCTTGGAGTGGAGAACTTTGACGATAACATTCTCGAGACCAATGGCCGAGCGCATCTGTCGGCCGAAATCTTTCGTGCTTGGGAATGGATAAAGAGCGCAGATTTTCTCAGTACAAACGTCGATCTCATTGCCGGTATGATGGGGGAGACATTTTCCAGCTGGCAACGCACGGTTGAAAAGACTCTCGCTATGGAGGCCGACAGTGTCACCATTTACCAAATGGAGTTGCCTCTCAATACAACTTTTGTGCGCGACTCGCGCGACACGGGAGATCCGACGGCCGTTGCCGATTGGCCAACGAAACGCGGTTGGGTCGATTGGGCGTTTGCGAGATTTTTAGAAAGCGGCTATTCCATATCGAGTGCCTACACGCTTGTTCGTAACTCGGAGCAAGTTCATTTTCGCTACCGTGACATGCTCTGGCAAGGAAGCGATCTGGTGTCTCTGGGGGTGGCAAGCTTTGGCCATATCTCCGGCCTTCACTATCAAAACGAAACACACTGGGACGACTATCTCGGTGCAGTCGAAGCTGGCCGGTTACCAATTCAACGCGGCTATGCTTCCAGCCATCGCGAGTTACTGATCCGGGAAATGGTATTGGGGCTCAAGCGTGGCGAACTCGATGTTGCTCGCTTAGCCCGTAAGTTTGGGATCGACCCGCTCTTGGAATGGGCCCCACAGTGGCAAGCTCTACTTCTAGAAGGCCACCTTCAGCAGATCCATCCCTGGCCTCTATTGACTCGGCAAGGGTTGTTGCAGATCGATGCGTTGTTGCCTCGATTCTATACCAGTGCTCATTCTCAGGTAGAAAGCGTCCCTTAAATCAGAAGGAACAATCGTTGCCATCGACGTTAAAGGCTGCTTTTTTTAAGCTTAGTCGGTTATTCCGGCTCATTTCATCCGGTTTTAAGAAGCGAACGATTTTGATGGAAAACGGATGAAGCGGTTGTCAGTTTCGGCGAGCAGTGCGTTGCTGCGGCTCAAAAAATATTGAGGATTTCTCGTGCAAGATTTTCCCGTGGCTTCACTGTCGCGACCGAGGTTGGCTGGATCTGTTGGGGCAGAGATGCGTGGAAAAATTACCGACGATTTACTTTCGACTACCGATGCACCCCAAGGTAAATCTGCAGGAAAATCTGCAACTCATTCCAGTGCGTTGGCTCCTGCGTGCCCGGAATCCAAGGGGCTGCGTGAGAGGTTGCGCGAGTTGGCATCCGACCTCGTTTCTACGTGGGCTGCCGAGGGCATGCCACCGACTGCAAAAACATCTGCTGGTCTGCGCAAGCAAGCCGAAATGCTTGTGCAGCAGGCGACCGCACAGCCGGAGCATACTGGTTGGACAATGGTAACAATTGTTTCAGAATACTGGCGATCCCGGCTCGCAGTCGCCTCCTCAGGCAGGCGGTTGCTTCTGCTGCCAGATTGCCCAGTGGCCGTCTGGAACGCGAGCGGTATTTTTTCCGGACGAAACTCGTCCCCATTGGACGACAGCAATCGATCCAACCGACAGGGATCGCTTTCGAACAGCGTACCGCAAGTGTGTGGCCCAGATTGCACGATTTCCAAGCTCTGGGCTGCCGCCCAGAGCGGTGGCTGGCTGGTCGAATCAACCTCTCGCGCCGTGCCTGCGATTGGATCGCTCTTAACCGGACAATATGACGGCATATTGGGAGTAGCTTGCCTAGAAGATCTTGAAAAAGCCTTTGCGATGTTGCCCGCTTTTTCGCTGCCGATCGCTGCCGTTCCGTTTCGCAAGCTATCAACTCTCGGTGAGCCAACCATTGGTACGGATGGGCCGGGCTGTGCAAACGTAGCGTTGGCGAGTGCAATCGATACTGAATGGGTGCTTGGTTTGCTGGGCGTTGCGAGTGGTGCTTCTGTACCATCGGCCAACTATCTGCCGTTGTTGCAGGAGTCTGCAGGGCTTTTTCATCCGGTGAGCCTCGCTGGGATTGCTGATCGGCTCGGTCTGAAAGATGCATTCATCGCGGCTAAAGTAGGCGACACGTATGCGCCTTTGGCAGCCACAACTGGAATGGCAGGAGAGTTTCTTACGCGCGGCGGGAAGTTTTTGCGGCCGTTCATCGCCATTGCCGCTTTTGATGCGGTGTGCGCCGATCGACAATCGCTACAGCCCAAGTCCGCTGCAATAACAAATGCCAGGATTGTGCGAGATTCTGTTAAGGCAGCGGCAGTAGCAATCGAAGTCTTTCACAAGGCATCCTTGATTCACGACGACATCGAAGATGACGATCAGATGCGCTATGGCCAACCGACATTGCACGTTCAGAGAGGTGTACCAACGGCTATCAATGTCGGCGATTACCTTCTCGGCTTAGGCTACCGAATCGTTTCGGGGTTGCCGGGTATTGATGCTGCAACGCACCGGGATTTGGTAGCTATTCTGGCCGATGCCCACATGCGTTTGGCGCAGGGACAGGGAGCCGAATTGTGGTGGCGTGACACTGCTGAAAAACGACTCACACCGGATGAAGCATTGACAATTTACGGTCTCAAAACATCTCCGGCGTTCGAAGCGGCAGTATCCATGGGTATTCGTCTAGCCGGTTGTGATCCCAGCGAAGTCGGTCCGATCAATCGTTATGCGTTGCACATAGGCACCGGGTTTCAAGTCCTGAACGATCTTAAGGACTGGAGGGGTGACTTAGAAAATAATCGCAGAACTGCAGCGGATTTTCTCGGCAGGCGACCGACAGTCATGTGGGCGTTAGCGATGGAACAGCTTTCGCCAAGAGATGCTCAACGATTACTCGAACTGTCTCAGCTAGCCAGCGTGGAGGATGCCGCCACGAAAGTAGACCAATTCCTTGCAGACGAAATGGTCGCTGA
>CAMBUD010000089.1 GCA_945871035.1 Planctomicrobium piriforme | reverse complement strand
GTTAGCGTTTCAGGGTTGCGTGGGGTGGTGGGCGGCAGCCTCTCCGCCGATGTGGCCGTGCGTTACGCCGCGGCTTTTCTCGCCACGCTCCCCCCGGGCCCGATCGTGATCGGCCGCGACGGCCGACCCTCTGGGCCGCTGTTTGCCGCGGCACTGTCCGACTTTTTTACTCGGCAGGGCCGCGACGTCATCGACTGCGGTGTGGCCGCCACTCCCACGCTGGGCATTGTGGTGCGGGCCGAACGGGCCGCGGGCGGCATTCAGATTTCGGCCAGCCACAATCCGGCCCGCTACAACGGGCTCAAGCTTTTTTCTGCTGCGGGCCGCGTGTTGCCGGCTGCCGCTGGGGCCGTTGTGCTGGCCATTTTTCATGCGCACGTTTCTGCGGCTGAAGCGTCATCGGCGGCCTCACCCGATCTCAACGCTGCGCAGGAAGAAAGAGCCTCAGGCGGGCTGCCGCGGGGGGCCGTGCGGGCGGGAGATGGCACGGCGGCCCACGTCAGGCTCGTGGCTGCGATTGTTGACGCAGCTGCGATCCGTCGGCACAGGCCTCGCGTTTGGCTGGACAGCGGACACGGGGCTGGCAGCTGCGTGGCCCGCGCGCTTCTGGAGCATTTGGGATGCGAGGCTGTCATCGAAGGCGGCACCCCCGATGGCCTCTACGAACACGAGCCGGAGCCGACGGCAGAAAATCTGACCGCTCTGCTGCCGCGCATTCCTGCAGCCGGTGCTGACATTGGATTTTTTCAAGACCCCGACGCCGACCGGCTGGCGATCGCCACAGCCGACGGTCGGTTTATCGGCGAAGAGGCCACGCTGGCACTGGCCGTTGAGGGCGCGCTCACGAAATCGGCAGGCCCCATTGTTGTAAATTGTTCCACCAGCGGCATGGCAGCCATGATCGCCGCGAGGCACGGCGTGCCTTGCCACGTGTCGGCAGTGGGTGAGGCCAATGTCGTCGACAGAATGCTGGCCACGGGTGCGCTTTTGGGCGGCGAGGGCAATGGAGGCGTGATCGATCCTCGCGTGGTGTTGGTGCGAGACAGCTTTGTGGCAATGGCACTGGTGCTTGAGCGCATGTGTCTGGGCGAGCAACTCCAAACGATCGACTCGCTAGCCCGTGGGTTGCCACAGTTGGTCATGAAGAAGACAAAAATCGATCTCTCACCGGAGATTCGCGGCGACGCCCTTGCCCTCGCGATGGATCGCATTGCAGCGGCATTTCCGGCTGCGCGTGTCAGCCGACTCGACGGCCTGCGGCTGGACTGGCCCGGCGGTTGGCTGCTGGTACGATCGAGCAACACAGAGCCGATTGTGCGCATTGTGGCCGAGGCCACAGACACCGCAGCCGTTGAGGAGGCCCTGGCACGGGCCACCGCTGCGCTCTGCTCGCCTGGGCCTGTCGAATAGAACTGCTCTCGGCAAAGAGCGAGAAAATGGCCAAAATCACGACGATTCTAAGGGCCAAATATTTTTTTGTGACACGCCGGGCCTCTGCGGCAACTAATGGATTGGCTGCCGAACAGCGGCAGGCCAAAGGACGGCACTCGGTTGAACGTTGACGCAACGATTTCTGAGCAGCCTGCTGATTCGAGCGATGAGCAATTGGCCGCACGGGCGGCGCGGGAGGGTTCCGACGGTGCGGCATTTACTGCCTTGATGGAGCGGTTTCGGGAACGGGTCTGGCGGGTCTGCTGGCGGTTGATGGGCAGCGTGCAGGATGCGGAGGACGCAGCGCAGGAAGTGTTTGTCAGACTTTTCTTTGAGAGGGGACGGTTTGCAGGACGTTCGCGGTATTCAACATGGCTGCATGCGGTGGCGATTCGAACGTGTCTCTCGCTCAGAAGATCACGGTCGCGACGCAGAAGGCGTGAGGAGCCGGGAAGTGAGCGGATCGAGGTAACGGCCGATACGAAGCCGTCGGCTAGTGATGCGGTCGATGCAAACCACGACATACAAAAATTACTTGAGGTTTTGGACGAGGAAGACAGGGCGCTGGTGTTGATGCGGTTTGCAGAAAATCATGACTACGAGGAACTGGCAGAAATGTTTGGCACATCCGCAGGGGCCTGTCGCATGCGCATCAGCAGGATTCGTGAAAAACTGACAGCAACGGCCGGGCGGATATGGGGTGTTACAGAATAGAGAGACAGTGCGGAGGATACAGTCGGATGGATCTGTTGGAAAAACTTGCCGATGTGTCGGTGCCGCCAGTGCCTGCAGCGAAGACGTTCATTGCCGGCGTGCGCCGCAAGCTGCACCCGCGGCTGTTGGCTGTTCATATTGTCGAGTTTGCGTTTGGGGCCATGAGTTGTGCGGTGCTTCATCTGTTTGCGGCCCTGTTTGGGGCCATGGAGTACACGCTGCGGGGGAGCTGGCCGGAAGCAAGTATTCGAGACCAGATCGATCGCAGAGAAACATGAAAAACACCTGCTGGCCCGGCGCCAGCAGGGCAGAATTGGGTGGCGGGCCAACAGATAATTCCCGCCTGGTTTGGGGGGACGGATGCCGCGGGGGCCGCCGTCGTAATAGAGGAGTTTTGAAATGAACGATTTTGTCAATGTTGGGCAAACCGCTGCTGAAACGGTCACTGTTTCAAAGCAGGCGTTGGTCGATAGTTTTACGATGGCATGGAGCCAGGTGATTGGGCTCGCGCCGAAGATGGTCGCCATGGTGGTGGTGCTTGTTGTCGGCTACGTGTTGGCCCGTTGGGTCGGCAGTTTCATTGCAGTTGTCAGCGAAAAGATTGGTTTGCAGACGGCAGCTGAGAAGAGTGGCTTGGCGAAGTCGATGCACGACGTCGGCATCCGTCGGCCATTGCCCGCGATTGTGGGCGGCATAGTGTTTTGGTTATTGATGTGCGTGTTTGTTATGGCAGCCTTCAACATCCTCGGCCTCGACAGCGTCTCGGCCGCGATGGGTGAGGTCGTCAATTACATACCGCGTTTGCTTGTGGCAACGGTGGTAGTCGTGATCGGCTTGTTGGCTGCAACGTTTCTGCGTGGTGTCGTGGCAACCAGTGCCGACCGCGTCGGTTTGACGTATGCTGAATATCTGGCCGGCGGCTGCTACTGGGTGCTCTCGCTGCTGACATTTATCGCGGCCTTCAATCAGCTGGGCATTCAGTTTGCCCTGTTGGAGAAATTGATCCTCATCGGATCTGCTGGTCTCGCAGCGGGTTTTGCCCTCGCCTTCGGCCTCGGCGGTCGAGACGTGATGTCGGGCATTCTTTCCGGCTATTACGTTCGCCAGCGTCTCCAGGCTGGAGATACGGTGAGCGTCGCAGGATTTGAAGGCACAGTTCGCGAGGTGGGACCGGTCGCAACAGTGATCGAGACTCGTGAAAATGGAATCATCCATAGGCACTCGGTGCCCAATGCCAGAATGTTGCAGGAGGCGGTGCGTTAAATCGGGTTGACGGCAAGACGCAGACACAGGCAGGGCACAAAAACCGAACTGCCTGCCTGAGAAAGAGCACCTGTTTCCAGTAGGGGCATGCTTTTCACCAACTCGGCCCGCGACGCACAGGCGTTGCGGGCCGGTGGTTTTTTGCTGGCTGGGGTCGCCTCACTGCCGGATCAGCACGTGCGAACCAGGCCCGAGAATATCGATGATTTCATCAAGATCGCGAGCCGAAATAACGAGGCTAGAAGTTGGCACGCTATCGCTGAGGGCCGTTGGATCATTGACGGCCTCGACGGTCATACCGTTGCCCAAGCCAATCGATTTTGTACCGCGTGACAGGTAGGAAACCTGAGCAATTGGGCCCGGTGGCTCGGAGGATGCGCTGCCGCGTTGCACATCCACAACCGGCAGTGAGGAGCCGATGCGTTCCTGAATCTGCCGGCCCACACCAATCGGAAAGCTGCCGGCATAATTGCCGCCAACCTGGAGGCTCAATCGGCGCAGAGACACGCTCACAACAGCGTCAAAAGGCCCCCGCACGACCTTCAACGGTTCGCCGGGAATGAGTGCATTTGGATCGGTAACACCGTTGATCTTGGCAAGCAGTTGCCAAGGCACAGTCAGCGGGGCGGCGATCGCCGGTAGCGTTTCCCCTGGGCCGACAATGTGCGGCGGCAGCAGAAGATCCTGCTGTGAGTAGATGACGGTGCCGGCGAGTTGGCCGAGCAATTCTTCCAGCCGCTGGCTCTCTTCGAGTCCCAGCGAGGTATCGTCGTGCCATGCCGACAGCACGGCCAATGCCTCGGCATAACAGCCGGTAGCAAGTTTGTCATGCGCATCGGCCCAAGCAGATGCAAAGGCCGATGAACGCTGAGGGATCGTGGAGGGCGGAACCATTTGTGCGGTCGACAGGGCTTCCGCTTCCAGCATGGCCGGTGGAGGCGAGGCCGGTGTGCTTGGTGGAGCAACGCTGCTGGCCACAGGCGGTGAAGCCGATTGGGCATTGAGATAGATCGGTGGCGGTTCGACTGGTGCGAAAGCAGCGATCGCAGGTGGTCCGCCAGCGATTGGAAGAGAGGGAGTTGCAGTCGGAGCGATAACCGGGGCAGACGTTGCTTGCACGACAGGGGCCGGCATGAACGATTGATGGTCAACCTGAGGCGCAGCAAATGCGGGGGCTTCTGTGGCGGTGCTTTGTGTGGTTGTTCCAGTGATCCCCGCTACGAGCAACTGCCACGGTTGGCCGCCAGCGTGATCGCCTTTTTGCACGACACAGTAGGCCCCATAGAGAATTGTGCCAAACAAAATGAGCACGACAAAAGGTTTGAATGATTCCATAGATCCACTTTCACGTTCTCGACGAGTCTGGGCCTTAAAGCGGGTGGCCATCGGGGCTTTCCAAGTGGGAGCGTTTTACAATTGAAGAGTGCCAAGCGCTGTGCAAAACCGATGCTCGGCGGCAGAATCGTAGAAGACCTGACGGGCCCGTGCCAGATCGCTTCTCGGCGTAAAGTCACTGCCCGGAGCCGTCCGCCAATGCCCGTTTTCTGCCTAAAAGCCTGTTAAGAGAGGGGGAACAGAAAACATTGGCAAGCAGCATCGCCTTCCGTTGCACGAGGGCATATAGTGGTTTTTTCGATGCTAGCTCTCAGCTGTAGGCATTCGGCTGTGGGTGGGAAAATAGAATCCAAACAACTCAACAACAACGAGCGCGGATTTTTTGGCAAAAGGGGTAGTCATGCGTTCACGAGACGTCGATCAGGCCCGCGTGAAAGATGTAGTGGCGGTCGTTTTGGCAGGCGGTAAGGGGGCAAGGCTCGATCCACTCACGCGCGATCGGGCTAAACCAGCAGTGCCATTTGGTGGCAACTACCGCATTATCGATTTCGCACTTTCCAACTGCGTCAACAGTGGCCTGCGTCGCCTCTTGCTCCTGACGCAATACAAAGCCAGTAGCCTTGACCGCCATATCAACCTTGGTTGGCATCGATTTTTTTGTCGAGAACTGGGTGAGTTTCTCGATGTGTTACCGCCCCAACAGCGGATCGATGAAAATTGGTACCTCGGCACAGCGGATGCCGTTTATCAAAATGTTTACTCCTTAGAGATGGCCTCCCCGCGTTTAGTCATCGTGTTGGCAGGCGACCACATTTACAAAATGAATTATCAGGCGCTGATTCAAGCGCACGATGCAAGCGGTGCCGATGTGACGATCGGTGCGTTACCGGTCTCGCGTGAGACAGCGACTGAATTTGGTACGATGGAAACCGATGCCTCTCATCGGGTGCGCAGCTTCCACGAAAAAGTCACAGACCCACCAGCGTTGCCAGGCCATCCGACCATGTGCTTGGCATCCATGGGCATCTACTGTTTTTCGGCAAAGTTTTTACTTGCACAATTAAAACGCGATGCCGCTGACCGCGGTAGTCGCCACGACTTCGGCCACGACATCCTGCCGATGTTGGTGCAATCGCACGGAGTGTTTGCCTTTCCTTTTCGCGATGAAAATAGGAAGCAGCATGCCTACTGGCGAGACGTCGGAACGATCGATGCCTACTACGAAGCCAATATGGATCTTGTGGAGGTTGACCCACTGCTCAACCTGTACGACGAGCAGTGGCCCATCCGCACTCATTTCCCCACTTACCCGCCGCCAAAATTTGTGTTTGCTGCCGAAGGGCATGAAGCCCGACGAGGGGAGGCAACTGACAGCCTTGTTTGTCCGGGCGCAATTCTTTCCGGAGGACGAGCAACTCGCTCAATCATCGGCCCTGGAGTGCGCGTCAATAGTTTTGCCCGCGTGGAGGAGAGCATCCTCTTTGAGGGAGTTGACGTTGGACGCCATGCCCAGGTGCGACGGGCGATTATCGACAAGGGGGTTTGCGTGCCGACCGGCATGAGAATTGGTTTAGATATGGAGGAGGACATCGCGCGGGGGTTGACGATTTCCCCGGCAGGAGTGACTGTTGTTCCCAAAGGCTTTTTGTTTCAGCGTTGTGACGTGGCTGCATCGATTGGCTGATCGGTACGCCTCCAAGCGGCCCATTTATTTCGGTAGGTGTCTTTTTTCAGTCTGACAGGCAGAAGTTTTCTCATGCCAAAACGCAACCTGCTGCTGCTGTTTCTGACAACTGCCATCTGCATTGTGGCGTGGATGGCTCGCGATCGTACTGGACATAGCCACCGCTTTGCCGAAGTGATGGCCACAATTGACAGATCCTACTTCGAGTCAGTCGATCAGCGCGAGCTATTTTCGGCTTCGATGAACGGGTTGTTTGCGCAACTCGACGAACATTCAGCTTTTATTAGCGGCGGTCAGCAGAAAGAATTTGAATCGCTCCTCGACCTACAATTTGGCGGTATCGGTCTGGAGTTGTCTGTCGATCCGCAATCGCATGCGATCTGCGTGATCACTCCTGTGCTCGATTCACCAGCTTGGAGAGCGGGTATTGCCGCTGGTGACTTTATCACTGCCATCGATGGTCGCGAAACCTCTGGCATGCCCTTAAGTGAAGTTGTAGACCGCTTGCGCGGTGGGCCCGGTACAGCGGTCGAATTGCAGTTGACCACGGTAACAGGCGAACAGCGCAGCAAGAGTCAATCGGCTCTGCCAGCGGATGGAGCCAGCGAGATTCAGGGCCAGCGTCAAGAAACCCGCCGCACTCTAAAGGTGGTTCGCGAAGTTGTCAAAATTGAGAGTGTGCTGGGGGATCGTCGTCGACCGGATGGTTTATGGGAATGGTTGCTCGAGGGCGATTCGGAGATCGCACTGATTCGTATCACAAGTTTTGGCGACCACACGCTCGCCGATCTCCAGCGGGCGATCGACGACATCCACTTGCAGGCAATCAATTCCACGGCCGGACTGCGGGGAATGATCCTCGATCTTCGCGGTAATCCGGGCGGATTGCTGACGTCTGCGGTCGAAGTCTGTGACCTATTTCTTGAAAATGGTGTCATTGTTTCGACGCGCGGTCGAGCTGTCGCAGCCGGGAATAGCCCGCCGCTCGACGTGCGGCGGGCAACCCCCGGGAGCCTGTTGGCCGGCATCCCGATAGTGGTCCTGATCGACGGTATGACGGCGAGTGCCGGCGAGATTATTGCCGCTTGTCTGCAGGACAACGGCCGCGCAAAAGTCGTCGGCAGCCGCTCATTCGGTAAAGGCACTGTGCAATCCATCCTGCCGCTTGGCGATGGCGACGGTCTTATCAAGCTCACGACATCGGAATACCTGCGGCCGAGCATGGCCAACATCCATCGCCGGCCAGATGCTGACGACGCTAGCGTGTGGGGCGTTTCGCCCGATCGTGGGTGCGAGATTGTACCGACCGGCCAGACGCTCGAAGCCGTTGCTGCCTGGCGACGCGTTCGCGACACCGTACCCGTGCTGCAGACTCCAGGCACATTGCCGGTGGAGAAAGTGGCGGCATCTTCTGCGACGATGCTGCCGCGAAACATCGATCCTGTGTTGTCGCAGGCCATGGATGTGCTCCAGCAGCCATAACGCCAGCAGCCAGTACGCGAAAGTTATTCAGTACCGGGATAAGAGCCAATTTCAGAGGCCAGAAAAAAACTGCCGGCAATGCAGACAAAGCCTTGAGGCGTTGCCAGTGACTGTGCTAGGTGCAGCGCTTCTTGTGGCGAGTGTGCAGCGTGTGGCTGCGGCCAACCGGCCTGAATACAGGCCTCCGTCAATCGCTGCAGAGTTGCTGCGCGAGGATTTGTGGCATAGCGAGTCACGACGACGTGCTCAAACTGGTCGGTAGCAGCCGCAAGCATGGCCTCGATCTGCTTATCATTGCTCGCCGCAAAAACAAGTACGCGTGGACAAAACGCGGCGAGAATTGGCTCTAGCGTTTCAATCAGCGCCTGCATCGATGCCACGTTGTGCGCTGCGTCTACAACCACCAGCGGTCGTTGGCAGAGGGTTTCGATTCTGGCTGGCAGATGGACCTTCTGCAAAGCGCGGGCAATGGCCGGTAGCGGCAGATGGAATCCATGAGCCTCGAGCTGCTGGGCTGCCATAACGGCTAGTGCGGCGTTGGTTGCCTGATGACGGCCAGGCATGCCAATTCGAAAGCGCAAAGGTGCTGTCGCTTGGCCAGGCACCGAGCGTCTGAACTCCAATTCACCGCCTGCCAAGGCAGTCAGCGGACCTGTGCCATAGCGACGATGCTCGGCCTGAAAATCTCTTTCTAACTGCAGAAGCGGCGCTCGGCGCCGCGTGGCTGTGGCAGCGATCACGTCGCTGGCAGCTCCATTGTTGACGCCAGAAATCACAGTGCATCCGCGTTTGATGATCCCAGCTTTCTCCGCAGCAATCTGTTCGATAGTAGTTCCGAGAGTGGCCATGTGATCGAGGCTGATGCTGGTG
>CAMBUD010000088.1 GCA_945871035.1 Planctomicrobium piriforme | reverse complement strand
AGCAGAAAAAAGTAGAGTGCTCCGGCACCCATCGCCACCGTGCCGGCAAAAAACAGGTACAGCGTAATTGACTGTAGAAGAGTATTTTTTGTAAAATCCATCGACAGTGCCTGTGCCATTACTGTGGCATCGGCCAAGAAAGCATGCATAGAGACCTCCGTTTTGGTTCAGCGGCTTTTTGCAGAAGCCACTGAGAATAACTGCGAAAGGATCGCAGGCTCTTACACAAAAACACTGCAAAGAACGTATTATTTCCTTGCAGACCAACGCACGCGCGTTGGATTGATGCGCAGGCTATGCTGCCTCCCAAGGTGAGAACAACAGAACCCGCCCCAGATTATCCGCAGAACAAAGCGAGAAGCAACTGCGGTCGGCGGTGGCGGCAAAGTTTTTAGTTGGCTGGGCTAACAACGGGCCGAAGCCGGAGAGGGCCAGCCGAACAGTTTGACGGCAACCTGCCGGAGTTGGCGCAGAACGTCCCACCGGGAATACTTGCCGCAAACCATTATGGGCTTAAGCTTTAGGGGCTTACCTAGCTGCTTGGTTTGATAGGCCGCTGGCTCAAGCGGTCACGCCTGTTGGGGGAGTCAATCCGCTGTCTGTACAGCGGCACGCCTGGGCAGCGATATCGACGCCGACGCTTTTGCTCCATGCCCCTAGCAGGCGTTGAAAAATTGGGCCCGGACGACCGGTGCCCACCGGCTGACCGTTGTAACGGGTGGCGGGCAGCAGGCAGTTGGGTGTGCTGGTTAACAAAATCTCATCAGCATTTTCCAGATCGGCCTGACGGAGCGATCGCTGCTGCCACATGAGACCCTGCGACTGTGCCAGTTGCTGAGCGTAGCCGAGGCTCACCCCAACAAGTGCGTCTGTTGGCGGTGGCGTGCTGATCGTGTTCCCACGCACAATGGCGATGTTGGCGGTCGAGGTTTCGCTGATGCGACCGTCGCTGTGGCAGACCACGGCACGAGCCCCCTGCTCTGCTGCATTGGCCTCGCGGTCAGCCAAAAAATAATGGAGCCGACTGCGCACTTTCGCTTGCAGCGGCCAGCATGCTTCGGGAACCTGTCGCACTCCTACGCTGCGCAGCGGCAGGCCGGTTGTGTAGGCTCGTGCCCAGATACTAAACGCCAGTGGAAAAGTGTGTATGGCCACAAAAGGTGCGCTGCCGCGGCCTGCGTGCTGTGCCGGCTGATTGCCCGGCGTCAAAAAAATCACGAGCCCCAGATCGCCCCCGGCCTGCGCGTGTAGGCCTGCTGCATCCAAAGCCTGTGTGCTCAAAGCATGATTGTGGGTGGCCAATTCTGCGGCGGCCTGAAAAAGAGACTCAATCGATTCGGTCGGAACAATGCCGACGATTGCTAGCGAGTCGGCCAGACGTTTCCCGTGCAACTCGGGTAGAAACAGCCGGCCGTTAAACGTGCGCAGTTGTTCGCTCACCGTGGCACCCAGCACAAACCCTGCATCGCCAACCGGCAGGCAGAGCGACTGCCGCAGAATAAATTGGCCATTGAGCCACGCCCGTTCACTGTTGATCGAACCCGCCTGTGCAGCGGTTCCTTGCAGAGCGCAGCGGGGAGCGTCTGGGCGGATCATGGGCGGATCATTAGCGGATCATGGGCGGCTCGGGCAGGTCATGAGCCGGTCATGAGCAGGTAAAAAAAAGAAGGCCCGCAGCAAAAGTGGAGGATAGGGGATTTGAACCCCTGACCTTCTGGCTGCCAGCCAGACGCTCTCCCAATTGAGCTAATCCCCCGCGGTTATGGATTGCGGCGGGCCTTCAATCGTTTCAAACAACTGTTGAAACCTATCGCTGTTTTGCCGGCGTGTCAACGCGAGCAACCCATGCCAAGTGAAAGACGATTATAAACCGCTCTGGAGATTGATGCACCGGCACGGCAGACTAGCATCCAAAACGAAGGCCTGCTGCTCCGCGTGTACTCGTCGGCGGTCGCTGGTTTTTTTGATCCGCTGTTCACGATCCCCTCGCAATGAGTCTGGTCCGTTATGCCCCGTCTGCCATTCACATCCACTTCGCAACCGCTGCCAATAGACTGTGAAAAAAAACCTTCCGAGATTGTCTCTGCCTGCATCACCATTGCTCTGGCGGCGTACATACTAGGACTCGTCTTAACGATTGCCACCCATTCAGGCAGTGGTTCATCGGCGCTGTTGGATAGGATCAAGGGGCGGATTTTTTCACCGTGGCTGGTGCCGCTGTGGCTGGATGTGGGCTTCCATTATCGACTCACCTCTGGTCTGCCTGCCGATGCCGACCACGTGATCGAGGTGCATCGCACTGGAGATTCTGGTGCCGGGATCATCCTTTTTCCAGACAACATCAGCGGTGAACGGGCCATGCGGTGGCGGCGATTGGCGCGGGCCATTGTCACAGGCATTGACGATGCGGATCGTGAGGGACTGCTGCCGGCCGCGATTGGGGCGGGGCTGTTTGATGATCTGGGAACAAAAGATGTGTCGCTGCGCGTGCTGCAGCAACCGCTGCCAGAACGATCCGCCGCCACCGTGATCGCACCCGCTGAAGTCTACGCGGCGCGTATTCGCAGCGTTGGCGGTGAAGTGCAACTGATCAAGAAGGAGGCCCGCGGTGCGCTGGCCCCGCTGGTGCCCCAGCAGGACAATCCATGAACAGCCTTTTACCAAACCAGCCAGCAGACTCGCGCCTGGGTGCGGTGTGGCTGCGGTTTTGGTTCTGCCCCGCTGACAGCCGACCGCTGGACCTGGTGCGCATGCTCACGGCAGGACTGGCGCTCATGCTGTGGTGGAGTTATGCCAACGATCTGCAGACCTGGTTTGGCCCGCAAGGCGTGCTCCCGTCTGAGACCGTTTCACAGTGGCGATCGCCCCTGGGCTTGTCGCTCTTTGACTGTGCCACAACGGCGGCCGCGCTGCAGGCTCTTTTTTGGGCCTTGGGCGTCGTCTTTGGTCTGCTGCTCTTGGGGCTTTGCACGCCGCTAGTCGCCGTTCTGGCCGCCCTGCTTTGGGCTTCGCTGCTGCACCGTGGGCCGATGCTTGTGGGGCCAGCCGACGACTGCCTAGCGGTGCTGCTGTGGTGCGTTGCTATCGGCCCGGCTGGCCAACACTTTTCACTCGATCGGCTGCTGGCCAATCGAGCGGGCAAGCCCGCTGCAACGCGTCTCACGCGAACCCGCATTGCGCTGGGGCTCCTGCAAGTACACGCCTCGGCCATTACGATCGCCGCGCTTTTGGCACAACTCAAGGCCGATGTCTGGTGGGATGGCTCAGCCGCGTGGTGGTTGACTGCGCGCGGTGATTCGCGATTGATCGACCTGAGCAGTTGGCTTGCACAGTCGACCTATCTCATGAATGCGCTCACCCACTCGATCACCGCATTTGAAATCCTCTTTGCCATCGGCATCTGGTTGACCCCGACACAACGCCCGCTCGCCTTGACCGGCCTGATCGCTTGGCCACTCATCGGCGTGCTGGCCGGCGAGCCGCTCTGGGGACTGATCATGGCAACCTTTGCGGTTCCGTTTGCGTTTCCGTTGGCAAACCTTGAACGCCGGTGAGCAAATCGAAAAATTGATTCTCGTCAAGGATCTTGAGGCCGAGCTTTCGCGCGGCTGCCAGCTTGCTGCCGGCCTGAACGCCGGCCACGACATAATCGGTTTTTTTAGACACGCTCGCGGCCGCACGCCCACCGGCCTGACGAATTTTCTCCTCCGCCTCGGGCCGAGAGCAGCCCGTCAGCGTGCCGGTGATGACGAATGTCTTACCTGCCAGCGTGCCGCCAGCCGGGGTGGTGGTTGGCAGTGCTGCCAGCCTGACACCAGCAGCACGCAGCTCTTGGATGATCCGTTTTCCATGCGCGCTTGCCAGCCATTGGTGCACGCTGTCTGCAATGGCCGGCCCAATCTCTTGCACCGCGGCCAAAGCCTCGACCGAAGCCGCACAGAGTTGCTCGATCTCCGGAAAACGATCGCTCAACAGGGCGGCCACCCGCGGCCCCACGTGGCGAATGCCCAGAGCGTTGAGCAGGCGCGCGAGTCCACGCGTGCGGCTGTTAGCAATCTCTTCCACAAGACTGTGCGCCGATTTTTTCCCCATCCGTTCCAGCGGCGCTAGCTGCTCGACGGTGAGGCCGTAGAGATTCCCACAGTCTCGCACCAATCCTGTGGCGATGAGTTGTTCGACGAGCTTGTCGCCGAGACCCTCAATATCCATCGCCCCGCGGGAGGCAAAAAATTTCAACCGTTCGCGGCGGCGCGCCGGGCAGTCTACATCCGGACAGCGAATGAATGGGCCTTGCGGATCGCGCAGCAGCGGCGTCTGGCACTCCGGACAATATCTCGGCGGCAACCACGGCTCCGATGGCTGAGTGCGGAGATGCTTTTCCACTCGCACCACGTGTGGGATCACCTTACCGGCCTTTTCAACGACAAGAATGTCGCCGATCCGTACGTCCTTTCGCGCCACCTCATCGGCGTTATGCAGACTGGCCCGCTTGACAATCGTGCCCGCCAATTCGACAGGCTCCAAATCAGCAACTGGTGTGACGGTGCCACCGCGCCCCACCTGCACGCGAATGCCCACCAGCTTGGTTGTTGCCTCAAACTTCTCAAACTTCCAAGCGATCGCGAACCGCGGGCTCTTGGCTGTGCTGCCGAGTCGCTGCTGCTGATCGAAGCGATCGACCTTGACGACGAAGCCGTCCACTTCAAAATCGAGATCGTGGAGCTCCTCGATCAGTTCCGTGCCATAGTCGATGAGCGCGTCGAGCGTGCTGAAGACTTGCGTGCGGGGCGCGACGGGCAGGCCTGCTTGCTGAGCCAACGCCAACAGTTGGCTCTGCGACACCGCTGCTAGCCCCTGCGAATCACCGACCCCATGACAGAAAAATCTTAGCGGCCGCTCGGCACAGAGAGCTGGGTCGAGGAGTCGCACGCTGCCCGCCGCCACGTTGCGAGTATTTGCAAAGGGTGCCAGCCCGTTTTTTGTTTGCTCTTGATTGAGCGCAACCAGATCGGAATTGGTCATGTAGACTTCGCCCCGCACCTCAATCAACTGCGGTGGCTGAGCGAGCAGGAGTCGCAGCGGCACCCCGTGTATGGTGCGGACATTGTGGGTGATGTTGTCGCCCACAAGGCCATTGCCTCGTGTGGCACCGCGCACAAGCAGGCCGCTTTCGTAGGTCAGCGACACGGCCACGCCGTCAATCTTCAGCTCCAGCACCCAGTCGATTTTCTCTCGACCCTGCTCGCTAACGAGCAGCTTTTCCACCCGCTGGCCCCAGGCCGTGAGGTCGCTTGGGCTGTACGTATTTTCGATCGACAGCATGGGCGACCGCTGCTTGGCCGGTATGAGCTGGCTCATCGGCTCCCCGCCGACGCGTTGCGTCGGGCTGTCTGGGGTAATGAGCTCGGGATGCTGCTCCTCTAAGGTTTGCAGACTCTGGAGCAGGTGATCGTAGTCGCGGTCGCTGATCTCCGGCAGCGACTCCACGTAATACTTTCGGTCGTGGCGTCGGATTTCCGCGCGCAAACGATCGATCTGTTGGGAGACCGCTGCACTCACCGCTGCTATGCCTCCAACGTTTTTGTGGAAGTGGCAACCGTCGGCTGGCCGTCGGGCTGCGCAGCACCAACCTGACTGGCAGTGCGTTGGTGACGCCTGCTCTGGCCGGCAAAATGATCGACTGCCACCGCACCAATTGTGGCCACGGCCAGCACGGCCAGTTGGGCAAACAAAAGCAGCGACCCATAACGGTTCATCAGAATCTCAAACGCATGGGGCCCGACTGCGTTTGCACTCTCGGGCCGAATGGCACGCAGCACAAACACACAATAGCTCGTGGCCGTAATCGCAAACAGAAAACCCACCAAGCCGAGTACGGCATAAAAAGGATTGGCGGGCGGCCGCGACGATGGTTTAGCTGGCATCCTCTTGGACATGCGGCGGTACCTGTGAAAACTGGATGCCCCGGATGGGCGATTCACAGTATAGCGGCGGCAGACACAGCCTGCCGCGGTAGACACGGCTTACCGCGGTAGACACTGTTGCACTGTCTGCTAGGCCGCTTGTGTTCGCAATAAAATATCGGCCGCTGCTGCCAGCACAGACTCTTTGTCGATGCCCGCCATCGATTGCCTATCTGTTTTGCGATTTTTCCATTCTGGTCGCAGCGCTTCGGGAGGTTCGACCGTCCTGTGCATCGCACCGTAAGGGCCCGAGCGTTTGGCTGGGATCGGCCCGGAAAGCCCAATGCACGGCGTGCCGACGGCCGCCGCTAGATGCAGCGGGCCGGTGTCGCTGGAAATAAAAAGGTGGGCCAGGCGGGAGAGTTCGCCCAGATCTTGCAGAGTGGTTGGCGGGGCCATGATCGCGGCGCTACCGGCGCCGGTCACGATCTGCGTGGCCGTCTCGCGTTCTTGCTGACCTCCCCAGACGATGATCGATTGCAAGCCATGCTGCTGATGCAGGGCTTGGGCCACTTCAATGAACCGTGCGGTGGGCCAGATTCTGGACGGCCAGCCGGCGCCGGTGTTGATAATCGCCGGTGGCCTGGGCAGCCGCAGTGAGGCCAGCCACTCCTGCATGCGGCCGCGGCTCACCGGCCACCGCGGCATGTCAAAGGCTGGGGCTGCCTCGTGGATGCCCAGCGGCTGGAGC
The DNA here is from genome assembly GCA_945871035.1 of Planctomicrobium piriforme. Taxonomy (GTDB): domain Bacteria; phylum Planctomycetota; class Planctomycetia; order Pirellulales; family UBA1268; genus BAIKAL-G1-2R. The sequence goes on along the minus strand of CAMBUD010000088.1, from coordinate 2,464 downwards.
AAGTCGCAGTTGCGTTCAACGACATGATCGGAGGTGGACTGCACGGGATGCGTGTACGCCAACCACGCTCTCTCCCGCGATTCAGGCGGGGTGTGGCCAATTCGAATCGGCGCACCTGAAAGCCAAGTGGGGATTGCGCTTTTGAGAAGTCCCTGCAAATCAAGGGTGGCATCGGGCTTGAAGTCCAGTAACTGCCGGCGCAGCGATCGCACAGCGCTGAAGGATTTGAGCCAGCCGCGGCGGAGACGAAAAAGATGGTCGATCGCCGGATGTCCCGAGAGCACATCCCCGGCGCGGCCCTCCACGACCCAGCCGATCTGCGCGAGAGGAAAAGCCCGCTTGAGCGCAACGGCCGTCGGCACGCCGGCGAGCACATCGCCGATCGAGGAAAGCTTGACTATTACAATAGAACGGGGTGCTGCCATGGCAAGCCGTGCGGGGGTTGTGGGAAAACTCTCTCCCCAAAGATCACCAGAGGCCGTGGGCATGGCAAGAGCAATTCCGGCCGACTCTCCCCCGACTCTCCCCCGATACTTCCCCGATACTCCCCCAGCGGTCGCACCTTATCGCTCGCGGTTGCACGAATGGCCGCTGGAGGCTGGAGGCTGGCCAACCTATGGCTGCGGCGGCTGATCGGCCGGTGGTGAGGCGAGCTTTTTCAGCAGTCGACCGCGTCGCGGCGGCGGTGCTGGCTGCGGGTTTGCGGTCTCTGCTGCCTGTCGTTGGGTCTGTTTTTCTGCCCGACGTTTGACAACCTCATCGAAAACCCCTCCCACCAGATCGATGATCGCGTCGGTCGTCGGGCCAGTTTTTTCCTTTGCCGTCGGGCTATCGGCAGGGGTGGCTGGAGGTTGGTCTAGTGGCGGCACCGCGTCGGGTGGCTGGAGGCGGTCGGGAGCGCGCAGCCGATCGATCACATCTGCTACCACTGTGCCAGCGGTGGCCCGCAGCGTGTCTTCAAAATTCACTTTTGGTTCACCGAGCAGACCGCCGATGCTGATCGTAAACGTCTTGCCTGCCAGCGCCGCTAGCAGGGGCCGATCTGGCGGTAGATCGAGAGGGATTGGCAACGTCAATTTGACATCGATCGACCGGTCGAGCACGCCCACCGATCCACTGGAATGCACGTCGAGTCGCTGTTCGCTCTTGGCCAGGGGCACACCAAACGTCAGCCCTTTATGCCAGATGCGTTGCTCTGCGAGTCGGAATGCCACAATTGATTCATCGGCAATTCGAATCGATTCGGGCAATTGCAGCTTGCCGGGCAGTGCGGTGATGATGTTTTTGACCAGCGGCCCCGGTCCCAAATCGACTGCATGCATGGCCAGCACGCCGGAAAGGGTTCCTGAAATCGGATGGCCAACCGGCAAGATCGCTTCGTCGATTCGCAGCGAGAAGCGACCGGCTGTGCGTGTGGCTTCGGCCATCACCGGCGCGATGTAGACCAGCACGCCCTGCGCAACGCTGGCTTCGAGGCTGGCTTCTTTGAGGAGTTGCACTGGCTCGATCGACCATTCGCTGTATGGTCCATGCTCTGACGGTGCGAGCGACGCGCGCACATCGATCGGATCACTGACCCACGTTTTGGGCGACCACGGCCCCGAAATGCGCACAATTGCATCGTCGATGGCCAACTGCAAATGGACGGGGCTCTGCTTCTGCTGCGGCGCTGAAACGATGCCCGTCTTTTCCGCTGTCGGCGCTGCGCTGACGGGTAAAAATAATGGCTGCAGATTCGACTGGCGATTGGCATCAAACGCAACATTCACCTCCAAGCCTTCCAGTCGCAATCGGCCCAGATCTCCCAGCGACAAAAGCATCCCGGCCAACCCGTGGCTCCCTTCGATGCGTTTGATAGACACCGGTGGCTGTCCGCCCGAGCGCGGCACAATGCGCACTTCGCTGAGCAGAATCGGCCCTGCCCAACCAATGCGTGCCGAGCCAATCGAGACGTCGGCCAGCAAGCCCGGCACGGCGCGGGCTATCAGACCCGAAAGGAGTGCTGGGTTGGAACACAGCCACGGCAAACTGCCGACCCCCAAACCCACAACCAAGAGGATCACAGCCAGCAGGCTCACAGCCACCCCCGACCAAACGGTCATCGCAGGCTTGGGCAGGCAACCCTTTTTTGCTGCAACCGCTGCCGGAGAATCTGGATGGGAATGCTTCATGGCACCGGTCTCCGATAGAGCTTTCGCGTTCGCGGCCGATTGCTTGAACGCACAGGCCCCTCATCGTAGCGTTTTTTGGATTTTCTTTGGCCCAGATCTTTGCCCCGATTTGCTCTTGGGTCGTTCTGCCAATGTTTTTGGGGATGTTGAATAAATTCCACGGGGCAGTTCCTCACTAAAAATCTGCTAAACTCACGTTTTCTGCGGGCGTAGCTCAGTTGGTAGAGCGCTAGCTTCCCAAGCTGGATGTCGAGGGTTCGAGTCCCTTCGCCCGCTCTTTGAGGATCTTGTTG
>CAMBUD010000087.1 GCA_945871035.1 Planctomicrobium piriforme | reverse complement strand
CACGCCTGCCAAACGAGGATCACCGATCGTGGTGTTCGGCATCTTCAATCGCTTGAAAAGCTGGCTGTTTTAGGGCTTGCCGACACGCCAGTCGGTGATGCTGCTGTTGCATGCTTGGCCGCCATGCCCCAACTGCGATCGATCGATCTGTCTCGCACGCTTGTCACCGACACCGGCCTGATGGCACTCAAAAGTTGTTCCGCTCTGGAATGGATCGGTTTGAATGGTTGCGCTCTCAGCCCTGCGGCGGTGCAAAAACTCAAGCGATCGCTGCCCAATCTAAGCATTGACTTAAGCATTGACTTAAGCCCATCACCTGCCCCCAAGTGAAGATCTCGCCAGCGACGGTTGATACTCGCACCCAATACGCTCGCTGGTTGACGGTGTCCTTGTGGGAGGATAAGGTGTTGCTTGTTAGCTTTTTATATCTCTGTTGCTAACAACCAACTGAGATTTACGATCTGCTTCTAGCAAGAGTTTTTGGAAAGAGGTTCATGGTTTTAAACATTGTAAGCCGGGCTTCAAGCGTTCTGCCGGGATCCTTTCTGGGCTCTTTTCGAGGCGCTTGTGTCTTACTGGCTGTTTTCGGTAACGCTGGAATCACGAATGTGTCGGCGGCCGACGCTACCGCCGTGGACACCTCTGCTGATCTGACGCTGGACTCCAACACTGAGATCGTGCTCGAGATCGATGCCAATGGTTTGCCTGCCAAATCAAAAATGATTGCCACGCCGAGTTTCTTTGAATATGCACTCAATCCCGTCGTGGATGGCATCAAAAATCGCAAAGAGCTGAACTGGCAGATGTCCTGTTGGGCCTCAGCCGAAGAGGAAGAGGTGCACGGCATCGAAATGCACCTGAGCCAGCCGAGAACGGGCGGTCGCTTTCAGATCACCTGGGCGTTTGATATTCACAACGCCAACAACGGCCGCTGGTGGATTTCGCAGAACTACACTATCCAGACTAAGAACGCCGCCACGGGCACCTGGAAGACCGCTGCGGACGTAAAGGGCAACCAGTCGATTGTCTCGAGCCACCAACTGCCAAACGAGCCCTTTCGGTTTGTGCGAATCGTGCAACCGATCGGCGGCGGTCATCCCGATCGCCCCAACATCATGTGGGTGAGCCAAGTCGAACTCTTAGACTTTTAGAACTCTCGCATAAAACGCTCGTTCCACTTGTTGTTCCGCTCGTTCATTGAGGAGCCGATCCATTCGCAAGGCAAGCATTAGTCCAGTGATCGTCAGCACAGAAAGCAGCAGAGGAGGCAGCATGCAGGGATTATTTGCACGGATTCTTAGGGCCACCGGGTTTCGCTCTTTTATGCTCGGCCGTACGGCATGTGCTGTGCTGGCGCTGGGGATTCAAGCCGCGTGTGGTTTCGTGGCATTTGCCAATCCACCACAACTTCTTCCAATCCCAAAATCGCTCCAGCTTACTGACGGCCAAATGCCTTTGACTGTAACGTCTCGGATCATTGTGCAAGATCCATCGCTGCAACCGTTGGCCGGTATTCTCGCTGAAGAGATTGAGGTGCTGACTGGATTAAAACTCTCTGCCAATAATCTGGCGCAGCCCCCGGCAGACGGAGACATCGTGCTGCGAATCAATCCTGCGATCCGGGCTGACGAAGATATTTTAGCTCTCAAAAAAGAGGGCGGGAAGCCGGCTGTGGCACGCTGCAAAGATTTTGCCCACACAATTGTGATCGCCAAAACAGCGATCGTTGAGGGGTGGGATTATCGCGCGGCCTGCGAAGGCACCGCCACGTTGTTGCAGGCTCTGGACAGCAAGGATGGGGCTTGGTTTTTCCCGTGTCTCACCATCAAGGATTGGCCCTCGTGCGACTACACCGGCACGCTGGTGGACGTTGCGAGGCAGCGGATCCCGATCGATGTTTTGCAGGCTGTGGTAGAGGCCTGCCGGCTCTGGAAAATTCGTTACTGTCAACTGCACCTCTCCGACAACGAGGCGTTTACATTTCCGTCCACAGCGTTTCCGAAGCTGGGCTCAAAAAATGTCGCCCTGCACGACGGAGTTGTGCCTGTTGTTTATAAACTCCAAGAATTGCAAGATTTAGTCGCCTATGCCGATGCCCGTGGCGTGACACTCGTGCCTGAATTGGCGATGCCCAATCACAGCGAGGCGATGTGTCGATCCATGCCCGAACTGTTCGCCGGGCCGAAGGTTTTGAACATCATCAACGACGGCATGTATCAGTCTCTCGATACGCTCATCGGTGAGGTGTGCGATCTGTTCAAGAGTTCGCCCTACTTCCACATGGGCTGCGAAGATCTTTATTTTTATGAACTCGAAGAGCAGCAGGCATGCAAGGATTACCTCCAAAAGCACGGTCTGAAAAGCGTGGAAGATGTCTTTGTGCAGCACGTTAAGCGAACCAATGAGTCGATTCGCAAACGCGGAAAAATGACGCTCGCTTGGGAAGGCGTGGCCGTGCCGTCCGAAGGCCGACCGCGCGTTCTGCCGGAAGAATTGCGGTCGGAAATCATCCCGATGTGCTGGTTTCCTTGGCCCACATCTGAGGAATTACAGAAGCAGGGTTACACCACGATCACCGTGCCTTGGGATCGGGGCGATGCGCTCAAGAAATGGAATATCTATCTGTGCAATGGCTGCAAGCTCGATGCCGCTAGCAGCAAGGTTTTGGGGGGCGCAGTCACCATGTGGCAGATGAGTGCGGCGGCTGTTGTCAGTAACTTCTTGGGTGGCAATCTCAATGGTTCAAATACTGAGGGATACATTCAAAGCTTGGGCGATCATATGCAAGGCACATGGTCGCCTTTGGCGGTCGTCGATGCAGAGGCTCACGACAAAGGGCTGGCTGCCTCACGAGCAAAGCTGCTCTCCCTGCTCTTTCCAGTTCGCATAACCGCCAGCGCCATCGCCTACCCGGGCTGGCCGGTCATCGGCAATCAGTTTTTTAGCGGTGATGTGCTGGTCAGCCTGTCGGCGGGGAATCCGCCGGCCGCTGTCGCCAAGGACACCGGCGAGATTCGCTACACGCTGGACGGATCGGAGCCATCGCTGCAATCGACCGTTTACTCCTCCCCTTTGGAGATCGATGCCACGACAACTGTTCAGGCAGCGCTCTTTAAAAATGGCCGTCAGGTTGGGGCAGTGGCACGAGCCCAATTTGCCCGACTCGACAACGATGGATCGTTGGCAAAATGGCAAATTGCCGGGCCGTATTCTGTCGCCGGCAAGAAGGCAAACGAGCTATTCGATGAACGGTTTGAGCCAGAGGTGAGCGGGGATGCCGAATGGAAGCCCTTTTCGGGAGGGTCAGTGAAATTTGCAGAAATTGCCGGATTCGCTGGCAACGACCGTGTGGCCTATATGAAAACGCAAATCTATTCACCGAAAGCACAGGCGGCAAAACTGCTCGTCGGGAGCGACGACGGAGCAAAGATATTTTTGAATGGCAAGGTGGTGCACGAGGCCAACGTTGTTCGGCCAGCTTTTCAGGGAGAAGTCATTGACGTCTCACTGAAAGAGGGTTGGAACAAACTGCAAATTAAAGTGACCAATGGCGATGGTGGCTGGGAAGCTTGGGCGAAGCTCCAGAATGCCGCCGGCGGACGGCTCGAAGGCCAGCGCGTAAAGGCCGAGTGAAATCTGTTTGTTGAGCGTTGCCACGGTGCACACATAACACACTAGTTCTTATCAAGTTGGAGGCGAAAATGAATAGTCAGCTGAGGATGTGGGTGTTGGGATTGCTGTATGGTTTTAGCGGGCTGGTGGCTGTAGCCGCCGATGGAGTTGCCACGCCTCCGATCGTGCCCACGCCCAAGTCGATCAAGATGGGCCAGGGACAGATGCCGCTGACGGCTCAGTCTCGCATCGTTGTCATGGATCCTCAGCTTGAAACGCATGCCGCCGTCCTCGCACAAGAGCTTTGGCTGCTGACGGGCTGGAAGCTAGAAACCGTCAAGCTGGACCCTAAGCCTGGCGACGTTGTTCTAAAAATCGATGCCGCGATCCGTGCCGACGAATCCATTCTGGCGCCGAGCAATCTACAGATTGGTCGAACTCAAGATATGGCCCACACGATTTCCATCACAGATAAAGCCGTTGTGGCCGGCTGGGACACCCGCGCTGTGTGCGAAGGCACTGCAACCATCCTGCAGAGCATCGTGGCCAAAGACGGTGCCTTTAGCCTGCCGCAGATGACGATCAAAGATTGGCCGCATGCCGACTACAGTGGAACGATGGTCGATTGTGGCCGGCAGTGGATTCCTGTGAGTACGCTCCAGGCGCTTGTCGAATGCTGCCGCTATTTTAAGGTCCGCTACATTCAATTGCACGTTGGCGACGACCAAGGTTACAGCATGCCTTCAAAAGCCTTTCCGCGGATGGGCACAGGGAATGGTTCGTGTTGCGAGGGCGTTCCACCTAAGGTTTGGACGTGGGAGGAGCTAGAGGAACTAGAGGCCTTTGCGGCAGCACGGGGCGTCGGCATCGTTCCGGAGCTCGAAACACCGGGGCATCACCAAGCCATGGGGCGACCGTATCGAGACTTATTCGACGGGCCAGGCTGCATGGATATGGCCAGCGAGGAACTGTATCTCGGGCTGGACACGGTCGTCGGCGAAATGTGCAAGATTTTTAAGAGTGCTCCCTACTTTTGCATCGGTTGCGATGAGGCCAACAATGGCACCGGCGCCGGTCCGTGGGCCGAGGTCTACAAACGTCGTCACGCGATCCCCAACGATGCCCAATCGGTGCGCAATGGCAATGAGATTTATGTCGTGCACATGAAGCGCATGGCAGACATCTGCCGCAAGTACGGCAAGCTAACGATCGCCTATGAGAATTTTCCCAACGACTCCCGACTGAAGAACGACATCATTCCGATGATCTGGTATCCACACGCCGTTGCCCAGCAGTATCAGCAGCAGGGCTGGACGACGATTACAGTTCCGTGGACGGAGGAGCACGATTGGAATATGTACGTTTGCAATGGATCTCGCCTCTCGCGCAGCGACCGGGTTTTAGGTGCCAGTTCGATGATGTGGCAAATGAGCGCTGTCTGCGTAGCCAATGGCTGGGCCCAAAATCAACGGCGTTCAGAGCGCACCTGGGGCCCGGACAGCAAACTGGATAACGCCGATCTCCAACGACGGATGGAAGCCAATCGTAGCCGGGTTGATCGCTTGGCTATGCCTGTAAAAATGGAGACCGAAGGCGTGGCAGGCGGCCGCGTTATTCGGCTGCAACACTTCCTCACCTGTCGCCAGATATTCGGCGGCCAGCTCAAGGTCATCCTGTCGTGCGCCGGGCTGTCCGGCGGTGAGATTCGTTACACAACAGACGATTCTGAGCCAACGCCCGAGTCGCTGTTGTACAAGGAGCCACTTGTCTTCGAAAAAACCTTCGTGCTCAATAGTGCTTTTTTTGTCGATGGCCGTCAGATCGGCGCTGTCACGCGGGCCAAGTATGACTGGAATGATATTGTGGGATACATCGAGGATTGGAAAATATCCGGGCCATACACTGTCGATGGCAAGTCGGGGGCAGAGCTCTTTGACGTTGCTTTTGCACCTGAAAAAGAAGAGCCGGCAACGTGGATTCCGTTTGTTCCACTGCGCGAGGATTCGACGGTGCCTTGGATGGTGGAATTTGACCGGTACAAAGGGTTCACCGGTGATGCTCGCGTTGCGTATCTTAAGTGCGACGTGTTTTCACCTAAGCCTCAACCCGCGCTTGTCTTCGTCGGTACCGACGACGGCGTCAAGGTGTTTATGAACGGCAAGCCCGTCCACGGTGTCAACGCCGGCCGCGGGGTTACCGAAGAGGATCGTGTGGCAGTCACGCTCAACGAGGGCTGGAATCAACTCTTGATCAAGGTCAACAACTGGACCGGCGGTTACGCTGCCAAGGCTCGTATCCGTTCTGCTGAAGACGGCCGACTGGAAGGCCTAAAAATTAGGGCTGAGTGAGACGCATCCCGAGCAACTGTCGGACAAAGCCTTAGCTGCCTGTTGCCGATTTCTTGCCGGCCTTACGGAAGTCCCAAGGCGCCAGCGGACTCGATTGGGCGTTCGATTGGGCCCAGAGACCCAGTTGCTGTGATTGGGCCTGCGCTTGTAATGTTGAAAGCGAAGGATCTTTGGAATAGGCGGCATAATGCCAGGCATTTCCGGTGGCCACCATCTGGCGATTGGCGTCTTGTCCGTTGACAAACAGGTGCCCAATCCAGCGGCCGTAGCGATCCTTGCCGTCATCGACCATTTCAACGGTCTTGCCGAATACCATTGCGGCCAAGGCATCGCGTGACACTTTGCCAAAGTCTTGACCGAGTTCGGGGGCGTCGATCTCAGCCAGTCGCACCTTCTGCTGCTGGTTGGATTCGTCAAGACACGTGACTGTATCGCCATCGTGCACGCCAACCACTCGCCACAGATGCGAATTGGCCGAACGCTGCGCTGGCTGTAGCGGCAGACTGCTCACCGGCTGCGCAGCTACCGGCGGCGTCAAGGCTAACACGACAGGCGCCACGGCCAGTGGCAGCGGCGGTGCGGCGGCGGTGGCTGGCGGCAGGCTGGGCGGTGGCTGAATAGCTTGCGCACTGGGATTGGGTGCAAACTGAAACGGCTGCGGCTGGAAGCGGGCCACTGTGGGCACAGGCGCCGGTGGCAGAACGTAGGCCGGCGGTCCGGCCCCTTGCGTTTGATAGTTCCAACCCGGCGCAACGCCCGCCTGCCCGTAAGCCTGACGGCGATTCACCTGCGATGCCGGTCGCGCAACCGGAGTAGCCACCACGGGCGGCCCGATCGGATAGGTAAACACATAGGTCGGTGCAAAGTGCATCGTGACGAATCGGCCATCGGGTCCAATGGCCTGATAGGGCACTGCCTGCGGCACCCATCCCGGTGGAATTGTGCCGCCGTGAATCACCGTTCCCGGCAGGGCATGCGCTTGCGTCACCGCTACCGAGGCCGGAGCCGCGGCAGTTGGACTCGCATTTGGTTCACCAGGCTTTGCCGTGGAAAGTAGAGCACCGCCGGTTGTCCACGGACTCAGAGGAACAGCCGCTGGATCGCCGGCCGCCCAGGCTACCGACGCCACAACCGCAGCGCACCACAGCGTGGCCCCACAGACAAGCGCATGCATTTGCCTGGCTTGTTGGCATCCTTGCCGCACGTTTGCCGCCTCCTCGCGAATCCATGGACCACTTGTCGCTCATGCTGTTAGCCTCTCTACGATCGGAATGCCGGCCGATACCAGTCGACTTACGATTCTCGACACCTTACCCTTTGACGCAGCCCTGCCGACTGGGTGAACTGGATGGCCTAGGCCTCCTGTTTGAGGGTGAAAGTTTCACACCCGAGTGGGTGGCCTGCCAAAAGCCAGCGGAGATTTTTTTATGACGAAAAACGCTCCCGACAACAATGCGCCGAGACCCTGTTTTCTGCATGTATGGCTGCCGTGTTGCCCACTCATGGCGTGGCTTCTGATGTTGATCCTCTGGGCTCTACGCTGCGTGCCGGTAGCCGCTGACGAAATTGCGATCGCCCCGCTTGTCGCTTCGGCCAAGCGTGCCGGTCTTCGCGTATTCGCAGGCACGCACCTCACGCTGGCCACCGATCGCGCGGTGCGCGAGGGTGACGGGATCGAACATCTGCCCCAGCTGTTTGATCAAGCATTTACGGAGTGGTGCGCGCACTTCAATCTCGATCCGGCCAAGCATGCCCAGTGGCAGGCATTTGGCTGTTTGGTCGTTGATCGCGAACGCTTTCGAACCGCTGGCCTCCTGCCCGCTGTGGTCCCCGACTTCGCCAACGGTTTTTGCGATCGAAACCGCTTTTGGATGATGGACCAATCCAGCCCCGCCTACCGTCGCCACCTGCTGCTGCATGAGGGCGTGCACGCTTTCACGCTGACGCTGCGTTCGCTCGACACGCCACCGTGGTACACCGAGGGCATCGCCGAATACCTGGCAACGCATCGCATCGTCGCCGGCCGCAGCGATGCTGCTCAAAGCCCGTCCGCTGCCAACGGTGCGTTTGAGTCGACGCCGATTCCGTTTGTGGCTGCCGATGTGGAACAGCTGGGACGGATTGAAACCATTCGCGCTTTGCACGTCGCCAATCGAGCACCCGCGCTGGCCGATATTTTCAATACACCTTCTGCCGACCACCACAATCTGGGCGCTTACGCCGGCAGTTGGGCGGCGGTGGCGATGCTGGCTAGGCATCCAGATTATGCCCGAGCATTTGCGATCTTGGAACGTGGGCCGCTCGACCAAACATTCACGACCCGGCTCACCGGCAGTGCAGACTGGGATGCTGCGCGGGCTGCACGTGATTTCGCTGCCTTCACTGCTGAGATCGACTACGGCTACGACTTTTCGCGATCGGCCATCGACTGGTCGCCGGGTCTGCCACTGGCGCAGCAACGGGCGATGGCCGTGGCCGGCAATCGCGGCTGGCAAAATTCTGGCTGGCGGGTGGCCGAGGGATCGCGGGTTTCTTTTGTGGCCACGGGACGTTACCGCATCGGCTCGCTGCCGCGAGACGTGCTGCCGGCTGCAGTTCTGGAAAGTGAGGCCGAGGGTATTTCTCTGCGCTGGTATCGGGGCCGACCACTGGGAAAACTCCTGATTGCGCAGTGGTTTCAACCGACGACCGGTGACACCGCTCAGCCTGGCTTCAGGGTGGTGGCCGAGGGAGCCAGTGGCTCGTTCATCGCGCTGGCCGATAGTACCTTGTACTGCAAGGTCAACGAACCGCCCGGCGAGTTAGCCGATAATGCCGGTGGCCTGAGTGTCGATTTGGTTCCCACGCCAGAGCCTTAAGGCCACGGCGGCGGCGCATGGTCTGGCTACGCATGCACCGCAAACTCACCAGCCGAAACACTCGGCAGGTTGGTCTGGCCCATCAGCCAAAGGTCGATCGATCGCGCGGCCTCGCGGCCTTCGTGAATCGCCCACACCACAAGCGACTGACCGCGCCGCATGTCACCGGCAGCAAAGACCCCACTGCGGCTGGTGTGATAATCGCTGCCGGCCAAGACGTTGCCCCGGGGATCGAGCGTGAGCCCTAAATCCGCCACCGGTCCCTGCACTTCCGGGCCCACAAAGCCCATGGCCAAGAGCGCCAA
>CAMBUD010000086.1 GCA_945871035.1 Planctomicrobium piriforme | reverse complement strand
AAGAGTTGAGGCAGTTCATCGAGGCTTGTGCTGCGCAGAAATTTTCCAAATCTCCCCAGTCGCTCAGCATCCGGGAGCGGTCGGCCAGAGAGATCGCTGGCAGTGCTCATCGACCGAAACTTAACAATCGCAATGGGGGAGCCTGCCTTGCCAGCCCGCCGGTCACAGTAGAGCACCGGTTTGCCGAGCACGATGCGCACGGCCACCCACGTGGCAACCATCACCGGCAGCAGCAGCACGACCAGCACAGTGGCTAACAAAAGATCGCCGATGCGTTTGAGGATTGTGGGGTAAAAGCCCAGTGTGCCAAACGCAGTGGCTGGATCGTGAGGAGTCATAATGATGAAGCAGTTGAGGGAGAAGGCACGGGTTTGTCTTGGCTGCGCTCGGCAACCAAGACAAGACCGAGTAACAATCCGGCACCCATGACAATCACAGACAGGCCAGCCCAATCGGCTGTGGCTCGAGCGGCAGGATAGAAGAGCGGCACCACCGCCACGCCCGCACTCAGCGCCGCAAGGCACCCATAGAGGCTCGAGACAGTCCGGTGCGACCAACCGGCAATCGTCAGCCTTTGGTAGAGGTGGCTGCGATGAGACTCAAAGATGTTTTCCCGTTTGCGCAAACGGCGAACGATCGTGTAGGCGGTGTCAAAGATGAACGGCCAGAGTGCCACCACGGCGATGGGCAGAGTTTGTGGCACCTGATCCGGCACGGCCAGTGGCAGCACAGCTAAAAGAAAACCGCAGAATGCACTCCCCACGTCCCCCATGAAGATTTTTGCTGGCGGCCAATTACAAGTGAGAAACCCCAGCGCTGCTGCCGCCAATGCAGCACTGATTCCAGCGATTGCCGCCGCGTGAAAAAAGCCCGCCGCCGCTGCGATCGCCAGTCCTGCCGCGACCGCCGTCACGCCCGCGATGCCGTCGATGCCATCCATGAAGTTGAAGGCATTGGTCAGGCCGACAATCCAGAGGAGGGTGAGTGGCCAAGCCGCCGGGCCCAAATCGATGGTGGCCAATGAACCCAGCTCAACCTGCGTGACGGGCCCCAGCAGTGCCGTGGCCCCAATGGCAGCAATGCTATGGACCGTCAGACGAATCGAATTCTTAAGCGAACGTATGTCGTCCATCCAACTCACGGCTGCCACTAGCAACGCCCCAACCACAACGCCCACCACAGGCCAAAGCGATTCCGGATGAAGCACGACAGCCAGCGTTGCCGCCAAGATCACAACAATAACAATTGCCAGGCCGCCGCCGCGCGGCGTGGGATGCGCGTGGCTACTGCGGGCGTTTGGCGTGTCAATCATGCCGCAAGCGCCAGCCCAAGCGATCATGCGTCGGGTCAGAACAGCCGAGGCAACTAGGGCCGTGGCAAACCAAATAGACCAGAAGAGAAGCAGCATTGAGCAATCCAACTGCGGTCCGAGCGCCGCTCTTTCTGTACGGGCAACTGGCTGTACGGGTACCTGGTGTTAGGTTGTTTGCTTGACGTGGGCAATCGTTTCGCACACATCGGCTACCACCGCCTCGTCGACGTGTACACCCATCGGCAACGACAGGCTCCGCGCGCTGAGCATGTCGGTGATGGGCAGCAATCGCGTGCGGTCGTGAAAATGTTCAAATGCCGTTTGGCGATGGCAGGGGGGGTCGTAGTAGGCCCGTGTCTCGATTCCCCGAGCAGCCATCTCGCGTCGCAGCGCATCGCGAGAAATCCCAAATTGCGTGGGATCGATCGTGATCGAAAAATCTTTCTGGCTCGACTGCGATTCCGACGGTGTTTCCACAAATGTGATGCCGGGCAAGTGCGCAAGTTCCTTGCGGTAGAGAGCAGCAATTTGATTGCGGCGAACCACCACACCATCGAGCAACGCCAGCGAAGCGATCGCCGTCGCCGCACTCAATTCCGGCATGCGGCCATTGATGCCGGAGAACAGTGCATCGTAGGAGCCGTCGTTGCCATACTCCCGACCCAGCCGCACAAAGTGGGCCAAGCAATCGCAGTTGGTCGAGATAATACCCCCTTCTCCCGCCGTCAGCAGCTTCGTGGGCGACAGGCTAAAGACCTGCGCGGTCGCGTTGCCGCCGACCGGTTTGCCATGCACGCTCGCACCGAAGCCGTGGGCGGCATCGATCACCAGCGGCAGGTTGTGCTCGGCAGCGATTGCCTCCAGTGACGGCACGTCACAGGGATTGCCAAAGTTGTGGCAGGCGGAAATAGCAACTGTGCGGGGCGTGATGGCAGCGGCAACCGTCTGCGGCAGGACGTTGGTGGTGGTGGGATCAACTTCGACGAACACAGGCCGCAGATTATTCCAGACAATTGCAGCAGGACCGGCGAGAAAGGTAAAGCTTGGCACGATGACCTCCCCCAGCGGCTCGTTGCGATTGCCGCTGCGGGCTGAGCCCAATCGCGAGAGCGGCTCGATGCCACTCACTCTGCAGCCTTCGGCAGCGCCGCTACGACTGCGGCAACTTCCCGCCGCGAGGTCGAGCGATTTGTAGACGAGCATCAGGCCAACAGTGCAACTGCTAACGGCAATGGCATGCCGAACCCCTAGCCGCTTGGCAATCAGCTGCTCAAGTTGCTCGATGTAGGGCCCTTTCGTCAGTTGGCCGCTGCGCAGAATGTTTTCAAAGGCTGGCTGCAAGTCTGCATAAGACGGCAAGGCCGGGCGTACAAACGGCACTCGAATGCTCGTTGCAGCCGCAGCGCTGGCCGCATGCACTTCAGGGATGACAAACAGAGTTTTCTTTTGCATCTGTGCCGTCCTTAAAAGCTGCTCTCAGGAGTCATTCTTTTCACACCCGGAACCATTCGCTGCGACTTCTTTTCAAGGCCATACTCTGGGATCAGATCCCGGAGACGGGCACGCACTATTTCCGGTGGCTGATCAATCACCTCTTTCAGTTGCTCGAATAGTTTTTCGATTTCGGGCAAGTTGTGGGATTGATGCATTGCGCAGAACACCTTGGGATGAACGGTAGCCACGCGACGCTCTTCGTCAAAGTAGAGTTCTTCGTAGAGTTTTTCGCCGGGACGCAGGCCGGTAAACACAATTTCAATATCCTCTTCGGCGAGGCCGGACAGGGCGATGAGATCGTGGGCCAAGTCGACGATCTTCACGCTTTCACCCATGTCGAGCACAAAAATCTCACCGCCGGATCCCATCGCCGCCGATTGCAGCACCAGTTGAGCGGCTTCGGGAATCGTCATGAAATAGCGTTCGATCGCCGGATCGGTGATCGTGATCGGGCCACCACGGCGGATTTGCTCTTGGAAAATTGGCACAACGCTCCCGTTGCTGGCCAGCACATTCCCAAAGCGCACCACGATGAACTTTGTTTTCGACTCTTCGGCAAACGCCTGCACGTAGCGCTCTGTAATTAATTTCGAGCAGCCCATCACGCTGGTGGGGTTGACGGCCTTGTCGGTGGAAATCATGACAAACTCGCGCACGTTGCATCTGTCGGCCATCTGGGCCAGGAGACGGGTGCCAAAGCAGTTATTCTTGATTGCCTCGGCGGGATTGAATTCCATCAAAGGCACATGCTTGTGGGCGGCAGCATGAAAGATGATGTCGGGTCGATGGACGCGCAGGATCTGTTCCATGCGATGCTCGTCGCTGATGTCGGCGAGAAATGACTCAAACGGTGGCCGCGATTGATCGTTGGCCAACTCTTGTTCGATGAGAAAGAGCGCATTTTCCCCGCGTTCGACCAGCAGTAGTTTTCGTGGCAAAAATTGCAGGACTTGCCGACAGATTTCAGAACCGATCGAGCCGCCGGCTCCCGTTACCATCACCGTGCGGCCTTCCACTAAAACAGCAATCGCGGCATCGTCGAGTTGAATCGGTTCGCGGCGGAGAAGATCCTTGATTTCCACTGCACGCAGGCCGACAGAGTTGGCATCCGACTTCTTGCCGATGAGCTCATCGATAGCGGGAATCACCTTCACCGTGGCGCCGGCTGCCGTGCATTCGTCGAAGAGCTGGCGAAACTTCTTGCCAGCCAGAACCCCCGACTGCACGAGCACGTCGTCAACGTTGCAGCGGGCAACCTCTTGGGCTGCTGTCGCAATGCTACCAAGCACCGCAAGGCCAGCAAATCGGCTGCCGTGCAATTCGGGATCATCGTCCAGAAAGCCGACGATGTAGTAGCGATTCACAGACGTTGACATCAAGTTGCGAGCGATCAGTTCGCCAGTTTGATTGGCACCAATAATGATCGCCGATCGTGCCGTCTGCCGTGAGAAGAGCGGCCGCAACTCTTCACGCAGGCTGCGGTACAGCGTGCGGATGCCGCCTAGAAGCAGGATCGTCGCAGCCCAGTCGAGCAAGAGAACACTGCTGCGCACGCGACTCATCCCGGGAATGCGGTTGGTCGACAGAAATGTTCCGTTGACCGCTGCCAGCACAAGCAGGGAGAGCGTAGCGGCCCAGATGAGGGCGGTGAGATCGCCAAATGAAACTCTTTGCCATGAGGCATGGCAGTGACCGAGCGTGTAGAAAATGATCGACTTCAGCACAACCGCACCGCTGACGCTGACGGCATACACCGTCAGCCAGTCCCAAGCGAGTTCGAATTCATTGCGCGTGAAGAATGCCAAGAACAACGCGATGGCAAACAACAGCCCATGCGCCAAGAGCAGCAGCAACGCTTTTTGGTTCAAGCGGCGAAACGGCACCTTCGTATTGGGGAGGAAGAAGTTCATAATTGCACGACAGGGAACATTCTGAACAGGCTGGTACCACCGTAAACGGCAGCCAAGCGGGCACAAGCCCCTGCCAAACACGCTATCCGAAAGCCATTCCAGAGCAAAGGCATTCCAGATCAAAGCCGTTCCAGATCAACGTCCTCCAATTCCATAGAGACGCCTTGGTTCAAAAAACGCACGGCAACGACCAGCCGCTCTTCCCCGCGACGCTTGACAACAGTGCCCTCCATGCCGCAAAGCGCTCCTGATCGCACACGCACCAGATGGCCTGAATCGAGTCGGGCTTCGGGCGTCAGCGGTTGATCGCTGTCGATGAGTCGCTTGATCGAACGCAGGTCGTCCACCAGCATCGATCCGGCTCCGATGGGTATCCAGCGGGCGATCGTGTTGGTGGCCAGAGCGGTGCGGCGTTGGTCGTCGTTGACGATTGCAAAAACGTAGCCTGGGAAGAGAGGGACGTACGACAGTCGTGTGCGACCGCCGGGAGAGTGGAGGCGTCGTTTGATGAGAGGGGCATAAAATGGAATCGTGGCCGCCGCCAGTTTGCGCATCAGGTCTTTTTCGCGACGGGAGAGCGTGTAGAAGGCAATCCAGCCGGCCTCGATAGACCCCGGCACCCAAGCAGCAGCCAGACTGCCGGGTTGTTGGTCGGGAGCTGCGAGCAGATTCTCGGGAAAGATATCGCATTGTTTGGGCAGAATCGGCATGGCAGGGCTTTTGCGCAAACTCCGTTTTCAAACTCCATGCTGGGCGACGCTGCCCAGCATGGCCCACCAGCGGCCGTCAGAACCATTTCTAACCAGAAGTTTACGCCGAAATCAGGGCCCTGTCGCGGGCGTGCCCAGTGGGTTATTGGCAGTCGAAAATTGGGCAAAGTTTTCCGTCAAAGTATGCCGATTATGACAATAAGAGCGTTTGTAAAGTTTGTAAGGAGTTTGCCATGGATGCGGTCAGAGTCGAAAAAAACCCAAATGTAGCAGCCCGCTGGGTCGGGCAATCGCTGCTTCGCTTCGGCGGCCTCCTGGCAATCTTTGGCATGGTGGCAGGCATCAGCGGTTGTTCAACATTTGGCAGGCCGCAGCGATCAACAACACAACAAGTCATGATGGATGCCAAGTGTCCGGTCGATTCAGAAAAAATGCCTGCCAAGGAACTGGCAAAAATCACACTGCCGCCGTACGTCATTGAACCCCCAGACATTCTGCTCATCGATGCGTTGCGGGTGGTGCCCAAGCCACCGTTTCGGATTCAATCGTTTGACACGCTGCAAGTGATTGTTGAGGGCACGCTGCTCGAACAGCCAATCAACGGACTCTATGTTGTGGAGCCGGGCGGCATGCTCGACCTAGGGCCTTCGTACGGCAAGGTCATGGTGGGAGGCCAATCGTTAGAAGAAGCGCAGGACGCCGTGTTTCGCCATCTGAAGCGGACGCTTCGTGAGCCGCAGGTATCCCTGACGCTGGCCCAAGCGGCCGGACAGCAGCAGGTCTCAGGCGAACACTTGGTCGGCCCAGACGGCACGATCAATCTGGGCACATACGGCTCGGTCTATGTAACCGGTCAGACGCTGGAGCAGGCCAAGGCGGCCATTGAGCAACAGCTTTCCAAACACCTCGATGCGCCACTGGTGAGCGTGGATGTGTTTAGCTACAACTCGAAGGTCTACTACGTCATTACCGAGGGTGCCGGTTCTGGGGATAATGTTGGACGGTTCCCGATTACCGGAAACGAAACCGTACTCGACGCAGTGGCCGGCATAAACGGTCTGTCCCGGCTCTCGAGTAAAGATATTTGGGTCGCTCGACCGGCGCCATCGGGCGTGGGCTGCGACCAGGTGTTGCCGGTCGACATCGTGGCAATCATGAAGGGCGGCTCGACTGCCACCAATTACCAACTCATGCCGGGCGACCGGGTGTTTATCGCTCAGGATCCGATGATTGCCTTCGGCAGCGTCGTCGGCAAGGTAACCGAACCATTCGAAAGAATCTTCGGCTTTGCTCTCCTCGGTGTCCAAACGGTCCAGACCTACAACCGCTTGCCGTTCGGCTTCAATCCCCAGTTTTAATCGCAACGCAACGTCCGCTGGCCGCTGCTATACTTCTTGTAATCGCACGACCGGTTTCCCCCGGAAGAGATTTTTTTATGAAACGCACCGCCTTGGTCCCGTTGGTGATGGCCCCCTGCTTCGGCTGCGTCGCAGCCCTCGCGTTACCGCTGGCATTAGCTATGGCACTAGCCATGGATATGGGAACCGGCGTGGCAATGGCTCAACAGCCAGGCGGCCAACTGCCGTTTTCCAATATCTACCGTCGGCCGTCGGTCAGTCCCTATTCCATGCTAGCGAACATCAGTGACAATCCGATGGGCCAACAAAATATTTATCAAACGCAGGTCTTACCGCAACTCCAACAAGAGCGGCAGCAGCAGCAGTTGCTCAAGCAAACAAAGCAGATCGGTGGACTGCAAAACCAAGTGCAATCCATTCAACGCAGCCCAAGCGCCCGCCAGATCGATGAATCAATTCGTGCCACCGGCCATGCCTCGACCTACATGAATCTGTCGCACTACTACCCACGCCGCTGATTCCTGCTGGAGGCAGTCGGGAAGCGAGCGTGGCGACAAAGCCAAGAGAAGCGTTCGCCGTGGGTGTGCCGTGCCGGAAAGTATCTGGATCGAACGAGCCCTCGCAGGGGCAAAAGGCTTCTGCCCGTGACTGTTGCCGGCAAGCACGACTCGGCCGAGTGGCTTGGTCGCTAGCAATCCTTGTCGCTGGCATGACTGCACCAACCCACGCTGAGCAACCGACGCCCGCACCGAGGCCCGCTGAGCAACCGAGGCCCGCTGAGCAACAGACGCCGAGCCAACGGCCGGCAATGCGGCAAATGCCCGTGAGCAGCGCACTGCAAATGCCCCCTTCGCAACGCGATTTGGTCGCAGCCAGAAAAGAATTAAAGGCTCGATTTCGCGAACCTCTTTTGCATACAGAAACCACTGCCGGGGCAATGGCGGCGGCGGAGGAACTCTTTGCGGCCGCCATCAGCGAGGAAGAGCCCCGGCTCAAATGGCTATTGCTCGCGGAGTCTCGTCGGCTGGCGACCACGGCCGGAAATGCAGCGGCAATCACACGCGCGATCACGTTGGCCTGTGCCACCTGGGAGTTTGACGCGCTGGAATTGGAATTGCGATCGCTGACGGAAATACCGCTGCGGAGTCTCGACACCGCCCGCGCCGTAGCCTTCGCCACCGTGGCCGAGAATCTCGCCCTCCGGGCAGAAGCGGATGGCCGCTTGGAAATCGCCGTGAGCGGTCAAACGCTAGCGATCCGTGCTTGGCAACGCGCCGGCAATACCACCGCGGCCCGCCGCGCTGCCATCCGTCACGACGCCTTGGAAAACGCCCGCCAGCAACGCTTGTCAGAGCAAAAACTGCAGCCCAAAAACCCGGGCTAAACAGGCCCTCTGCCAGGCATCAATCAAACGGACGACGGGGAGCTTTTTTCTTGCGCGCCGGTGGCGAATCGTCGCTGGCTTCAGCCTCTTCAGCAGCCTCAGCCTCAGCCTCTTCAACAGCTTCGATTGCCCCAGAACTCTCCGCCTTGGCGACCGTTGCCTCCTCGAGGACCTGTTTTTCACGCCACGGTTTTTGCGCCTCATAACTGGCCAGTTCGCGCTTGAGTTGCTGCTTAACGTCTTCCACTTGATCGCCGGCCACCTCTTTGCCGCGGACTTTACCGTCTGCAGTGGCCTCGGTGAGGACGGCCTTTTGGCTGTACTCACACGCTTTGGTGAAGTCCCCCTTCTCGGCGTAGCCTGCCGCTAGCGTGCTGATGATATGAGCTTCCTCCCACTGGGTCTCCTCGCAGGCTTTTGTTGCGAGCTCAATCGCCCGCGCGCCATCGCGCAGGGCATCGTTTGGTGAGGTTGCCAACAGCCAGGCCAGATTGTTGAGCACGCCCGGATCATCCGGCTCCAGCTCGAGGGCTTGTTCTAAATCGGTCAATGCCGCTTTGTGATCGCCAATCGAAATCTCCGCATCACTTTTGCCACGACGACTTAAAAACTGTTTGTCGTCTAGCTCCAGTGCCCGTGAAAATCGACGGATGGCTTCGCGGGGTTGCTTGGCGGCCAGATAGAGCAACCCCAGCTGCCCAACCAGCAGAGGATCATCGCTATTTTGTGAGACCAATTTTCGGAAGTCGCGAATGGCTGCTGGGTAGTCGCCGCGTTCGGCAGCAATCAGACCGCGTAGCTCCAGTGCGGCCGGATGCTCGGGATGTTTTTCCAGGACGGTTTGTAGATCGCTTTCCGCTTGCTCGGTGTTGCCGGCCTGTTGTTGGATCCGCGCTCGCAGCACGAGAGGAATCGCGTCTTCAGGATCGATCTCAATCGCTTTGTCCAGATCGGCTATCGCTCGCGGTCGCTCCCCACGCAT
>CAMBUD010000085.1 GCA_945871035.1 Planctomicrobium piriforme | reverse complement strand
GTTTTCACTTCAGCCGAGAACCGATCCATCTCCATTACCCCCGCTCCCACGGCCTGCTGCATTTGCTCAACGAGTCGCTCAATGTCGAGCGTGGCCACGGCCGTTTGATTGGCCAGTCGACGGATCTCGCGGGCCACCACAATAAAGCCCTGGCCATACTCGCCCGCCTTTTCCGCCTCAATGGCCGCGTTGATCGAGAGCAGGTTTGTTTGATCGGCCACTTTCGTGATCGTGGTGATCACCATGTTTATGTCTTCGGCCCGCTGACGAATGAGTGCCAGCCGCTGCGAGAAATTGGCAGTGGATTGTTCCAGCTGTGTCATTGTTTCGCCCACACTCGCCAGATTCTCTCGGCCTGCATCAGCAACCTGCTCGGTCTCAGTTGCAAGTTCGGCCACCTCGTTCATCGTGCCGAGCAATTCCTTGCCGGTGACGGCAATCTGGCGACTGGCCACCGCCACCTCGCTCGTACTGGCCCCCAGGGAGCCAATCGCACTTTCCTGCTGCTGCCCCGCCGTCGAGAGTTGCTTGGCAGTGGCAGTCAAATCAACGCTCGACCGCTTCACCTGCGAAACAATGCTGCGCAGGCTCGTCGTCATGCTGCCAATATCGCGGAGCAACTGCCCAGCTTCATCCCCACCGGAGGTGTCGATGCCACCGGTGAGATCGCCCGCGGCCACGCGACGACTGGCGGCCACGGCCTGCGCAATGCGACCCGTCAGGCTATTGATCAGCCCGGCAATCAGGCCGAGCACCCCCAGCATGCCGCCGACACCCAGCGCGGCAGACAGCGCCAGCGGTCTTTGCACGCGACGCATGATGTCGCTTGTCGGCAGCTGCATCACAACCGTCCACGATCCAGTCGGAACCTTCGCCGACGCATACAGACAAGGCTGACCGCTGAGGGGATCGATTGCCTGTTTCAAACTGGCGCTGCTCGATGCTGCGCAACAATCAGTAAAGATCTTCGCGTAGGGAGTGTCCCTCACATCTTGGGCACACAATTCTGCGGTCGTGACCGTGCTGGCGATCACCTTACCCAGACGACTGATAATAAAAATATCGAGATTCCAGCCGGCCTGCAGCTGCAGCTCTTTCATTGCACGCAGAGCGATGGCCATCTCGTCGAGCGAGCGATCAACACCCGCCACGCCCACAAAGACACCGTTGATCTCAATCGGATACGTCTGCTCCACCATCAGCGTGCCTTGGTATGAGTAAGGCTCGGTAACCATCGCCTTGTGGGTTTGCAACGGATCCAGAAACCGCTGCTTGCAGCCTTCGTAGTAGAGGCCCTCCATCAGCACCAGCGGGGTGAGAGAAATCTTTGTGCCATCGGCACGATCACGAAAGTAATAGGGAATGAACCGACCGCCGTTGCCCAAGGCCTCGGCGGGAACTCGGTCGAGATTTTTCTTTGCCTCGGCATCGAGCCCATCGGCGTTGGGTTCATAGCCGTAATAGGCACCCGAAAATTGTGGATGATTTTCGAGCACATTCTGCGCGAAGACGAGCGACTCAGACCGCTTGCCAAACAAACCGTTGCGGGCGGCAAGCGCCATCACCTTGGCCGTTGTGACAGCTTCCAGCGTGCTGCCGTTGACGTCGGCAGCGATCATCTTCACGCGTTCCAGCAGCGAGGTTTCGCTGGACGCCAGCAGAAGCGACTGCATGCGCGTGAAATTGATCGAGAGAACAGCGGTTAGAATCAGCATCGCAGGCAGGATGCCGAATAGAAATAAGCGGCCACGAATGCCGATGGCTGGGAGTTGCATGGGATGCTTTATAAACGGGGCTGTTTTTCCGCCACACTTACCATAGGTTACGTTCCCCGCCGGCCCGATTCACAGCAGCGGTAAAAAATTGGCTCCGGCCGGATAAGCCCTGCCACCGCTGCAATGAGAAACACCCCACCATGTGGCACTTGCAACTTTACGACGCCATCCTCTTTGACTGCGATGGCACGCTGGCCGACACCATGCCGGCCCACTACCGAGCTTGGGTGCAGGTGACAGCGGCCTACGGGATCGCGTTTGACGAAGACCGCTTCTACGCCTTGGCCGGTCGCCCCACTCGAACCATCATTGCTACGCTGGCCCGTGAAGTGGGGATTGAAATTGATATCGACCACGCCGCTCAGCTGAAGGAGGAATCGTTTTTAGCGCAGCTGGAAGGGGTTGCAGCGATCGACCCGGTTGTGGATGTTGTGCGCCGCTGCCGGGGCCGTATTCCAATGGCCGTTGTCACCGGCGGCTACGCCAACGTCTGCCAGAAGATCCTCACGCGCTGCGGCATTGCCGACTGTTTTCAGGCCATTGTTGCCAGCGAAGACACCGTCCGGCACAAGCCCGACCCCGATCCATTTCTGGAGGCGGCGCGGCGGTTGGGGGTGCGGCCCCAGCGGTGCGTTGTCTGGGAAGACAGCGATCTCGGCATTGCCGCCGCCACAAGCGCCGGTATGGAATGGATCGACGTGCGATCGTTTCACCAACCGCAGCGGGTTACGGAGCCTTCCCGATGACAACCGTTTCTCTCAGCGATGTGCACGCTGCCCACGCACGGATTGCCTCCGGCATCTATCGCTCTCCCTGCCCACCGAGCATCCCACTTTCGGATCTCACTGGTTGCCAAGTCTTTTGCAAACTCGATCTCTTGCAGCGCACAGGCTCCTTTAAGGAACGCGGCGCCCGCAATGCCTTGCTCCTGCTCGACGATGCGGAAAAAGTTCGCGGCGTGGTGGCTGCCTCGGCAGGCAACCACGCGCTCGGATTGGCCTACCATGGGAAATTATTGCAGATCCCAGTGACGGTGGTGATGCCGCGTTTTGCGCCGCTTGTGAAGGTGGCAACCTGCCGGCGACTCGGTGCGAATGTGATCCTTTCGGGAGAGACATTTGACGATGCCCGCCGGCTGGCCGTGGAGATTGCCCAACAGGAAAAACTCAGCCGGATTCATGGTTTTGACGACGCCCGTGTGATTGCAGGGCAGGGGACGATGGCGTTAGAGATTCTCGCGGAGGTGCCTGACGTCGAGGCCCTCGTGGTGCCCACGGGTGGTGCCGGCCTGCTGGCTGGCGTGGCGATTGTTGCCAAGAGTCTCAAGCCAAGCGTGCAAATCATCGCTGTTGAAACGGCCTCTGCGGCCAGCCTGAGCGCGGCGCTGCTCGCCGGTAAACCGGTGTCGGTGCCGATTCGGCCGACGCTGGCCGACGGGCTCGCAGTTGGCAAGGTGGGCGAATTGTCATTTGCGCTTGCCGCGCCGCTGATCGACCGCGTTGTAACCGTGGGCGAGGAGGCATTGTCGTTGGCTGTGCTGCGATTGTTAGAACTGGAAAAGACCGTTGTCGAAGGAGCCGGCGCAGCGGCGCTCGCGGCGATCATGGGAGACGCCGGCGCAGAACTAGTTGGAAAAAAAGTTGTTCTGCTGCTGTGTGGCGGCAACATCGATCTCACGATTCTGGACCGAGTGATTGAGCACGGCTTGGTTGTCGACGGCCGACTCTGGAGATTTACCACGCAGGTGAGCGACCGCCCCGGCGGCATTGCCAAGCTGACCGCTGCGATCGCTGCTGCCGGCGCGAGCGTTCAAGAGATCGTGCACGACCGTACGTTCGGCGGTTCGGAGTTGTTTTTTGCGCGTGTGGAAGTGACGGTTGAAACAGCCGATCACGACCACGTCGATCGGCTCTTAAAAACCCTGCAGGCAGAGGGATTTTCTGTGCAGCCATCGACCCGGTCGCGATAAGTCGTGGCTCCACGAGGCCGTCGCTGTCAGAGGCCGTCGCTGTCAGAGGGGTTCGGCAACGCCCGTGACCGCTTGTTGCTTTGGAGAAAGCGTGCATTTCAGGCAGGTTGTAGCGATTGTAACGCCCTGCTTTTTCAGGCTGCTTATTGTGGCACCGGTCTGACGAAGTCATAGGGTGGTGCGATCGCCTGATGCTCATTCGTTGACACACGGCAAGATAGGTATTTATGAACAATCACTCGAACAATCTGCTGGCCGAGCCTGTGCGGGCAACTGCGGTGGAGACCGAGCGCGAACGCCGGATCCTGCGGCAAGAACTTCTGCGCCTCATCATCGATCGGGAGATTCGGCGTCAGGCCATGCGAGGCGGCCCGCGATAAGCCCCACCGCTGCAGCAGGGCAGACGCTTCCGATGAGCAAAAACGGCACAGCGATGCTGCTGCAAATCTGCCAAGCGGGTGCATTTTTGGCAGCATTGCTCACGGCGCTCGGCAGCATGCCAGCCGCTGCCCAAACGTTGCCGTGGGGCTGGGGCAACACGCAACAGCCAACCGCAAACGGGTCACACGATCTCTTTGCCGATTATTTACTGACCGGACAAAAGCCATTGCCGGCGGTGGTTCGCATCGTGGCCCCCGAAAGCTCTGGAGTTTCGCTCGGCTCTGGCGTGCTTGTTGATGTGAATCAAACGCAGGCGCTGGTACTCACCAACTGGCACGTCATTCGCGATTGCCGTTCGGCCGTCCTCGTCCAATTTCCCGACGGCTTTCAGTCGGCAGGCACCGTTGTGCGTTGGGATGAAGCCTGGGACCTGGCTGCGCTTGTCATTTGGAAACCGCCCACCGTACCGATCTCGCTGGCAGCGAATCCTCCCTCGATCGGCGATTCGTTAACCATTGCTGGCTACGGTCGTGGCCCCTTTCGCGCAGAAACAGGCCAGTGCACAGAATATCTCTCGCCCGGTACCGGCTATCCCAAAGAGTTTGTCGAGATCGCAGCGACAGCGCGACAAGGCGACTCGGGCGGCCCGATCCTCAATCAGCGTGGCGAATTGGCTGGCGTGCTGTTTGGTCAAAGCGAGGGCCGCACGATCGGCAGTTGTTCGACGCGGGTGCGCACATTTTTGGCGAGCGTCGGCTCGCAGGGCTTTACGGCGATTCCGCTGGCAGCGTTTTCCAACACCTCGGCCCTCGATAGCGGTGTGGGCATGAGCGCATCGGCGCCCACTCGTCTCACCGCCGCTGCCTTGGATTCGCCGGTGCAGCGATCGATGCACGTCGAGGGCCCCGCGCCGCCTGAACCCTCCGTGTTCAATTCGCTTGGGGTGTTTGCCGGGATGCCATTGGATTCGGGGACTGCCGGTACCAGCGGTGGAATCGCTGCCACGGCACGTGCGCCGGTCAGGCTGGCGGAGGTGTTCGATATTTTCACCAATGGCCGCGCTCTTTTGGTCGCGGCCGGTGGACTGGCATTGGCCTTGTTGGGCCTGCGCACGATTTGCGTCGGCCGTTCCTAAGCGGCCCAGTCCGTAGCAGGAGTCGCCCGTTGTCAGTGGCCTTAGGAGCTCTCTTCCTGTAAAACTTAGCCATGGCAAAAAATTTCTTGCGACAGGCATTCTTCTCTGGTCGGTGGTACCGCATGGCAGCCTGCGCCGCTTTTGTGACCGCTGCACCGATCCTGCTGGCCGACACAACAACTGGCGCACCAGCCTCGGCTGCGCTTGGGTCGCCGGTTGAGTGGCCCGGCTATCGAGGGCCCAGCGGTGACGGCCATGCGCAAGCTGAAAATCTGCCGCTGGACCTCAACGACCCGGCCAACCTCGTTTGGAAGACAGAGATTCCCGGCGTCGGCTGGAGCACGCCTGTCGTGCTGGGCGACGCGATTTGGATGACAACTGCAACCGGCGAAGGCACGTCGCTGTGCGCGATCCGCGTGGACCGAAAGACCGGTTCCATCGAGCAAAATATCGAGGTCTTTCACGTTGAGACACCAGACGCCATCCATAAAAAAAATTCCCA
The DNA here is from genome assembly GCA_945871035.1 of Planctomicrobium piriforme. Lineage (GTDB taxonomy): Bacteria > Planctomycetota > Planctomycetia > Pirellulales > UBA1268 > BAIKAL-G1-2R. The sequence goes on along the minus strand of CAMBUD010000085.1, from coordinate 4,017 downwards.
TGCGTCTCCAACACCGGCGATCGAAGCGGGGCGGCTCTATGTCAACTTTGGCACCAACGGCACAGCGGCCATCGACACAGCTACCAATAAAGTTGTGTGGCGCAATCGCAACCACACCTTGCAGCACTTTGTCGGTCCAGGCAGTTCGCCTGTGTTGTACGGCGATCTCCTCATCCTCACCTGCGATGGAGCCGACGTGCAATATTCTGTTGCCCTCGATACGGCTAGCGGGGTGGAGCGGTGGAAGACGCCGCGGTCGGGCAGCCTGCGCGAAGATCCCGACGTCAAGAAAAGCTTCGCCACTCCGGCGATTCTGCGAGTGGGAGACCACGACGAGTTGGTGTCGCCGGCTGCCGATCATGTTTACGGATACGATCCTGCGTCCGGCCGTGAGCTCTGGCAGATGGATTACGAAGGTTTTTCAGTTGTGCCACGACCGGTGGCCGCACATGGATTGGTGTTTGTTTGCACCGGCTTCAACACGCCGAAGCTGCTGGCGATTCGCCAAGGTGGCAGTGGAAAACTGCCGCCAACTGCGATTGCATGGGAGGAAAAAAGCCAGATTCCAGCCAGCCCTTCACTGTTGATCGTGGGCGACCTTCTGTATGTGATGAGTGACCAAGGCGTGGCCACCTGTTTGGATGCGCGAAGCGGCCGCCAACTCTGGCGACAACGCGTCGGCGGCAACTACTCGGCATCGCCACTCTTTGCGGACGGCAAGATCATTTTTACAAGCGAGGAAGGCACGATCACCTTCATTGAGCCGGGTACAACATATCGTGAAATTGCGAAGTGTGATTTAAATACACGGATCATGGCGACACCGATTGCAATCGGGTCGACGCTGATCGTGCGCACCGCTACCGATTTGCGGCTGTACCGCAAGCCGCTATAAGTTATTGAGGCTTGCGCGTAACGGTCACTTTATTGATCACAACAGGCTCAAGCGGCTTGTCGCCGCTAGCAGTGCGCACCGCACCGATCGCCTGTACAACAGCTAGGCTGGCCGGATCGGCAGTGCGACCGAAGGCGGTGTATTGGTTGTCGAGGTGCGTCACTTTTTCTAAACAGATGAAGAACTGACTGCCGGCCGAGTTGGGATCGCTTGTGCGGGCCATGGACAGCACGCCCGGCTCATGCGGTGTCCGATTAAACTCAGCGGGAATCGTGTAGCCCGGTCCACCGGTGCCGCTGCCCTGCGGGCAACCGCCCTGAATCATGAAGCCCTTGATGATCCGATGGAAACAGCCGCCGTCATAAAATCCGCTTTCTGCCAGCGCCACAATGTTGCGGACGTGGCCGGGAGCGTTGACGGCATCGAGTGTGAGGCAAATGGGCCCGACGCTGGTTTCCAGCGAGAGTTCGTAGTTGAAACCTTTTAGGTCGATGGCGGCGGCGGCTTTTTGTAGGTCTGCGGCTGATGTTTTGGGCACAAGAACTCCTTACTAAGCAAATAGTTTGCCGGTTTGCTGGCTGGAATCAATACTCAAGGTCCGATGCAAACGCACCCACCTCTCACACCGCACCCGCTGCGAGCGGACGACCACGATCTCTCCGGTCAACAATTGGGAGGATACCGTTTGCTGCGTCGGCTTGGAAGTGGCGCGATGGCCGACGTCTATCTGGCAACGCAGCAGTCGCTTGGCCGGCAGGTAGCGATCAAGGTCTTGCGACAGGAAACCATGCGGCATCCCAACGCCGTCGATCGCTTTGCGCAAGAAGCGCAACTGGCTGCTGCGCTTGTGCATGGAAATATCGTGCAGATTTATGAGGTTGCCTGTGTGGACGGCATTCATTTTCTGGCGGAGGAATATGTCGCTGGGCCATCCCTGAAAGCGTGGCTTCATCATCGAGGCCTGCTCGATGCCTTGCAGGCACTCAGTGTTCTTGCGCAAGTTGGTTCAGCACTTGTGAAGTCGGCGCAACAGAGGATTGTGCATCGAGACATCAAGCCGGAAAACTTGCTCGTCACACCGGCCGGCGAGGTGAAGGTGGCAGATTTTGGACTCGCCCGTATCCTCTCGGCAGAAAAAGGTCTCGATCTCACGCAAGCAGGCATGGCGTTGGGCACGCCGCTGTACATGAGCCCGGAGCAGGCAGAGGGTGGAACTGTCGATGCCCGCAGCGATCTCTACTCACTCGGCGCCACCGTCTACCATCTGTTGATCGGCCAGCCGCCATACACCGGCACCACGATCGTGGCAGTGGCCATGGCTCACGTGCGAGATCCGCTGGTATCAGTTGTTCAGCAGCGGCCGCAGCTGCCGGTTGGCTTAGGTGAGATTATAGCGAAACTGCTCGCCAAGCAGCCGAGCGACCGGTATTCCACACCAATGGAATTGCTGCACGCTGTTGAAGCAGTTGAGCATGCAGTGGGCTCGGGCTCGCGGCATCTTCCGATGCCACTGGCGTGGAGTGGCGATGCATCGCTCTGGCAGGAGTCGGCGCCAAAAAAAGCAACCGCCTTTGGATCGGCCGGCAGTGCCGCTATCACTAATCCCACGCGAGCCCATTCCCGCACACATGCCTTGCAGGAATCCACAAAACATCTACAGGCGGTGGCGGAGGAGAAAATCGCGCAGCGTGCGGTAACCCGCCGATTTTGGCTGATGACGAGCATGGCGGCGCTGGCGGCACTGGCGGCCGGTTTTACAATTGGCCGTTTGCGACCCCCGCGAGTGGAGCCCAGACGGCGGGAAGTTTTTCCATAGAATCGCCAATGAGCGGTTCGCTCAAGTCTGCTTGACACTTCGACCGAGACTGTTCACAGTTCAAGGTGTATTGAGACATTGCTAGAGACCATTGCCCCCATCGTCTAGTGGCCCAGGACGTCGGGTTCTCAGCTCGAAAACCGGGGTTCGACTCCCCGTGGGGGTACTCAAACAGCCGTATTCTTCGCAATCGCGGGGGATACGGCTGTTCTCTTTGAGAAACGGGGACAGGTACAGTTTCTTCCAAAAGGGGGGGTAGAGGCTGTGCCCCTGTTTCTGCGACCGCAATGCTGTCCGGTGTTCTTGGGAGATCTACCTCACCGGCGGCGCCCGCAATGGAGATGCGGTCCTGCGAGCACCTCACCACCGAAACCGGCGAGTTCAGTGACAAAGTTACGGTCCGATTCGGGCCGGCATTCGGGCCGGCATTCGGGCCGGTAGAGGAGAGGGGGCAACTGGTTATTCGGCAAAAGCGAGATCCTGCTCAACGCGCAAACACAACACGAGGAGTCGTTGACACGTTCCGTTATCTCTGGGATCTCTGCTTATCCTGTTATGCTAAAAAGTATCGCCCACCAATCGACGGAGGATTGAAATCGTGTCTTACGGTCTTACCTCGTTATCGATGTGGCTCTTCTGCAGGCGGCTACTGCCTCACGCATAACAATTATGAATGAAAACACCTCACAAGGATTGACGATCGAAGAAAGCCTTGAGCTCGATTGCGTAGTTGTAAAATTAATTGGACTAGCCGACTCTGATTCCTCGACCGTGCTTGAACGAGAAGTTCTCCGTTTGAATGCTCTGCGCGCGGCGTTGATCGTCTTTGATCTTTCGCAACTTACGTTCATCTCCAGCCTTGCCACTAGCCCGCTTGTCTCATTTCGCAAGGGCCAGTCACGGTACGGTGGCAAAGCCTTGCTGAAAGGCTTGACTGGATCTGTTGCAGAGGCGCTGCAGCGAACGCGAGTAACAGAGTTGTTCATATAAAAGTTGTTCGCATACAAATGATCGCTGGCCGACCTGCTTCCATGGCTAGAACATCACCTTCGTATCGGCAGGTATCGGCCGATATCGGCCGAGTCCCGCAATTGCCTTTCGAGATACCAATACCTGAGATTTGTTTAGGATAGCCCGCAGGCATGGGCCTAACCCCTGGGGCACTGAGTGCTTTGAAAAAAACCACCCTGCTGGGTCAAGCAACAACTATCGATGGCAAGCTCATGACGCTGCATGAGCATGATGGCGTTTTTATGATCCGCATTGCCGGTGTCGAATTGATGTCCAGCCGGCAGCACGCCTCCGA
>CAMBUD010000084.1 GCA_945871035.1 Planctomicrobium piriforme | reverse complement strand
TTGACCGCGCTGAGCGTGAACGCGGCCGAACCAAATATCGGCGTCGGTGCGAAACCGGCCCCCGACGTAGAGATCCTCATGGACGGCACGCGTGAGATGCTCGACGCACAGTGGACGTATTGGACAGGCCCAGGCTTTAAGTCTGCGTTGCCCATCAAATGGAAAATCGTAGACGATCCCGTAGATCCAGGCACGGTGATCATGACCGACGATCGTGCGGCAGATCGTGGCAGATACGGTGCCGCTGACATCGTCACGAAGAAAGTGTATCGCGATTTCCGATTGCACATTGAGTTTCTGATCATGCAGCCCGGCGGGAACAGCGGGGTGTATCTCCAGAATCGTTACGAGATTCAGATCCTCGATGGCGATAAAACCAAGCACGGCATGGGTGCGGTGATAAACGAAGCGGAGGCGCCGTATCAGGTGTACCACGGCGTTGGTAAATGGAATGCCTACGATATTGTCTTTCGGGCAGCACGATTCGAAGACGGAAAATTTATTGAAAAGCCACTCGTAACGCTCTATTTTAATGGCATAAAAGTTCACACCAACCGACTGATTCATCAGGTATGGGGCGGACCGAATTCTGGTCTCGATGGCGGCAACGACGGCGGGAAGGGCATTACTGATACGCCGGGCGGCATCAAGCTTCAGGCCGAGGGCCATGACGTGCGGTATCGCAATGCCTGGATTAAGGAGATGGATTTACAAGAGCCGCACACGGATTTCTAAAGCGTCTTGCCATCTGTGCCACGGCGACGTCTATTTTTTCAGCGTTGCGAGATATTCGACAACATCGACAAGATTTTGTGCAGTCAGTGCTTTTTGGAGATCGGCAGGCATCAGCGAAACGGCCGATTTTTTGTATTCAGTCACTGCATCGCGGGGAATTCTGCAAACGATGGCCTCTGCAGTCCGAACGAGGAACTCATCGTCTATCTGGCTTAAAAGAATACCATTTTGCACGGTGCCATCCTCGAGCAGAAAGGTGTAGGTTTCAAAGTTGTGGCTGATGCCGGCGCTGGGATCAAGAATTGAAACATAGAACGCTTCCTTGGAAAGCTTGCTGCCTATTTCGGACAGATCGGGGCCGACCTCTTTTCCATCGCCACGCACTTTGTGGCAGTTGAGGCAAGTACCGGTGGTTGCAAAAATACTCTTTCCGGCAGCAGCATCGCCGGTGCGTGCGACCATTTCTGAGATGGTTGGCAGCGGCTTCGTATCGGCAGTGACTGGCAGCGCAAGATGCTTACCCGCAGCAGTGCGAATGGTTTCATCGGTCGACGAGAGGAGCGCATTCGCAGCAGAGAAGTTCAATTCTTTGGCAAGCGTGCCTGCTTCGACCAAGAGGAGCAGTAAATGTTGCCCCGCTGGATTGCGGCCGACAGCTGCGACAGCAGCGGCGCGCAGGGGCATGCCACGTTCGCTATTTTCAACGAGGGTCATCAGGAGTGCATTGCCGCGTGCATCGGCGGCAAGCCGAAGCGAGGAGAGTAATTTCAGGGCCTGAGCTTCTTCCATACCACACAATTCTTTTTCGATTGCGTCGTTGGAGCCAAAGTCGAGCAGCGTTTTCATGGCTTCCACGCCGATTGTTTCTTCCCCCTTGTCAGCAGCGAGCTGCAAGAGTTCTGGCACGGCAGCCCGGAGCTTGAAGCGGCGGACGAGCGTGATGTATTCGTCCGTGCCGCGACATGTTTCCAGATAGCGCAGCAAAGAGGTTTGCGCTTCGGGAAGCGTGTCGAGATCGACATTCTCCAGCCGTAAGAGCGCCTTTACTCGACGCGCATCTTTCGCTCGCGTGGCATCGCTCACTTCTTGTGCAAACAGCCCACCGGCGAGGAGCAGAAGCAGGCAGGTGGTCAACAGGCGAACAAACATCGGTAAACCAAAAGCAGCTAGGACAGTGGCATGACAGGCGCAGTCATCAAAGGCATAGCAATTGTCACGTAACAAGGGCGAACGAGAACTATTTGAGGATGGCCTGAAGGGCCGCTTCTTTTTCGGGCCCTGAGAGGAAATCGATCGCTCGCAGGTAGCGAGGCTGTTCGGCTGCCGTGGTCGTGTCGGCGGTGATGATCTGGGCTAAGAGCGCTGGCGTTTGCTTGGCCCGACTGCGCCAGACGATATCGCGACCCGCCACGGTATCCCACTGCCCATTTACCTTGGCAAGATATGCCGCCAAGTAAGCATCCCATTGCTTGTCAGCACCGATGCCAAGCGCCTCGAGATACCAACGGTCCTTGCCGTCGTGTTGGGTAGCGAGTTCGGCCCAAATAGCAGGAGCATCGACGGATCGACTGTGGCGGAGTGAGAGTGCCAGTTCGCGGCGAACTTCCGGTGCGGCATCCTTCGCGAGCGAAGCCAGCGAAGCCACATCCAGCCGCAGTTCGCGAGCCAGTCGAATGCCGACGATGCGGATGTCGGGATTGTCGCTCTGCAGAGCTTCCTGCACTGCGCTGGCGCCTTGGTTTGGCAATTTGCCTAGAGCCCATAGTGCCCGCGCTTGCAGGCGAGGATTGCGCGCAGCATTTTCGGCAGCAAACTTTTTCAGCGCCGGCACCGCCGCTTCCCCGCTCTTTTGAATCGCTTGGAAGGCGAGATACCGCACGCTCAACGCCGGGCTGGCAAGTGCTTCGAGCTGACCGACAGGATTGTTAAAATCGTAGACTGGTACCTGATACTGGGAGCCAACGGGGGCGAGCCGAAAAATACGCCCTCGATCAACGTCTTGCTGATTGTGGCCACCCACGCCCGGATCGTACCAGTCGGCCACAAATAGCGAACCATCCGGAGCGACGCACACATCGGAGGGACGGAACCAATCGTCACGCTTGCCAAAGAGGACGTTGACGATTTCGGCAGTGTAGCCAGCGGCGTCCTTCGTGGCGACATAAGCGCGGCACACATTCGGCCCGGCATCGCAGTGAATCAGCTGATTGTGAAACACCTTCGGGAGCAGATTGCCCTCGTACACGCAAATGCCAGTGGGCGAACCTTGGCCGGTGAGAATGAGGTTTGGCACCACACCCGGATCGTTCAGGTGCCAGTGACGGCGAGGAATTTCGGATTCGATATTCTCCCGTTCGGCTTGCCAGCCCGCACCGGTCAGTTCGTCTTTGTAGCCATAGTTTCCATACTCCATGACGAAGTTGATGCGCACGCCTTTGTTGCCGTCGTCATCGTTGTCGCTCTGCCAGAGGGTGCCGAGCGAGTCAACGGTCACTTCCCAGTTGTTGCGGAAGTTCCAGCCGATTGTTTCCAAATTGCTGCCATCAAGATCGCAGCGGAAGACCATTCCTTCTTGATAGGGTTTGCGATCATCCGTGGCCGGATTGCCTGCGGCATCGACGATGGTCTTGCCGTCCTTATCCTTTAAGCTCTTGCCCGAGTTGCCGAAGTTGAAGTAGAGCTTGCCATCAGGACCAAATAGAAACGCATGAATGCCATGATCGTGTTGGGTGCCAGCAATACCACTGAACATCACTTCCTTCCGATCGCTCTGGAGATCGTTCGTATCGTCGTAAAATGAAACGACCTTGTCTCCGGCCGAAACGATAACCCGATTTCCCAGCACGCAGATGCCGTGCAGGGAATCGATGTCGCGGCCCTGATAGAAGACAGTTTGCTTATCGGCGACCCCATCTTGGTTGGTGTCTTCGAGCACCAAAATACGATCACCCTCCGGCCGGCTGTTGTGCCGATGACGATAGTTTTTTACTTCGGCTGCCCAAACACGACCGAGATGATCAATGTCAATATTGGTGATATTGGAAATCTGGGGTTCGCTGGAAAAGAGTCTGCATTCCAGCCCGTCGGCAACGTCGAGGCCGTTGACAGCTTCAACTGGATCGCGTGCATCGGCGGCGAGTGCAGCGGTTGGCAGAAAAATGATCAGGAGTGCAGAGAGAGGTTTTGCCAACCAAGACATAGGAAAACTCCAAAAAACCATGACCGTCTGAACGTACCGAATCATCCAAACAGTCGTGCATGAGTGGAAAACGCGTGGGCAACAACAAACAATTGTATCACCCACAACAGCAGCCGACGCAGAATAGTCCGGCTAGGGTTTTTTTCGCAACAGACTGGGAAATGTGGCTCAGTTGGTTCGCCAAATGCGAGAGGCTTTTCTGTGTGGTCCTAGCGAAAGCTTTTGCATGACCCACGTCCATCGCAGTCGCACGGTCCATGAGGGGGACGCCAGCGGGACAACACTCGCTCATCTCCCGCAGAGGCAGCCGAGCAATTGTGAATTGAGCGTGTGAATTGAGCGTGTGAATTGAGCGAGTCAACTGAGCGAAAAAGAGAGCCAGGACAATGGTTGCAACGGACGGGCAGAAAGTAATGCCTTAAGAATACCCCCCCTTTGGGAGAAACTGTACCTGTCCCCGTTTATTCCGCAGCATCATTTTGCCAAGGAGACGCGGATGATTTCTGCGTCGTTGCGGACGATGATCGCTCGGTTCGCGTAGGCCGGGGCGCACCAGACAACATCTCTGCCCAACGCCACGTTCGTCGGTTCGATCAGATGAACCCGATCGATCTCGCTGTAACCCTGGGGAGAAAGTGTGGCAATGACGAGATCGCCGTTTTCGGCAAACAGCCAGTAGCGGTCTGCCGCACGAATAATGAAGGCGGTGCCCGAACCCTGCGGCCGCGCGGCCAGTGGCCCCGCACTTTTCCAAACGATTTCACCGCTGGGAATGGCCACCGCCCGCAGATCGCCCTTTTCATGAAAACCGTAGATGTGATCGTCGGCGACAAATGGCTGCACATTCACAGCCGAGAGACCATGCTTGGCCTTGTTGCGCCACACAACCTCGACGCCGGGCTTGTCGCGCAAGAGCTTTAAGAGCAGATTTTTCTCCTGGAATCCTCCCACGTACAGATAATCGCCCACCTGGACAGGCGACATGATGATCGAGCCGCTGTCGGCGTTGTAGGGTGCCTCCCAGAGTAGCCGCCCCGTTTCCGGTTCGACGGCATAGATGCCGTCGGGCTTCATGAAGACGAGTTGTCGCCCGCCCGCCGCTTCGATCATCGTGGGAGGCGAATAGCCCTGCTCGGGCGCTGTACCGGCCCGCCAGAGTTCCTTGCCGGTGAGCTTGTCGAATGCGACTGCATGGGCCACGTCGGTTCCGGCAACACAGATGAGCCGTGGGCCATCCACAAGCGGATGGCCAGCGTAGCCCCACAGTGCCGCCTTCGTCTTGTAATCATTCTTTAGTTCGCGCGACCAAAGTACGCTGCCGTCGCTGACATTCAAGCACAATAAATGTCCCTCAGCGCCGAGGGTGTAGACGCGGTCGCCATCGATCGTGGGCGTGCACCGTGGGCCGGACGGATAGGCAATCGTATAAACGACCGGATACTCGTGCTTCCACAAAATCTTGCCGGTTGCCTCATCGAGGCAGAGCACGCGTTCCACGCCAGACGAGGTCTTGCGTTCAAAATTGGCAATTTTGACTACGTCAGTCGTGACGTAGTCAGTGACAAACACGCGCCCAGCGGCCACCGCCGGTCCGGCATAGCCGCCGGCGATGGGCGTGCGCCAAAGAACCTTTGGGCCACCGGCCGGAAATTTTTCGAGCAGGCCCTCCTCACGCCAGACGTTGTCGCGTCTGGTGCCCATCCACTGTGGCCAATCATCGGCGCTGGCCGTGCGACCGACCAGCAAACCGAGCAGAATAAACCAGATAAGGAACATGTGATTGGTTCTCGTAATGCCAGAGAAGGGGTGATAATAGGTGAAATACAAGCACTTTACCAATCGGCTGCGCACGGGTGCTAAAAAATACCACCGGTTTTGGGAACGGAGCAGGCCTGCGGTTGCAGGTGCTTACCGAGCTGCTGGCCGCCCGAGTCGGCTGGACTTTTGGCAGTTAGAAAAAAAAGAGCGCAATGACAATTGGCGAAGTGTTGTTGGATTGCCTATTCTTCACGCTCGACATTGCAACGCCGCTCTGAAAATCCCAAGGAACTCCACTCATGAAGAACTGTTTGTTTTCAATTGCGATCGCGTGTGGCCTCGTCCTACCGGCGTTTTCGGCGGACAACGTTCTACCGGTGCGAATGGGGTGTGGAACGATGACCTTTGACACGGTCCCCGGTTGGGGGCTCGGCGCGGACGGCAAGAGTGTTCTGGGATCGACGCACGGTGGAGTTGCCGTCGACAAGGCAGGCAGCATCTACACCAGTTCGAGCCTGGGGGTTTTTGTCTTTTCGCCAGACGGAAAAGTCATTCGGCGTTTCCTCGGCGAGCAGTACGCAAATATCCACGATCTCGAAATTCGCACCGAAGGCAACGATGAGTTTCTCTACGGTGCTCGTAATGCTGCCGGCGAAGGGATCAAGTTTCACGCCGTGACCGGAGAGATCGTGTTGAAGATAGGCATCCCAGAAGCATCCGGATTGAAGCTGGCCATGTGGAGCCCGACAGCGATCACAGTTGCGCCTAATGGCGACATCATTCTGGCAGACGGTTATGCAAGCAACCACATCTTCAAATTCGACAAGACGGGCAAGTACCTGATGCACTTTGGCGCCGCAGGCAACAACCTGAAGGAATTCAACACTGCGCACGGCATGACACTAGACACACGTTACGACCCGCCACGCCTGCTGATCTGCGACCGCAACCACACGCCCAAGGGCCGCCTTTTGCATTACGATCTCGACGGCAATTTTATCGAGGAAGTTGTGACAGGCCTAGGCATGCCAACCTCGGCATCCGTTCAGGGCGACTACGTTTCCGTTCCAGACTTGCACGGTAGAGTGGTCATTCTTGACAAGAGCAACACCATCGTCGCGGTGCTCGGTCACAACGCCGATCCCGCAACGCGGGTCAACCATAATGTTCCGCAAGACAAGTGGATCGAGGGCGTCTTCAATGGCACGCATGGCTCGTCTTGGGACAACGAAGGCAATCTGTATGTCCAAGACTGGAACATCGCAGGCCGCATCATGAAGCTGGTGCGGGTGCAGTAAGGCGTGATTCTCAACTGCAGCGCAGTGCCGAAGAAATGCTCGTGAGTGCGGCGCCCTCCTTGCGCTGAATCTGCGCATTCGCAAGGGAGCAGTGACCAAATTCTGCTTCATTTCAAAGCGTCAAGCCACGCGGCCTTTCGACGCATTGTCACACTCCTGATGCGTCGGCATGCGCAGGCTGGGTGCCTGCGGATGCAAGCCGGCTTTGGAGTCGGGCTAAGGTTTGTCGTCGCTATCCCACTCTCTCACCACGCGGAAACCGAGTAGGGTGTAGCGTGAACTGGATGCGTTGTAGTTGCGGTAGCTGGCGCGGGCATAGAAGGGCCAAGTGTGCCAAGAGCCGCCGCGTCGGACTCGCACATTGCCAGTGGCCGGACCCTGTGGGTCAACGTTGGCGGACTTGGCGTAGGCGTCTTCGCCATACCAGTCCGACACCCATTCCCAGGCGTTGCCGTGCATGTCAAACAGGCCCCATGCATTGGGCGCAAAGCTGCCCACTGGCGCGGTGAAGGCATGTCCGTCATGGCCGGTCAAGGCCATCTCTTTCCAGCGTGCCCAGTTGGCAGCGCTGTCGGCATCAAAGACGTTTGCCACCGTCAGCAAGGAGGCCGGCTCATCACCGGAGTGGTAACGGGTGTGCGTGCCGGCGCGGGCCGCGTATTCCCACTCGGCCTCAGTCGGTAGTCGGTAGCGGCGTCCTTCCAACTTGCTCAGCCACTCGGCAAAAGCCAGTGCGTCGGCGTAAGTGATGTTGAGAATAGGGTGCGCGTCGGTTTGCACGAAGCCTGGGTTTAGCCAGGAGTAGCGCGGATCGCGTCCCTCAAACGCGTCGCCGCGTGCGGTCGTGTCGGGGTCGTAATCGACCCGGTAGCCATAACCACCAGTGCCGTCTTTGATCGACTCCGGCACAAAGCCAGTGGCCTCGACAAAGCGTCGGAACTGGCCCACGGTCACCTCATGCGCACCGATGAAGAAGTCGCGGCTGATACGAACGCGGTGGGCAGGTGCTTCATCCTGAAGTTCTTCAAAGCGACTGCGTGGCAGTTGAGGGTAGGCCTTGGCCAAGCTGTCGGGTGACTCCTCGCTGCCCATGATGAATTCACCGGCCGGGATGCGCAAGAGATGCATGCCGATGCTATTGACGATCGGTTTGGTGTCGGCAGTTGCAGCGGTTGCAACAATAGAACAACCGATCAATAACGGAGCGGTCAACACGTAGATGCGGACGGAGTTCATCTGGATGATCCTAAGCTGTTGCGAAACACTTCGAGTCTGCTGCAAAAGGCGGCACAAAAAATTCGACGCGGCTGTGGCCAGCGTTGGCCGACACAGCTGCCGAAAGCAGGTAATCGACTGCAGAGACTATAGCAATCCGACACACACCCTACGATCAGCGGCCAACAACACGGCGGATCTTTCTCCCGCGGGCCAGCATCATGAACCCGCCGATTGCTACGAGCAGCAGCGTGCTCGGTTCGGGTGTGGCGTGGTAATGCAGCAGTTCGCGGTTTTCACCAACGATAAACAGCTCGTGGCCATCGGGCGAAAATGTGACCCCTTCCGGCTTTGAAAACGACGACGGCAATTCGAGCGAATCGATCAGCGCCCCATTCAGTGTTAATTCCAACAGCAGCTTTGATTCGTCACTCAAGACGTACAGATGGCCGTCGGACTGATTGTTGAAGAAGATGCCCGATAGATCGGTCGCCAAAGGCGAGACGGTCGCTGTCACCTCACTCAATATGGACGTTGTCGCCGTTCCACCGCCGGACGGATTGTCCACCTGATAGACGCCCTTGGCCACGGTGCTGCCGCTGGCGGGTGTTTTTTCCTTCACGACATAAAACGTATTGTTTGCGCTGTCATAGGCTAGGTCTTCCAAGCCGGAGTTGCCGAAATCTCCTGCCAAATTCGGCGTAAGCGTGACGCCGCTGGATTTGGCAATCGTAACGTTCGCAGGACTGTCCGTAATGCTGAGCCGGGTGATCGACTTATTTCCCTCTTCAATGACGGCGAAGGTATTGCCCCCCATGAAGACGATCCCTTCGACGTCGGCGAAGTTCGACAAGGAGATTCTCCGCATGTACGCGCCGGCCGTCGTGTACTCGTAGATTCGAGTCGACTGATCATCGATGATGTACAGCGATTGTGTCTCCGTGCGGTAGGCGATGCCCGAAAAATTCGTGGCATTATCGTCCGGATTTGGCAACGCATCGAATTGGCTGACTAGGTTGTAATTGCCAAGCGTGGGATAGGCGGCCCAGGAAGAATCTTGCCTTCCAAAAATGCCAATGGCGATGGCAGCGATGCAAGCGAACGAGCGAAAGTTTCGAATAAATGCCCACATTATGAGTGCGAGATCCTGCGGAGGAGTTTTTCTTCAGCGACGAATTCACTCTCTTTCGTGAAGGTAGCACACTCACGTTAGGGATTCGTGAGGTTGCCGCGATTGTCAACGGCACGTCGGCAACCGTTGGACCGGTTGACGAGCTGCCGATTGTCTGCGGCGGCAGCGGCGTCGAGCAGGCCTCGAAGCCTAAAACCATCTCACGACGCGGCGGCGCACCGTCTCGGTGAGGGCCGCTAGATTCGCCACCGCGATCAGCAGTCGCTCTACACGAGTCGAGTCGAGTCGAGTCGAGAAAAATCCTCGTGATCGCGTTGACGGCCCTGATCAATGGCTCGCGGCCACAGGATTATCCATACCGCCGGGCTTCATCGCGAGTCCGCTGCATCTCTTGGTTCTCCCTTTTCGTCGGCCTCGCCCGGAGCGGGAATACCGAGGTCACGGCAGATTTTCTTCACGAGGTTGTCGGGGATCTCGCGATGACGCGGCACGGCAGACC
>CAMBUD010000083.1 GCA_945871035.1 Planctomicrobium piriforme | reverse complement strand
CGTCTTGTGTGCTGCAAGTTTTTTATGCTTTCTTTTTTGTTCTGAAAATTGTCGCCCCCGGAAACAGACGCCTTTTTGTGGAGAAATAAACGATGGCCATTCGGTACTGGATCTGCCCGCTTGTCTCGCTCGTCTCGCTATTGGTTGCTCCGCACTTGGCGCAAGCCGAGATCCGTACGCATGGTCTATTCACCGACAACATGTTGCTGCAACGCGATCAGAAGGTGCCTGTCTGGGGCACTACCGACAGAGCCGAGCCTGTGACCGTGACCTTTGGCGAGCAGACCGCCACCGCCACGCCGGAGGGTGGAAAGTGGCGCGCAGATCTCGCAGCGCTTTCTGCCTCCGCTCAACCGCGAGACTTGGTCATTGCCCAGGGTGACCAAAAACTCACGCGGAAGAATGTGCTTGTCGGCGACGTCTGGCTGTGCGGCGGACAATCCAACATGCAGTGGGAAGTGCATCAATGCGCAGGTGCACAAGAGGCGATCGCCGCCGGCCTCAATGCAAACATTCGTCTGTTCACCGTTCCTCGAGAAGGCGATGCCAATCCTCGCACCGATCTTCCAGGCGGTGCCTGGAGCGAAGCCACTCCGGAATCTGTCCCATCCTTTTCGGCAGTTGGTTACTACTTCGGTCGTGATTTACAAAAGGCAACGGGCGTGCCCGTGGGCCTGATCAGCAGCAATATCGGCGGCACAACAGCCGAGCGCTGGATGAGCAAGGAGGCGATTGACGGCAACACAGAACTGCAGGGAATGAGTGCCCCGCAGGGCCGTAGCGACCTCTACAATGCCATGATCGCGCCGCTGGCACCGTTTGGAGTGAAGGGTGCAATCTGGTATCAGGGCGAGTCCAACGCCGATCGCCCGTATCACTACAGACACGTGCTCTCGGGAATGATTCGCGACTGGCGCAAGACGTTTGCGAGCGGCGACTTTCCCTTCTTCATCGTAGAACTGGCGCCCTTCACGGCGATAGTCGGCGAACCGATCGACCAGGAATGGGCCGTGGTGCGAGAATCAATGCAATGGGTTGCCAACGCGTTGCCGAGCGTGGACACGGTTTCCATCGTGGATGTGGGCGATCAAAATGATATTCACCCACAGCAAAAGCAGCCCGTCGGTGAACGCCTTTCCCGCGCTGCCCGCGTCCTGGCTTACGGTGAGAAAATGATCCCGGCCGGTCCAGAATACGCAAGCGTTGCTTTTAAAGATAACAAAGCGGTGATCACGTTTAAGAATGTCGGCGCAGGCCTAGAGGCAAAAGATGGTGAGCTCAAGGGCTTCACGATCGCCGGTGAAAATGGACAGTTTTACAACACCACAGCCAGCATCGATGGCGATACGGTCGTGGTGTCGAGCATAAAAGTGCTCACGCCCAAAGCGGTGCGCTACGGTTGGGCCAACTATCCGGTTGTCAATCTGTGGAATAAAGACGGCTTGCCTGCCTCTCCCTTTCGCACCGACGATTGGCCCATCATCCAGCAGGATAAAAAATAAAATTGGCCAAAGGCCCGCTCTGTTCGGGAAAGATTCGTCCATGATCTTTTGCACTTGGTCAATGGTTGTGGGCCTGCTTTTTCAATTGGAAAAACGGCACGGGTGTTGGTCGTGCCTATAAATGTTTGTCGCTGCTTTTATTGCTTTTATACTGTTACGTTTTTGGTCGGATCCCGTGCAGGTTTTTCTACGGGCATAGCGTTCGACGGGCATAGCGTTTGATCGGAAAAGGCATGGATTGTTTGTTCACTCACCGAGCCGTCTGGCACGCACGTGCTCCGAAAAACTTTTTGTGCTTGTGCGATTGTTTTCATTCGGCTTCTTCCGGTCTTGTGATTTTCGTGCTGGCCTGCGAAGCGCTCCTTTTTTTAGCGCACGATACCCGCGCCGCAGAGATTATTTTTGATCGTGACATCCGGCCGCTGTTGGCTGAAAAGTGTTTTGCCTGTCATGGGCCAGACGCTCAGGAAGTGAAGGGCGACCTGCGGCTTGACCTGCAGGACAGCGTTCTAAAAAAGGACGGCACGGGAGCGATCGTGCCCGGTGATGCAAAGGCGAGTGAGCTCGTGCGCCGCGTGTTATCGCCAGACGACGGTGAACGGATGCCGCCGCCGGATTCACACAAAACATTGACCACGGCTGAAATTCAGTCTTTGCAGCAGTGGATTGAGCAAGGGGCCATCTACAGCGAGCACTGGGCATTCCTTCCAACCCAACGCCCAGTGCCGCCGGATGTCCGTACCCCTCACTTTATCCGCAATGCAATCGACAGCTTTGTGCTGGCTGCTCTGGAAGCAAACGGTCTGCAGCCATCGACGCAGGCAGAGCCGGAAACACTCATGCGACGGGTGTCTCTCGATGTTCGCGGACTCCCTCCCACGCTGGCCGAACTCGATGAGTATCTGCATGACAAACAGCCGGACGCTTACGAGCGAATGGTCGAGCGGATGCTCGCGAGTCCGCATTACGGCGAAAAGATGGCGCTGCTCTGGATGGATCTGGCGCGGTACGGAGACACCAGCGGCTACCACCTCGATTCCACGCGAGACTCATGGCCGTGGCGCGACTGGGTTATCGAGGCCTACAACGCCAACATGCCGTTCGATCGCTTCTCGATCGAACAGTTGGGGGGCGACCTCATTCCAAACAGCACGCTGCAGCAGAAAATTGCGTCGGGTTTTAATCGCAATGCGCGATTCAATGAGGAGGGCGGTGCCGACCCCGACGAATGGCTGGTGCGGTATGCGATCGACAGAACGACTACGCTCGGGCGAGTCTGGCTAGGACTAACGCTCAACTGCGCTGAATGCCACAGTCACAAATACGACCCGATTTCGCAGAAAGAGTTTTATGAAATATACGCTTTCTTCAACAGCCTCGAGGAGGAAGGCGCCGGTGGTGAAGGGGGGTTTCACAATAAACCAGTGCCACCTGTGATCGCAGTTCCCACCCGTCAACACCTGCAGTTGGAAAAAGAACTGCTCGAATGTGAACAGCAGTTGCAGGCTCAGGGGCAGGAAACGCCCGCTCGCGATCCCGAGATTGCCCGGGTCGGTGCCGCACGGGCTGGGGAACTGAGGGAAAAGCTTGGGGCCAGCAGCGCCCGCTTGCCCCTGCAAATGATCAGCGTTGAAATGCCGGCATCGCGGCCGGCGTTCGTGCTGCTCCGCGGCGACTTTCAAAACCGTGGCGAACCAGTGCAGCGCAGCGTCCCCGCCATCCTGCCGCCCCTGCCAGTCGCCGGGCAGCGCGATCGGCTGGCGTTGGCACAATGGCTTTTCGATCCTCGTCATCCCCTGACGGCGCGGGTGACGGTGAATCGATTGTGGGCGCAGCTCTTGGGCCGCGGCATTGTGGAAACGGTCGGCGATTTCGGACGCGTGGGCCGCTATCCAACCCATCCCAAACTGCTCGATTGGTTGGCAGTTGAGTTTATCGAATCTGGTTGGGATACCAAGCACGTGTTGCGATTGATTCTCCACTCTGCCGCCTACCGGCAGGCGTCAATCAATCATCACCGTAACGACGAGGTGGATCCGCACAATCAGTATCTGAGCCGTGCGCCCCGCTACCGTCTGATGGCCGAGGAAATTCGCGATGGTGCGCTCCACACGGCGGGTTTGCTCAACGAGGAAATCGGCGGGCCGCCAGTCTTTCCCCCGCAACCGCAGAACTACTACGCGGGCAAGTCGGGCTGGAAGTGGGATGTGAGTGTCGGAGAAGCGGCCCATCGCCGGGGTCTCTACACATTTTGGCGACGGACGACCTTGTACCCAACGTTTGTCATCTTCGACGCTCCGGACCGCAGCGAATGCTCGGTCCAACGGCCACGCACCAACACTCCGTTGCAGGCATTGGCAACGCTGAACGATCCGCAATTTGTCGAGGCGGCCAAAGCCTTTGCGCTGCGCGTTTGGAGCGATGCCCCTGCAGACTTGGACGGCAAGCTGACGACCGCTTTTCGTCGCGCTACGGCGCGACTGCCTGATTCCCCAGAACTCGATGTGCTGCGCGTTTTGTATGAACAACGCCTCGAACACTACCGCTCTCATCCCGAAGAAGCCGCGGCGCTGACGGACTTTCATCCTTTGGCCAACAAGCCAGCAGACGCGGCGACTCTGGCGGCTTGGGTGAATGTGACCAATACGATCCTGAATCTCGATGAGTGTATTGTGCGAGAGTGATCCGATTGCCAAAAGCGCCGCGAGTCTGGGCGAGTAGGCTGGGCGCTCTGTTAGTGTGTAATGTGTGTACGTTAAGGAGTGTCTTTCCATGCAGAACTGCTTTGGCGATCTGAAGGAAACCACAGAGTTTCGCGTTGCGAGGCGGGATTTCTTAACCCGTTGCGCGGGAGGCTTTGGACTGATCGCTGCCGGGAGTTTGCTCTATCCAGAGTTGGGCATTGCCGGCAGCACTGGACTCGCAACTCATTCGACCGCTGCGCTCGATGCCCTTCATCACACGCCCACTGCCAAGCGAGTCATCTATCTGTTTCAATCTGGTGGGCCATCGCAACTCGACTTATTCGATCACAAGCCGCGGTTGAATCAGCACAACGGTCAAGATGTGCCAAAATCGATTCTCGGCACGCAACGGGTGACGCTGATGACTCGCAATCAAGGCAATTTTTCCGCCTACGGATCGCCTTTTCAGTTTGCGCAGCACGGTCACTCTGGCCAATGGTTTTCCGAACTGTTGCCGCACATGGCCAAAACTGCCGACCTGTGGTGCTTCGTGAAAGCGATGCAAACCGAGCCGATCAATCATGATCCGGCCGTGACGTTCATCCAATCGGGCCGACAGCTTCCCGGTCGGCCGGCGTTTGGATCGTGGTTGCACTATGGCCTTGGATCGGAGTGCGCCGATTTGCCAGCGTACATCGTGATGACGTCGGGGAGTCCCGATCAACCGATCGTCAGTCGCTACTGGCACAACGGCTATCTGCCGGCCAAGCATCAAGGGGTGCAGTTTCAGTCGACAGGGGACCCGGTGCTCTATCTATCAAACCCAACCGGAATCGATCACCGCGCTCGAGGTCAGATCGTCGATGCTGTCAGCCAGTTGAATCGAATCAAACAGACAAAAATTGGCGATCCGGAGATTGAGGCCCGCATCGACGCTTTTCAAATGGCCTACAAGATGCAGGTCACCGTTCCACATGTGATCGATTTTTCTGATGAGCCCAAGCACGTGCTGGAGATGTACGGCCCAGAGGTACACAAGCCCGGGAGCTATGCCTATCAGTGCCTCTTGGCCCGTCGGCTTTCCGAACGCGGCGTGCGCTTTGTGCAGCTTTTTCACGCCGGCTGGGATCACCATCAGGACATACCAGGGGGCATGCGGCGACAGACTGCCAGCACCGATCAGGCCACGGCGGCATTGGTAATGGATCTCAAACAACGTGGCCTGCTCGACGATACGCTTGTGATCTGGGGAGGTGAATTTGGACGAACGGCATACACGCAAACCACTCAAGGCGCCAACGGTCGGGATCATCATCCCCGCTGCTTCACGATGGCTCTGGCGGGCGGTGGGATCAAGGCGGGATTCAGCTACGGCGAGACCGACGATTTTGGTTACAACATCGCCGCGAATGCCGTGCACGTGCGCGATTTCCACGCCACGCTTTTGCGCTGCCTCGGCATCGATCATCAACGTTTTACTTTTCGATTTCAGGGGCTCGATGACAAACTCACCGGCGTCGATCCTGTAAAAATCGTTCACGATATTCTGGCCTGACAAACACCGCCGCAGCCCGCAGCGTTATCCGGAGAGAGCGGCCCAGCGGCTCGATCGTGTGCGACAGCCATCCATCGGGGTGTTGCTGTGCGACACCTGCTTGACTTTTACCCACTCCTCAACCACATTTGCCCTGCTCTGCCTGCCCCGCCCACCGAGCCCTTTCACTCCTCATGCATTCAGGCCATTCTCTCTCCCGTCGCGACTTATTACGGGCTGCATCGGCCACCGCTTTGCTACCCCTGGCCGGCAGCAGTTCGTCGCTGCTGGCAGCGCCGGCCGAGCGATCGATGGTTGCCATGCGCTCTGGCCATACCGTGCAGGTTCGGCCACACAAAGGGCGGACGTCGATTTTTGTCGACGAACAGCCGATTCCCGGCATGTCGTTTTACGGATTTGGCAACGAGAAGGTTACCAACGACGTTGCCGACACGGGCGTGCCTATTTTTTTCTGCGCCGGTGGCCCTTTTTGGAATGGCCCGGGGGATTACGATTTCACAGCGTTTGATAATCGGGTGAAGTTAATCGACGGCAAGGTCAAAGATGTCTGGCTCTTGTGCCGACTCAACATGCTCAGCACGCCGCTGTGGTGGTCGGAGCGAAATCCAGACGAAATAACGCGCTATGCACATGCGCCAGATGTGCCGGGAGAATTCCGCCCCGAGTGGCGCAATCCGCGTCAGGCATCGATGGCCTCGCAAAAGTGGATTGCGGATGCCGGAGACATGCTCCACGCTCTGGTCAAACACGTGGAGAACGGACCCTACGCTCAACGCATGCTCGGCTACATGCTCAACTCTGGCGGCAGCGAGGAGTGGGTCTACTGGGGGGCACAGTTTGGATACATTCCCGATTACAGCCCGCCGGCGCTCACCTACTTCCGCAACTGGCTGACCCATAAGTATGGCAAGCAAGCATGGATTGAATCGGTCCAGATTCCCTCTGAGGCGGCGCGGCGGCGCGGCCTGCCGGGCATGCTCCGCGACCCGGCGCAGGATCATCTTGCCATCGATTATGAACTCTGTTTGTCGGATATCGTTGCGGACAACCTGCTGGCCTGGTGTTCCGTTGTCAAACAGGCCACCGGCCGCAAGCGACTGGCGGGTTCGTTTTGCAGTTATTTGATGTGGCAGACAGGCCTCGTCAATGCGCTGTCGACCAATGGGCACCTTGCGTTGCGTCGGCTGATGGATAGCCCCGACATTGATTATCTCACCGGCATCACCAGCTACGACAATCGCGGCGCAGGCGGCCCGGGGTCGTTTATTTTGCCAGTGGAAAGCGTGCAGCGGGCCGGCAAACTCTACTACGGCGAATCAGACATCCGCACCCACGTGCTCGGCGCGCCCCACTCCTCGGCACGCTACAGCAGCACCGGCTTGCTGACCGTCCCCGCCAAAGATGCCGCCGAGTCGGTCGATATCCTGCGTCGCGAGTTTAGTCATCACGTCATCCATGGGGCAGCGTGGTGGTATTTTGATATGACCGGTGGCTGGTTTGACTCACCGGAAATCCTGGCCGAGTTAAAGAAACAAGCGGTCATCGCCCGCCAAGCAGTCGATTGGGATATGACCAGCGTGGCCGATGCCGTCGGCATTGTCAGCGGCGTGAGCCCTGCCCGCCACCCGCTGCAACGGATGCACGACATCAATAATTATCCGAAGCTTTTAGACCTGCAGTGCGATCGTGCCACCAAGGAGCTGTACCGCAGCGGCGTGTTGCTCGACTGGCTGATGACGGACGATCTCGACCCGCAGGCCATGGAGCATTACAAGGCGCTCTTTTTTTACAACGCCACGTGGCTGACGCAAAAACAGCGCGATGCCGTTGAGGACCTCAAGCAGAAAGGGCGTGCGCTGATCTTTGTTGGCTACCCTGGGCTGTCGACCGATCGAAAGCTCGATGTCGATGCGGCGTCCCGACTCGTCGGCATGAAGTTTAAGCTCGACTTCTCGCGTGCCTGTGCCGAGATCACACCCCGAAACTACGATGATCCGGCCCTGCGCGAGGTGAAGGGGAAGCTTCTTTTGGGGGCCGGCGCGGTGGTTGGGCCACGGCTGGTGCCTGACGACCCCGACGCTGTGGTGCTGGCCTATTGGCCGGACGGACAACCCGCTGCTGCCGTGAAGCGACACAAGGAGTTTACGTCGTACTACTACGCCATCTCACCCAACGATCCCGATCTGTTTCGCACAATGTGCCGCGATGCTGGGTGCACAGTCTATTCAACAAATAACGACATTCTGTTCGGCAATCGCTCGCTGCTGGCCGTTCATTTTTCCGACTGCATCCAACCGATCAGGTTGCCCAAAGCGAAAAAAGTCACCAACCTTTTTACGGGGGAGGTTGTGCTTGAATCTGGAACGCTGCTGGTTCCCAAGGGAGATGGCGCCACGCATCTGTATCGACTGGAAGAAAACGCTCTATGAAACCGCGCTGTTTTGGGCGATTCACGCTCCTCTTGCGAGTGGGCGTGGTAGCTGGATGGGCCGTCACGGGATTGGCCGTCACACGAGCTGCTGAAGTCGCCCCCGATGCTCTGGCTACACAGACACGCGAACAACGCGACGCCCGCATGGCGTGGTGGCGCGATGCCCGCTTCGGGATGTTTATCCACTGGAATGTGTCATCGGTTCCCGCCGGTGTCTATCACGGTAAGCACAATGCCTTTGCCGGCGAGTGGCTGATGCACGATGAAAAGATCCCTGTTCCTGAATACCGCCAGTACGCCGCACACTTCAATCCAACGCAATACGATGCCGATGCGTGGGTGCGAGTTGCCCGCGACGCAGGCATGAAATACATCGTGATCACGGCGAAGCATCACGATGGTTTTGCGATGTATCACACAGACATATCGACGTGGGGCATTCGCGATGCCGGGCCGTTCAAACGAGATCCAATCGCCGAGCTCGCCGCTGCTTGCCAGAAACACGGCCTTAAATTGGGCCTCTACTATTCTCAGGCTCAGGATTGGAATCATCCCGGTGGCGCAACTCCCGGTGGCAAGTGGGATAAAGCACAGGCCGGAAACTTCGACAAGTATCTGCGTGAGATTGCCGTTCCCCAAGTGCGGGAAATTCTCACCAAGTATGGCCCGGTGGCGGTCTTGTGGTTTGACTCCCCGTATGAAATGAACCGGGAACGCGCCAACCTCTTTTTGCCACTGTTAGAGCTGCAACCGGGCATTCTGTTCAACAACCGGTTGGGCGGCGAGTATGCCGGTGATTTCGAAACTCCCGAGCAGGGACTGCCGGAAAATGCCGCCGCCGATCGCGATTGGGAAGTGTGCATGACGATGAACGATACCTGGGGTTATAAATCTACCGACCACCACTGGAAGTCTGCAGAGACCCTGATCCGTCATCTGGTCGACATCGCCTCTCAGGGAGGCAACTATCTGCTGAACATCGGCCCGACGCCCGAAGGCCTGATGCCTGCTGCATCAGTGGAGCGACTCGCAGCCGTTGGCCGTTGGATGAACACCAATTCTGCAGCGATCTACGGCACGTCAGCGAGTCCCTTTTCCAAACTGCCTTGGGGCCGGTGTACAAAAAAGGTGGACGCCTCAGGAGCCCGCCTCTACCTCCATATTTTTGAGTGGCCCGCCAAAGGCGATCTGCTTCTGCCCGGACTCAAAGGCACTGTTGAGGCGGCCTACTTGCTGGCTGATCCGGCTCAAAAGCCAATTCCGTTTTCTGCCAACTCTGCAGGCGTTGTGCTTGCGCTGCCCACGTCGGCTCCCGACGCTCTTCTGCCGGTCGTCGTCGTTCGCATCACCGGCCAGTTGCAGGTTACGCCATGAAACAATCTTTCTGTGTTTCGCAGATAGCCGCCGTGTTACTCGCGTGCGCAATCCTCGCGGCAGCCAGTTCCACAACGGTGGCCGCCGATGCGCTGGCCGCACTCAAGGTCGCCCGAGCCAGCACCAACGATGAAACATTTACCAAGGGACTCGATCGACCGTCCCAGTGGGGGCAGCGGCTGAACCTATCGTGTTCGGCGGTTACCGATGCGGGGCTTGTGCGCCTCGGAAAATACAACCAACTATCCCGCCTCGATCTCGGCTACTTGCAGATCACCGATGCCGGGCTTGAGCATCTTGCAACACTCAACAAGCTCACGGAACTCACGCTGATCGATACGCCCATCACCGACGCGGGACTCGCGCGACTCAAGGTGCTGAGCTCTCTCGGAGTTTTGGTACTCGACCAAACGCAGATTACCGACAGCGGCTTGACGCATCTCAAAGAGCTTCCGAGCTTAGGAGCACTCTACGTACGTGGCACCCGCATCAGCGACAACGGACTGGCGGAAGTTGCCAAGTTTCCAAGCCTTTCGGCGTTTCACGCCTGCCAAACGAGGATCACCGATCGTGGTGTTCGGCATCTTCAATCGCTTGAAAAGCTGGCTGTTTTAGGGCTTGCCGACACGCCAGTCGGTGATGCTGCTGTTGCATGCTTGGCCGCCATGCCCCAACTGCGATCGATCGATCT
>CAMBUD010000082.1 GCA_945871035.1 Planctomicrobium piriforme | reverse complement strand
CCAGCGGAACCTGAACAACAGTCGCCGCACTGCGTGCACTCAAACGCTAGGCCACCGGAATACCAAACATCTTGTGGAATGCCTGCCATGCTGAATCCTTAATGAGGGTGTGTGTCGAAGGTAGAAAAACTAAAAACTTTTATTGGCCGGTGCCAAATGTTGCCGATACCGACAGTTGCTCAAGTGAGTCTGCCACAGCGTCAATATCCTCGCTGGTATTAAATGGTCCAAAACTCAGTCGCACTGTTCCGCCCGACAAAGTGCCCAGATACTGGTGCACGCTGGCTGCACAGTGAAAGCCAGACCGCAACTGTGCGCCCGCCATTTGCTCAAGCAACAGAGCAAGCTCTGCGGGATCATAGCCCTCCATCGTAAAACTCACAATCGGCGCCAGATGAATAAGCGCCGCTCCCGGTGGCGGTGCAATCACGCACACGGCGGGAATCTCCCGCAGTCGCTGGGCACAGCGCGCGGCCAGTGCGCGACACTGAGCGCCGATTGCCACGCCGTCGTGCTCTTCGAGCCAGTCAACAGCTGCACAGAGCCCCGCCAGCGCCGGCACATCGGGGGTCCCCGCTTCCATGCGATCGCTGAACGAGTCCGGCATGTCGAGGCTATCGCTGGCCAGTCCGGTGCCGCCCTGCACCAACAGGTCTAATTCAATTCCCGGCCGCACCCAAAGAATACCGACGCCACAGGGACCCAGCAGCCATTTGTGAGCGGGTGCCGCCACAATATCGGCGTTTAACGAAGCAACCGCAAAGGGCCGCTGCCCAAGAGACTGTGCGGCATCGAGTAAAAAAATACCGGCGCGTTCGTGGGCAATCGCCCCAATGGCAGCCGCCTCCTGCACAGCGCCGGTCACATTGGAAACATGCGAACAAACGACGAGCTTTGTGGCTGGTCTCCAGGCGCGGGCGATGCAGTCTGGATCGACCATCCCCGCCCCATCGCAGGGCACGATTGTGGTTTCGATCGTGCCTCGACTGCGCAGCCAATGGAGCGGGCGAAGCGTGGCGTTGTGGTCTGCGGCAGTGGCGATGACGTGGTCGCCGGGTTGAAGGATTCCGTGAATCGCCATGTTGAGCGCCAGCGTTGCACCAGCCGGAAACGCAATCCGCGAAGCATCCACACCGCCGAGCAGATGTGCGATTTTACTGCGGGCCCGCGTGCGGATCGCATCAGCCGCGAGGGCTTCGCGATAACCACCGCGACCAGCCACTGCGCCGATCTCTCGCGCTGCCTGTTCCCACGCTTCCCAGACGCACTGCGGCTTGGGCCAAGACGTGGCGGCATTGTCCAAATAGCGACGCGGGACCTGCAGGGGCATCGGCAACTAGCCTCCAATCTGGTACATCGCCCGGTCTGGCCGGATGAAATCTGGCTCACCAATGCCGTGGGCTGCCCGCTTGCCCCGCACACACTCCTGCACTAAGTCGACGAGCATCTCGTCGGATCCGCCCGATCGCAGCAACTGCCGGGCGTCCCATTCGGTTGTCGAAAACAGACAATTTCGCACCTGCCCATCGGCCGTTAGCCGCAGCCGATCACACTGCCCGCAAAAAGGAGCGGTCACCGGATCGATGAAGCCGACGCTCCCCGCACCATCCGCCCAGCAATAGTCGACGGCTGGCTGGCCGGTATCGCTGCGCACCGCCGGCACCAGCGGGCCAATCTGGCGCTCCAGCAATTCGCGCACAGCATAACCGGCAAGCACTTGTTCGCTCGACCAGGCGCCGTCTGCATCCAGCGGCATGAATTCAATAAACCGCAGGTGAAATCCTTCGCGGCGGCAAAACAAAGCCAGCGGCACGATCTCATCTTCGGTGAGCCCACGAATGGAAACGGCATTGATGCGAATCGACTGAAATCCTGCCGCCTTTGCCGCGGTCAGTCCGGCTAGCACGCGATCGAGCCCTTTGCCCCGCGCAATCTGTACGAAGCGATCTTCGCGCAGGCTATCGAGGCTGACATTGAGCCTTGCGAGGCCGGCGCGAAATAGCGACTCTGCCTGTTCGGCCAGCAGCAGGCCGTTGGTGGTCAGCGCCACGCTCTCTATATTCGGAATGGCTACCAGTTGTCGCACGAGCCCCTCGATGCCGCTGCGCACGAGCGGCTCACCTCCGGTCAGTCGAATCGTACGAATGCCCAGCCCACTCATGACAAAAGCCACGCGCGCGATCTCTTCGTATGTAAGCAGTTGCTCGCGGGGCTTAAATTCCACTTCTAGCGGCATGCAATACGTGCAACGCAAATTGCAGCGATCGGTGACGCTGATGCGAAAGTCCGTGTGCACGCGACCAAAGCCGTCGACCAGAGTGCCGGTGCGCAGGCTGCTAGCGATACTGCTCATGCTCACCTCCACTAGCGGTCATCGTTAGACACGATTGGGGCATGCTTGCGGGGTGCACCCACAGACGCACACCGTCGGCTCCCTGCTCGCACTTCCAGATCGGCACTTCTTGTTTGATGCGATCCATCAGCCACTCGGCGGCACGCAATGCGTTGCGGCGATGCGGTGCACTGGTTGCAATCGCGACACTAATCGCCCCAACGGCCACTGCGCCTAAGCGGTGCACAATGGCGCAGCCGAGCAGTTCAAAACGGGTGAGGGCTTCCGCTTGGAGCTTAGCCAAACAGTCGCTTGCCATCATTTCATGGGCTTCGTATTCGAGGGAGAGCGTTGCAACTCCGCTCGTAAGTCCGCGGGTGGTACCGACAAAAAGCACGCTGGCACCGGCATTGTCTGCCGCCACGCTTGCCAGCACAGCTTGGGAATCAATGGCATGCCGGACGAGCATGGGCTTGCCGGTAGGAGCCTGTTTTTCAGACAGCTTGGCAGCGGCCACAGTGTTGGCAGGCCCGGTCAATGGATGGTGTTGCATGCTTGTTAGTCTCGATCAGATTCGGCGACTTTTTCTCTTCGCTAACCCGGCCATTGTGATCGTATTTCTCTTGTGGACAAACCCGTCGCACTGGCACGCTAGCCACCACTGACCGGCGGAATGATTGCCACTTCCGCATCGCATGGCACAGTGGCCTCGTTGGTTGCATACACTCCGCCCACCGCCACAGCGCTGCGGCCTAGAAGCGGCTCGATGGCCGGCAGTGCTGCGGCCAGCGACGATCGCAGCAAGGCAACACTGCCTCCCGCCCACTCAATCTCGACGGCGCGACAACCAGCCAGATCGGCCATGCCAGCAAAGAGGCTGATGCGCAGCGTGGCGTTGCCACGGGCTAACGGGGTCGGATCAATCTGCATGGCAAAGTCCTGCATGGCATTGTCTCTCTCAACTGGTCGTGAGGCGTCCGCTGGTGGCAGTCAACAGGCCATCTAGTTTGTGGGGGCCGGGGCCGTCAAGCAACCCATACGCCTTGGCTAAAAGTTTTATCGGGTGAACGGTTGGCTTGGTCGTGCCCTGCTCCATTTGTATCCGGCACGCACTGCACTCGGTAGCACCCGCTTCAATACCGGTGCTGCGAATCGCCGAGAGCAACCCCAAACCGGCCCGCAGGCTGGCCCGATAATGCTCTCTCGAAAGGCCAAACGTACCCGCCATTCCAGAACACCCCCGATCGACTGCCTGCACGTTGAGCTCGGGGATGAGTCGCAGCACGTGCTCGGTGGGGTTGGCAACACTGCCGGTTCGCAGATGGCAGGGGGTATGGTAAAGAATCCGCGACTTGAGTGGCTTGAAGTCGAGCCGCAGCTGTCCGGCTCGATGCAGTTCGGCCAGAAAGGTCATGGCGTCGCAGGTCGCGTTGACAACCCGCGGCATGTCCAAATCGTCGATGAGCAGCGGGTAATCGTGCGTCAGGCAAGTGACTGTCGCTGGCTCTGTGCAGACAATCCTGTATCCCAATCGAACCGCTTCCGCGAGCACGCGCAGATTGGTGCGTGCCAGTCTCCGCGCACCATCGACATCCCCGGCCGACACCAGTGGCATTCCCGAGGCAACCTGTCGCGGGTCGATGAAGACCCCAATGCCGTTGTGCTCAAGCACTGCCACAAATGCCTGGGCAAGCAGAGGGTCGTGGCGTCTCGCATAGGTGTCGAGAAAGTAGAGCACGCGAGTTCCGCTGCGGCGCGAGGGCCGCGTCAGACCGCGACGGGCTGCCCAACGCAGCAACTGATTGCCACTAAACAGCGGTAGTTTGCGGCCCTGAGCCAGCCCCAATACTTTTTCCAGAAGCCAGCGGGCTTGAGGATTGGCGATCGCTCGATTGGCCAGCGGCTTGATCGCGCCGCCAAAGGCAGAGAGTGCGTCGACCTGCGAGAGCAGCCAGGCGGTTGTGCCGAGGCTGTTCGCGGCAACATGAGCTGCCTTTAACTCCATGACGATTGCCGGGATATCAACGCCTGCCGAACAATCAACGCGGCACTGATGGCAGTTAAAGCAGGTGTCGGTAATCGCGTGCACTGCATCGGCTGACAGACTCTTGGGATCGAGTTTTCCGGTGAGAAATGCCGCCATCAGATTGGCTTTGGCTCGGGGCGATGCCTCCTCGGCTTGATTTTCTCGATACCGTGGACACATGCGCATGGTGTTGGATTGACTGCGGCAGGCACCGCAGCCGTTGCAGGCATCCACCTCCTGAAGCATTGTCTCCGCCGACCAGTTGAGGATTGGCAGAGACAGCGACGGCGACACTGCCCATGTTGCTGCCGGCGCTTGGAGCAGCTGATCGACAGCAAAAGCCTCTGCGGGCGTCTGGCGCTGACTGAGCAATTCCCTCTCCAGCGACACGTCCACCGCTGGCAGTAATGCTGCAGGAATTACGGCCGCGGAGAGCGTTACGGCGGCGGCCGCGGAAGGAGAAAATGTGAGCGCCGGCCGAAAGGGCAGTGTTGCCATTGAGGGGTTGCTGGCTGGGCTGAGAGTCGTCGGCACAATCTTGCCCGGATTGAGAATGCCGAGCGGATCAAACAACTTCTTTAACGCCCCGCACACCCCGGAGAGTTCTGGAAAATAGCGGGTAAAAAAGGCCGTGCGTGAGAGTCCCAACCCTTGTTCGCCCCCGATCGTGCCACCGATCGACACAACTTCTGCGTACAGTGCATCGGCAAGCCGCTGCAACCGTTCGCACTCAGCCGGATCACGCGGATCAGCGAACGGCCGCACGTGCATCTGCCCATGACCGGCGTGAGCGAAGAGCATGGCAGTGGCGGCATTCTGCTTGAGCACCACTTGCAGCCGCCGTAGAAATTCGGGCAGCGCTGCCGGTGGCACAACAATGTCTTCCATAAATGCCACCGGCCGCAGCGTGCCCCGCACACCGTGCAGCGTGGAGACGACGTTTCGCGACAATTCCCAAAAGAACGCGCGATCAAAATCGTCTTCCGCACGGCGTACATCCAAGCAGAATCCGCGCGAACGTTGCAAAAGCTTTAATGCCTCATCGATCCGCGCATTCGCTTCTGTCGGAGTGTTGCCCACACACTCAATCAACAATCCGGCATCAGCCACTGGCGGAATCAACAGGTCGAACGCCACTTTTGAACTGCGTGCCAAGGCCAGGTGCCGCTTGTCAAACAGATCGCAGGCGCTGAGGCCCTGCGACTGAAGCCTCAG
Organism: Planctomicrobium piriforme; assembly: GCA_945871035.1. Classification (GTDB taxonomy): domain Bacteria; phylum Planctomycetota; class Planctomycetia; order Pirellulales; family UBA1268; genus BAIKAL-G1-2R. The sequence continues at coordinate 4,745 of CAMBUD010000082.1, read as the reverse complement.
GGCCGCCTGAGCTGCTTTGTCGAGTGAATCAAAGAGCACCAGCGCCACCGCCGTCGCTCCATCGGCGGGCTCCGTGCGCAGAGTGGCCTCGGTGATAATTCCCAGCGTGCCAGCCGCTCCACAGAGCAACCGAGGCAGATCAATATTCTCCTCAGCAGCAGACGCACCGGGAATCTCCAGGCCGTCAAAGCGATAGCCACCGTGTGACATCCGGCCCCCGGACTGTTCGCTGGCCACAAGAGCACGTGACGAATCCAGAATCGCCGCGACGCCGGTGGCGAGTTCGGTCAAACGCGCTAGGGTGTTGCTGCGTGCAGGACCGAGTGATTGGGCCGCTGGAAATGGTGCTGGCCGCTGCGGCGCCGCCGGCACCATCTCCACGATTGAGCCGTCTGCCAGCACGACCTGCGCGGCGGCAATTCTATTGCGCACCGCTCCGTACCGAAGAAACCGACTGCCCGAGGCGTTGCGACCGATCATGCCCCCAACAGTTGTCACCCAGCTGTTGGAAGGATCAGGGCCAAACGTGCGTTTGAGTCGGCCGAGGTGTTCCTCCAACTGTCCGCTGACAACCCCAGCTTGCACGCGCACGTCTGTGGCACCGGTCTGAATGATCCGCCGCATAAAGCGCGAACAATCGATGACAATACCGCTGCCCAACGAATCGCCAGCCAGGCTCGAACCCGCCCCGCGCGGGTGCACGGAAATGCGCTGTGCAGCAGCCCACGCCACTGTTGCAGCCACATCCTCCACCGATCGTGGCCGCACGACTGCCAGCGGCCAAATCTCAAACACGCTCGCGTCTGTGGCGTAGAGGGCGCGACTAGCGTTGTCGCAAAGCACCTCGCCTGTCACGATGCCCCGAAGGTCTTCCTCGATGCGTTTTTGTTCCAAGTCCATGCATCACACCTTTGGGTTTGTATCGCCAAGGGGATGGGGAGCAAGTTGCTGCATGCGGGCCAACTGCTGCCGGTGCTTTTCGTGCGTTTCCAGATCAAACCCCGCAAAATTATCTGTGGCGCCGTCACCGCTGTAACGGCTCTGACAACGGTAGCAACTCAGGCAGTCGGGCATGAACATGTAGAGCACGAGATCCAGTAACGCCGTTGCAAAGAGAATGGAGAATGTCAGAATCAGTTCGCGATTGGCCCAGGCCACACAACTCGCCATCAATCCAGCCACCACGATGGCCAACCCGACTCGCTGTGGAAAATCCTTGCGCACAAATAGCTCTGCGCTTGGACAGATCAGACAGGGGTTGATCCGGAGCCGCGATTTGCCGCCAGCACCGACTCCTGCACCCCCTTGTACGGCAGCAATTTCTGGCACAAAAGCCCCGCTTGGAATCGACCGCAGTCCATGGCAGGCCGGGCATTCAAGCGTCGAACGCGACTCAATGGCATCAAGCACGACAGTTGCATCACAGGCCGGACAGGCATAGGTGATTCGCACAGAAACCTCAACTTTCAATTCTGACCCGCCATGGCAGCGGCCACCTGCAGCAGTTGCGCGGTCAGCTCACCCACAATGGCGGCCAGACAAGCCACGTACAGAATACCCGTAGCACTTTGCGTATTGGGAATTGCCAGCGTTTTCCTGCTCATCACGAGTAAAATTGGCAATCCGATCAGCCCGGCCAGCCAGCGTAGCGTCAACAACGCCAGCGTAGCAGGATCGAGCGTTTGGCCGGCGGTCGTGACGGTCAGTGCCGTGCTGAACAGCACCAAACAGAGTTGCACTCCCCACGCCAGCAGTGCCCAGTCGATCATGCGTTGCAGCACACTCACGCGCATGCCCGGCGCGTTGAGATACCAATGGCCCAGCAGCATTGCGTGCACAACCAGACCCACGAGCAAGCCGGAGAGCAACGCTCGAATCGCTGCCACTGCTGCAGGCCAGACCTGTGCTTGGAATGGGTGCAACTGCGCGGTTGCGACCGCAAAGAGCAGCGCACATGTGCCGCACAGAACCAACCCGGCCCCCTTGCGTTCGGCCAGCCAGACAATGCTTCCCAGCCAAGCGGCCACGGCCGCTGCGGCTGGAACCAGCCAAGCGGCCCCCGGCCCTGCCGTCCACTCCAGCAGCGCGGCCAATGTGGCCAGACCGAGAACGACCAACAGATTGGCGCGAAAAAAACCGGCCGGCACCAGTCCAGCGGGAGTCAGGGTCAACGCCAGAGCTAGGCCCCAGCCGAAACGGCAGAGAAAGTCGATGAGGAGCATCATGCTGCAAACCTCCCCGATAAAACAGCCAATTTTCTCTGAACCGTCACGACGACCGTCTTCCGTATATGAGCGACAGCACCTCGGCACGGCTTGAGACATTCGAACGAAAGATTCCCTTCATGGCCGATGTCACGCACAGGCTACCGGGCTTGCGCACTCCACGAATCGTCATGCAGGTATGCGAGGCCTCAACGACCACCGCTACGCCTTTCGCACCCAGATCATTTTCGAGTAGATCGGCAATGGTCTCAGTCATTCGCTCCTGCACCTGCGGCCGATGCGACACCACCTCCACGAGGCGTGCTAACTTACTCAAACCCAAGACGCGGCCGTTGGGGAGATAGCCGATGTGGGCGTGGCCCATGAAGGGGAGCAGGTGATGCTCGCAGACGCTATTGAAAGCGATGTCGCGAATGAGAACGATCTCGTCGTATTTTTCCGTAAACGCCTTCTGCAGATGCACCTTGGGATCTTGGTGCAGGCCGCTAAACATTTCGGCGTACATGCGCGCCACGCGGGCGGGGGTTTCAAGCAGGCCTTCTCTGTCGGGATCCTCACCAATCGCGGCCAGAATTTCACGCACCGCTCGTTTGATCCGCTCGTGGTCTACCGCTCGGGCACTCTGTTGGGCACTCTGTTGGGCACCTTGAGTCTCGGCGGGGTCTGCGGGGCCTGCGGGGTCTTTATTCATAGACCCTTAGTTTAATTGACACTGAACGCTGGGGGAAAGGCCTGCTGTGGACCGGCCAAAGAACGCTGTTCAATCGCCTCGAGCAGCATGTGCGCGCGGCGGACAACGTTGCATTCTGCCAACAATCGCATTTTCCATTCGAAGTCAAAATCGATCGTGTAGGCAACGATATCCGAGAGCATGCCTAGGGTGATCTGCGCACCGAGCAGTTCATCGAGTTGCTCGTAAGCGTTGGGGAGTTTGGGCATCGCCCGTTTGAAGGCGGCCAGCAGCTTTTGCTGCAGCTTGAAAATACTGCTGACAGAAACGTCGCCAGAGGGAAAACTACCCGCAGCACCCGCGCCCTCCGGCCCATTCGCAGAAAAGAAATCTTCGAGGATCTCGGACTCCACCACGCGGAATATTTTTTTGGGGGGCAGTTCCCGCATGAGACGCAACCGCCGCACTCCCAAGAGCAGGACGTTGTAGGTGCCGTCAGCGGTGCGCTGGTGGGTGGCAATGCGACACAAACAAGCTGTCGAACGGAGCTTGGGACGCCCTTCGTAGTGCTGCTCCCATCCAGCAGCAAGCACGCCCATCGCCACGAGCCTGTCGGTTTCGATCGCCTCCTCAAACATCGCTCTGTAGCGAGGCTCGTAAATGTGTATGGCCTGCATGACGTGAGGAAACATCACCAAGTTTGGCAGCGGAAATATCCGTGCTTGGCCAGAAAACTGATCGGGGGAGAAGGCGAGTGATTCCTCAGGCATCATGACGGGTCTGCAACTTTGTGCCAGTAATCGATGGCGAGGAGAAATTTTTTGAGCCACTGCGGCATTGCTGCCGCAGGAATATTAGTCGATCACCGGAGATTGAATAGGGGTCACAGCCGGTGGATTCAGATGGATTTCGGGCAGCAGTTCGGGGTCGAGTATGAGGGTTGGGAAGTCTTCCGTGCTGGCAGCAACCTCTGCGAGGCACTTGTCAAACGCCCCGAGAAACAATTCTATATCGAGGCCCAAGTGCGTGGGAGAGTAGGTTTCTAGATAGCCGTGGACACTTTTATGCAATTTACGAGCACCGCGGATATTGCCATTGCCGAAATGGTAGAGGGCTACTGCCGCCTGAATCAGGCCCTGATAAAATTTTCGCGATGGACCTCTGTATTCCGTCCAAAGTTCTTCCCAGATCTCATGGCTTTCGTAGTAGTCGCATTCGTTGAATTTCTCGATACCCTGCAGGTAGAGCGGATCGTAGTCGGCGGTCGGCGGGAGAGCGTTCATCGATCTTTCCTAACGGCACAATCGACTAAAAACCAATCTTGAGCCACTCAAACCAAGCATGTCTTGAACCAGATGATCCGTGTTGATCAAAGTATACTCCAACCACAATGGCAGCCCAAAAGCCGAAAAATTCTAGCACTCCCGACCCGGCAGCAAAACGCCGGCCCGTTTGGTCCTTTCGGCGTGAGACGCTTGCCGCCCGCGCTGCAAGGGGTGAGCAGATCGCAAATCGTCTGGCTGTTGCCTACCCGCAGGCGGTCTGTTCGCTCGATTTTAAAAGCCCTTTTCAGCTGGTCGTGGCGACCATTTTATCGGCTCAGTGCACCGACAAACGGGTCAACATGGTCACGGGCCATCTGTTTGAACGCTGGCCCACACCAGCCGCCATGGCGGCCAGCAATACTGAGGAAATCGAGGCCGTTATCCACAGCACCGGATTTTTTCGTGCCAAGGCAAAAAATATCCGTGGCTGCTGCACAGCACTCGTCGAACAACACGCTGGAAAAGTGCCGCAAACACTGGCCGAGCTCATTCTCTTGCCCGGCGTGGGCCGCAAGACTGCCAACG
>CAMBUD010000081.1 GCA_945871035.1 Planctomicrobium piriforme | reverse complement strand
CTGCGGATCTGCTGGCTCAACTGCGGCCAAAGAATTTCTAGCGAGCACCACGACGGTACGGGCAATTTTTTGGGTGGCGTTTCTGCTCAGGCTCCACCAGACATGAAGCCGGGCAGCAATAAATGCTTGCCCGAATTCACCCTCGGTGGAATGAATGCCAACGAGCCACAATTTAGTGGTCAGATTGCCGAGATGCTCGTTTTTAACCGGGTGCTATCGGCGGCCGAAAAGCAGGGCCTGCTCGTATACTTGCGCGCCCGCTACGGTCTCAACGCCATCGATTCTTTTTTTCCAACTGATGCGTTTCTGTTGTCGCTGGGCGACTTTGTCGGGCCGTGGGGCATCGGCGGTGGCGGGTTGACCGGACGGCTGGCGGCTGCCGGGCCGCCGGTGTCGCTTGAGCCGATGAAAATGACTGTGGAAATCCCCCATGACGGCGCCTATTTTGTTTGGGTGCGGGCCACAGAAAATGCCCGCGGACAGCAGGGGAATTTTACGACTCTTCAAACCACGGTACAGGGCCATGAGCTGGACGTCACCCACGCTGTTGGCCCGGGTGGGGTGCACTGGCGTTTAGCCGGAAAGCCGGAGCTTAAAAAGGGACCAGCCGAGATCATGATTCGCGGCGTGGGACCGGGTAACAAGAGCTGTGAGGCTGTCCTGATAAGTCCGAATGCGGTCTCTGCCGATGGCGTTGAGGAGTCTGTGGCACTGGCGCAGCGGCTGCGACAAACAGGAGGATCCACAAAATTTATTGCCCGCTTTACCAACGGTCTTCGGTTGGAGGGCAATCCGCTCGTGGGCTGGCGCTGGAGCGATGCGGCTGGTAATCCAGCGCAACCCGATCCCAATAATCTGCCTGTTCTATTGTGCGTGCAATTCGACTCGCCGCGGGTGGAGCCGGACGGAAATGTTGAGATGTCGATTGAGTTTCACAACGGCGACTGCCTGCGTGGCCGCATCGTCGATTTTCAATCGGCGGCTTCCCAGCCTGTGCAGCCCGCTACGGCGCAACTGATCGTGCGCACGCAGCCTATCTATGTTTCTAAGCCGGAGGAAACATTTTCCATCGGTGTGGATTGGGTGCGTCGCATCGTTCTAGACAAGTCGCGCAGCCGCAATTGTCAGCCCCAGTCGCTGATCTGCCGAGATGGGCGAACGGTTGTATTTCGTAGCATTCGCTGGGGTGCAGAGAGCATTCGCCTACTCACAGAAGATGGCGTGGAACAACTGTGGCTGCGTGATGTGGCTGAGATCTGCCTGGCCGAAGTGGATCCGTGGCAGAGTTATTTTCGCGAACTGTCCTTCATCGATCCGACGGGCACCGGCACAATTGTGCAGATAGAGGCGCTGGACGGCACGCAACTGACCGCATCGCAAAACCGCATTTCACAGGATATTTCTGGGCGGCGAACCATTCAGCCCGCCTGGTGTCGAACGCCCGTAACCTTGCCACCGCAGATCACACGCGTTATCTGGCAGGCACCGGCCCACGTGGTGCCCTTGTCGCGGCTCTGGCCGACAGCCGTTGTGCAGCGTGGTGCGTTGGGCAACAGTTGGAAATGGCAGGCCAATCGAAATGTTGCCGGCGATGTGCTCCGCAGCGGTAGCCATGAGTATCTGTGGGGCTATGGCGTACACGCTCCCAATGAAATGGCATTTTTATTACCGGAGTGTGCCCAAAGTTTCCGTTCGTCGGTGGGCATCGACGGCTCGACAGGCACGGCCGGAAAGGCTGTTGCCAGGATTTATCTCAATGAATCAAAAGCGAATCCGCTCTATCAAAGCGGGCTTTTGACCGGTGGTAGCAAACCGGTCGACACCGGCACCATCAATCTGCCGCCATCTCCCGGCCAGTCGCGGAAGCTCGTGCTCGTGACGGATACCAATCACGATGCCGGGCGGCAGTCTCAAGATGTGCTCGACATTGGTGCCCACATTGATTGGCTCGAGCCGATCCTGCTGCTCAGCCCAGAACTCCTGCAGGCCGAAGTCGCCAAAGCCGCCGCCACACCCGCTCAATAATCAGCAGGCGAAAGAAACGGGGACAGGTACAGTTTCTGCCAAAAGAGGGGGTTAGAAAATGCACCTGACCCCGTTTGTCTAAGCACGGTACTGGCGGCGACTCAAGGCGCACTGACAGACGGCCAAAATATCGGCGGCCGAATTGGGGCTCGGTGGCCAGATGACAATCGGCACCTGTTCGTCGGGGCTGTGCACGTCATCGGAAAGCCACTCTTGCCGAAGCGCTTGCGCGGTGTCTGCATCGGTTGCAACAATCCCGTTGCAGGAGGCAATCGCAGCCGTCACTCGCTGACGCATGAAACCATTTCTGCCGGCCACAACCAGATCAGAAAATGAGACGTGCACGACCACAGGTACGCCAGTTTCGATGGCCAAGTCGGTCAAAATGCCAGCGTGGAACACGAAGATCACGTCTGGAAGATTTGCATCGACAGCTTCTGCCACCATCTGTCGTGCAGTTTCTCGCACCAACCCCAGCAAACTCGGAGAGATGGTGGCAAGGGCCTCCAATAAGGCTATCGGCGTGCCGTCTTGCACCGCGCGAAGAAATAACTTGGAAGCAGCGGCAACGTCATGGAGGTGGATGCCGTGCAGGCCGGGTTGGTGCGATGCCAGGTGCGATATAGACGACGGACCGCAGGCCGAGGCCTGGACTCCAAGTTTTTCGAGATGCTCGCGGCAGTGATGCACGCGCGTGTCGGGAACGTCGCAACATCCGTGATCGATGAGGAGCAGACGCATAGTGAGTTTTTAAACCAAAAAAACTGTCAAACCCAAAAACGATTCAACCATGCACCTGCGTTAAAGCCAGAGAGACCCACTCAGACCGAACCAGTGTACGCTAGCCACACCGATTGCTAGGCAGACGGCCATCCATGCAGCCGCACCCCAATCATCCGCCATAATACCCAAGCCAGCAGGCAGGTGCTCCAGTTGCCGGCAAGGGAACGGCTTGTAAATATCAAAAACTCGATGCAGGCAAAAAGCTACGACCAACATCCAGCCCGACCGCTGGGCGAATGGAATCATGATCAATCCCAGCGGCAGGCTCGCCGCCTCATCGTAGACAATTCCCCCAGGATCGACGCCCAGTCCGAGTGCGGCAGCGGCACGGGTGCAGATCGGAATGCCAACCAGATTGATCAGCAGCAGCAAAACCAATTCGATCGCTACGGCCGCGATCGGCAGCCTCTCCGCAAGCCTCTCCGCAAGCCCGCCGGTTGCCAGCGAAAGGCCAACGCCTAAAGTCGCTCCAAAGGTGCCCGGCGCACCAGGCATTCTGCCCAGCCAACCGCAGGTGGCAAGGACGACAAAAGGGTCGAGCCATGGCGAGGGATTCGCGGCAGGTGAGGGGGTGCGCAGTGGCATGGCAGCCACATCCTAAGCAGGTGGCAGAGGTGGTTTCAAAGCCACTGCGCTGCCGTTGGGAAAAACCCCGTTGCGACAAAACTCTAGCGGCCACATGTCGCTAAGATTTTTGCACGCGGCAGGCAGCATCTGGCAGGCAGCGACCGGTCAGACGCAGCCGGTTTTGTGCAAAAATGCGATAGCCAAAATCTGCCACCTGCCGGATGCCGGGCCAAGACGTGGGTGCCACAAGCCAGCCCAAGCCTACGGCGCCGTACAACCGGCGGAACACTTCGACACCAATGATCCAACGGCCGTCGGGCAGCCGACCGTGAATTTCTGCCATCAACTGTGCAAATGTTTTTCCCGTAGCAGCGGCATTAAAATCAGCCGCGGCAATGTCCGTAAAGCGGATCCGCTGCCGTTTGTCCATGCGGCGCAGCATGTTGATTTCGCGCATGCAAAGCGGGCAATCGCCGTCGTAAAAAACCTCTACTGCAAAGTCATTTCTAGTGCTCGTAGACCCGGCCACGAGAAAGTTGGCAGACGAATCGGCCGTTGCAGCAGCGGTGGGTGACGGTGTTTCCATGCCGGTTATGATAGGCACCAGACGGAGGCAGGCCACCCCACGCTCACGTCGCAGCGCTCGTCGCACAGTTTTTCGCCGCTTGGTAGCAGACCGGATTATCTTCCTATGAAAACAACTTCACAAACTCCCGATGAACCCGCTGCCATCGGCCCACTCCAACTCGTTGAATTTCCGCATCCGGCACTCCTGCGACGAACAAAGCCGCTGCTGCGGGTCGATGACGCAGTCTGCGAAGCCGTCGAACAAATGTTTGACATCATGTATGAGGCAGAGGGTGTCGGCTTGGCAGCCAATCAAGTAGCCCTGCCCTACCGACTGTTCATCGTGAATCTGGCAGCGCGGTCCGATGCCGGTGAGGAGTTTATCTTTGTCAATCCTACGCTCAGCCGACCGCGGGGCACGTCCGTGCAGGAAGAGGGATGCCTGAGCCTGCCAGGACTACGGATGGATGTGCGTCGGCCTGAGAAGATCGTGCTCGATGCATGGTCGCTTGAGGGTCAGCCAGTCCACCTTGAACTCGACGGCATGCTCTCGCGTGTTGTGCAGCACGAGTTCGATCACCTCGACGGAAAACTCTTTACCGACCGGCTCCCCGATGCGGCTGCCATAGAAGCCCGTCGATCGATCGACAGCTTTCGCATCGTCTTCGCGGGCAAGCAATCGCGTGGAGAAATGCCCCCCAACGATGCGATCACGTCGCGCTTAAATCAGCTCGAAGCCGACCGCTGCAGCGGCTAACGTGTGCCACTGCCTGCCGGCCTAAAGTTAACAAATGGACAAACCGACTCGATGAATCAAGCGTCGTTTGCTCAACGGTTCAACCGACCGCTGCGAATCATTGTGATGGGCACTGGGCCATTTGCCGTGCCCATGTTTGCCGCGCTTTGTCGCTCTGGGCAAAAGATTCTGGCGGTTGTCACACGGCCTGATCGGACGGCAGCCGGACGCCGACCGCCGCACAATCCACTGCGCGAAGCGGCCGCGGCAGCCGGGCTACCCATACTGGATCCCGAGCGGATCAACGATCCGGAGACGATCGCTGCGCTAATGCAGCTTGCGCCCGATCTGTTCGTCGTTTGCGACTACGGTCAGATCCTCGCTCCCGCGGTGCTCTCGCTGGCAGCTTGGGGCGGAATCAATCTGCACGGCTCGCTGCTGCCGCGACACCGCGGCGCTGCTCCGGTGCAGTGGGCAATCCTCAGCGGCGATGAGATCAGCGGCGTGAGCGTGATTCATATGACGCCGACGCTCGATGCTGGCGCGGTGATCGTGGCACAAAGCACGCCAATCCAACCGCACGAAACAGCTGTTGAACTGGAGCAACGGCTCGCCGCGATGGGCGCAGGCGCCGTGCAAGAGGCAATCCAACGCCTGCACGCCGCCGCCTGCCATGCCGCCGAGCAGACAGGCGAGCAGACAGGCGAGCAGACCGCCGAGCAACTGCGCGTCGGCACGCCACAAGATCCGACGCACGCCACGCATGCGAGACGTTTGACAAAGGCCGATGGGGTTGTGGATTGGTCGCTGTCGGCGGCCAGCATCGAGCGGATGCGGCGGGCCCTGGAACCGTGGCCGCGCACCACAACCTTTTTGATGCGCGGCGGCAGCCAACAGCTGCAGCGATTGGTGCTCGAGGACGTGGCGGTGGCCCAGGTGGGGCCGCAGTCGGTCCGCACTGCTGTGGGCACGGTGCTCGCCGCAGACGAGAGCGGCATTCTCGTGGCCTGCGGCGAGGCAACGGCACTGCTGATTCGCCAACTCATACCGGAGGGCCGCCGCAGCATGTCGGCGGCAGAATTTCTCTGCGGCCACGCCCTACCGGTAGGCACATTGTTTCAGCCCTCCCCCGCTCGCCCAACCAGCCAATGAGCCTCTGCGCTGGGGATAAAGGCTGCTAGGATATTGGCTATGACGAAGCGACTCTGGATCGAAACCGTCGGCTGTCAGATGAATGTGCTCGACAGCGAGCTCGTTGTGGCGGCCCTGCGCCGGCAGGGCTGGGAGTTGGCCACAGCCAGCAGCGAGGCCGATGCTGTTTTTTACAACACCTGCAGCGTGCGACAGCATGCCGAGGATAAAATCTACTCCGCTTTGGGCCGCATTCGCCAGGAAAAATTGCGTCGTCCCGAACTGGTGATCGGCGTTATTGGCTGCATGGCACAAAAAGATCAACTGCTCGTGCGGTCGCGCGCTCCCTGGGTTGATCTTGTTGTCGGACCGGGGCAATTGCATCAGATTCCTACGCTCGTGGCTGATGTACTTGCCGGTGGTGGGCCGCGATTGGAAGTGAGCCTCGACCGCAAGGCCGGCAGCCGTGATGCCGTCACGCTCAGCTTTGAAAGCTACGATCCCGATCGCGATCCCACGATGCGGCCGACGCCATTTCAGGCCCTGGTGCGCACGCAAACAGGCTGCGACAAATTCTGCGCGTTCTGCGTTGTGCCCCATGTGCGCGGCCCAGAACAGGCGCGCTCGGTGGCGTCAATTGTTGCTGAAACTCAAAAACTGGTCGCCGAGGGCTGCTTGGAAATCACGCTCATCGGCCAAACCGTCAACAGCTATCGGTGGAACGAGGGCGGAAAAATGCTCCGGCTGTCCGATCTACTCGAACAACTCAACAGCGTCGATGGTCTTGAGCGAATTAAGTTTGTCACCAACTACCCGCGCGACATGACCGACGATCTGATCGCGGCGGTTCGCGACCTGCCTAAGGTGTGCCCTTATTTACATGTGCCGGCCCAGCACGGCTGCGATGCGGTGCTGTCGCGAATGAAGCGCGGTTACACGATCGGCGAATACATGGAAATGCTCCACCGGGTGCGTGAATCGCTGCCGCATGCCGCTGTCACGAGCGATTTCATCGTCGGCTTTTGCGGCGAGACTGATGCCGAATTTACTCGGTCGCTCGATCTTGTGCGCAGTGCCAACTTCAAGAATAGCTACATCTTTAAATACAGCCCCCGCCCCGGCACAAAGGCTTTTGAACGGCAGATTGACGACGTGCCCGAGGCTGTCAAGCGGGGACGCAATCAAATGCTGCTCGACGCGCAAACGGTAGTCAGCCTCGCCGGCAACCAACCTTTTATCGGCACAAGACAGCAGGTGCTCGTCGAGGGACTCTCAGCACGGGAAGAAAAAAATGGGGGGCTTCCGAGTGTCGATGGTCAGGCGCAACTCATGGGTCGCACGCCCTGCGACCGAATCGTTGTTTTTCACGCACCGCTGCGGCTGATTGGCAGACTCGTTGACGTCGACATCACTGCCACTGCCGCTTGGTCGCTGGTGGGAGTGGTGGCTGACGGCTTGGCCGAGGCAAAGCTGCTGGATGAGTTGCCGTCGCCAGCCAGCGCGAGTGCGTTGTATGCGATTGCACTTCCTACTCGAACGCCCACCGGCGCAGCGAGGGCGTGAGGTGCCTGCATCATTCCAACAACGATTCCAGCACCCCGTTGAAAGCTTCTTGGAATTATCGACACCTGCTCTCACACTCGCAGCCATGGAGCGTCTGCTCGACGATCCAATGGCTGCCAATGAGTGGGGACAGGCGGCGGGGCTTGTCGATCCGCAGAGCGCCCAGCGATCGCTGGTTCGTTTGTCGGCCCATGGATTAACGCTTGACCTACTGGCATTTCTCTCGGCGCAGCTCAGCCAGATGCTCCCGAGCGTGAGCGATCCAGACCGAGTGCTTGTGGCACTGGAATGCTTTTTCGGTGCGGTGCGCAGTCCACTCTCATTGGGCACGCTCTTCCAGCGCGACCCGCGCGCGCTGGCAACGCTGTTGCAAATCTTTTCCGCCAGTCCGTATCTGGCCGAGCTTGTGATCAGCGATCCCGAGGGCTGGGAGCAGGTCCGCATCTGTCAGGGGCAGCCCGAAACATGCGAGACACTGGCCGCATCGCTGGCCAGTGAGGCAGCTTTCCTCTCCGCTCCCGACAGTGTGATGCGGACGCTGCGCCGCTTTAAACGGCGGCAGACGCTGCGGATTGCCTACGGGGATATTGTTGTCGGACAGCGACTGGAGACCGTCGTCGCACAGATCTCACACGTGGCCGAGTGCATCGTGCAGGTAGCGGTGCAAACAGCGCTCAAGCGATTGGAGTTGCAGCGCGGCATCCCACGCGGGCCGGACGGTGAAAAAGCAACTCTTGCCGTACTGGCACTGGGCAAGCTCGGGGGCGGCGAGCTCAACTACTCCAGCGACATTGATCTGGTATTTGTCTACTCCGTGGACGGTAAGGTGGAGGGCCCAAAGCCCTGTTCGAATCAGGAATTTTTTACTCGGGCCGTGCAGGAAATTGTGCGGCTGATCAGCGAGCCGACCGATCTAGGCATTGCCCATCGCGTCGATCTGCGATTGCGACCACAAGGCGCAAGCGGCCCGACGGTTTTATCGCTCGCGGCCACGCTGCAGTATTACGACCACTACGGACGAACCTGGGAGCGACAGGCGTGGGTCAAGGCACGCTGTGTGGCCGGCAGCCGTGCGCTCGGGGCTGAATTACTGGCGGCGCTAGAGCCGTGGATCTACCGTCGCTGGCTGACTCGCGCCGACATCAGTGGCATCAAGGCGATCAAGCGACGCATCGAGCAGCGGGCTGACCGCAATGGCGGCGATGCTTCCAACCTCAAGACGGGCTGCGGCGGAATTCGTGACGTTGAATTCACGATTCAATTCTTGCAACTCCTCAACGGCGGTGATACTCCACGCGTGCGCAGCGGTAACACGCTTGAGGCTATCCGCCGACTGGCCGAGATGCACGTGCTTACCGATCAGGAGCGAGAGATTCTGGAGCGCACCTACTCGCTCTTGCGAATGGTCGAACATCGGCTGCAGATTCTCTACGACCGCCAAACCCACACGGTGCCCGATTCGCCCACAGAACTCGCTCGGCTGGTAGTGCGCAGCGGCTATGGCTGGGGGCCGCCAGCCTGCACAAACTTCTGCCGTGATCTGGCCGAGGCTAGCGCGCTCAATCGAAAGATTCTCAACCACCTGCTGCACGATGCCTTTCCCGATGATGCCGATCCCGATCCGGAGGTCGATCTGGTGCTCGATCCGGAGCCCTCCCCGGCATTTGTGCACGAGGTGTTGTCGCGGCATCGCTTTCGCGACATCCCGACAGCCTTCCGCACGCTGACCAGCTTGGGGGAAGAAAAGGTGCGATTTCTTTCCACGCGGCGGTGCCGGCACTTCCTCGCTGCGATTGCTCCGCGACTTTTGGCCGCGATCGCCCGCACGCCCGATCCCGATGCCACGCTCTTGAATTTAGGCGGCGTCAGCGATTCACTCGGCGGCAAGGGGATGCTCTGGGAGCTGCTCAGCTTTCACCCTCCCTCGCTTGATCTGACTGTACAAATCTGCTCGTCGAGTCCATTTTTGGCACGCCTGCTCGCGAGTAATCCGGGGATGATCGACGAACTGCTCGATAGCTTGTTGGTGCCGCGGCTGCCAAGTCCTCCAGCACTCCGAGCAGATCTCGCAGAACTCTGCCACGGGGCAGCCGATATTGGCTCGATCGTATCGGCTTTCAAAGCGTCGCAGCAATTGCGCGTCGGAGTGAACGATCTCCTCGACCGACAAACTGCGACCACAACAAGTGCGTCGCTCTCCGCCATCGCAGAGGCGATTCTTTGCGTTGTGATGGCACGCGAAGAGGTGCGGCTGGTGGAGCGATTGGGCGCACCGCAGGCCGGCCCTGGCGCAAGCGGCGGCGTTCGGGCCGGGCCGATCGTGCTGGCAATGGGAAAGTTTGGTGGGCGGGAGATGAATTATGCCAGCGACATAGACGTTGTCTTTCTCTACGACCACGAGGGTTTTTCGATACCGACGCGTCGCTTGCGGAGTTCCCTTGCAGGCACAACAAACGCCCACTTCTTCAGCGAACTCGCGCAGCGTACAATGAAGTTTTTTCATCAACTCACCCCGCAGGGTCGTCTCTACGAATTGGATTCACGACTGCGTCCTAGCGGTCGCAGTGGGGCCGTTGCCATGTCCCTCGATGAGTGGGAACGTTATTTTTCTGCCACTGGGCCAGCTGCTGCCTGGGAGCGTCAGGCCCTGATGAAAGCCCGCGTTGTGATCGGCACGCCGGCGGCGACGGCGCGGGTCATGCAGATTGTGGCAAACGCCACTTATGATCGTGAATGGACCGCCAGCGAGGTCGAGGAAATCCGCCGCATGCGCTACAAAATGGAAGACGGGGCCGGCGCATCGAATCTCAAACGCGGTCCCGGTGGCGTCGTTGACATTGAGTTTGTGGTGCAGATGCTGCAACTGGTGCACGGCGGCAAGGAGCCTCGATTGCGCACGCCCGAAACGTTGCAAGGTCTGATCGCGCTCCATGCAGCTGGCCGACTGCTCGATGAACCGTTCGCATTTTTCTCGCGGGCCTACCACATGCTGCGCTCTATCGAAGGTCGGCTGCGGTTGCTGGACGCGGCAGCCCGTCATGATTTTCCCGCCACCGAGCCAGAGCAACTCGCGCTGGCACATCTGCTCGGCTACGAACAGGCCGACGCATTGGTCAAAGATGTGCAGTC
>CAMBUD010000080.1 GCA_945871035.1 Planctomicrobium piriforme | reverse complement strand
ATGCAGGCCGCTGCTGCCAGCGATCCAAAGATCGCACAACTGCTTGTGGGCAAGGCGATCGTCAAGGTAGTCGCAGTGCAAGGACGACTCGTAAACTTCGTGCTGCAGGAAGAGTAAGAGCCACCGCTCGAGGGAAGATCTATTTGCCGGACGCACGCCCCTTGACTGACGTTTCCAAGCCGTTAGCGGCACAGCATTCGTCCAAGCGTAGCCATACGTGAGCATGCATCATTTTTTGATATTTGGCGGGTTCGAATAATTGCCGTAGCATGATCGACAGCTTGGCAGCAAATAAGTTCTCCAAAGATACTCACGAAGGATGCTCTCAACTATGACCGTGCAGCGTGTTTTAGCTCTGGTGCTAGGCGGTGGCCGTGGCGCACGGCTCTTCCCCCTCACTCGCGACCGCTCGAAGCCAGCCGTACCGCTTGCTGGCAAGTATCGGATCATCGATGTGCCACTTTCTAACTGCATCAACAGTGGCGTACAAAGAATCTACGTACTCACGCAGTTTAACTCAGTTAGTCTCCACAGCCATATCCGTCGGACGTACACATTCGACCCGTTTAGCGGTGGCTTTGTGGAAATTCTTGCGGCTCAGCAGACGCTCGATAATGCCGGTTGGTATCAGGGTACAGCAGACGCCGTGCGGCAAAATATCCGCTATCTTCAGCAATCTGATATCAAGCACGTGCTGATTCTTTCGGGAGATCAACTCTACAGAATGAATTATGCCGACATGCTGGCCACGCATTTGGCTCGTCAAGCTGATGTGACTATTGCAGGCATTCCCGTGCAGGAAGAGGCAGCCGGGGGACTGGGGATTATGCGGGTCGATGACACCGGACGCGTAGAAGGTTTTTTAGAAAAACCGCAGACGCGTGAGGAATTAGAACTCGTGCGCACCGATCCCGGTTGGATCGAAAGGCAGGGGATTGGGTCCAAGGGACGCTCTTTGATCGCCAGCATGGGGATCTACCTCTTTGATCGCGACTGCCTCATCGACCTACTGAAAAAAACTGACTATCAGGATTTTGGTCGTGAGTTGTTTCCTGCTTCGATCCGAGCAAAAAAAGTGCAGCTGCATCTTTTTGACGGCTACTGGGAAGACATTGGTACGATTCGCTCTTATTTTCAGTGCAATCTCGACCTTGCCGGGCCGCTGCCTCCGTTTGAACTCGCCAGCGCTGAAGCGCCTATCTATTCGCGCGGTCGTTTTTTACCTCCATCCCGCATCGATGGGGCCAGCGTGCGTGCGAGCCTTCTTTCAGATGGCTGCGTAGTGGAGCAGGGAGCCGTAATCGAAAACAGTGTGATTGGCCTGCGCTGTCGGATTGGCCGCAATGTTGTGATCCGTAATTCAGTGGTACTGGGAAGCGACTTTTACGAAACGGCCAGCGACGTTGCGGCCAACGCTGCCCGGGGCATTCCTGCCATGGGCATCGGCGAGGGAACAATCATCGAAGGAGCAATCATCGACAAGAACGGTCGCATCGGCCGCCGGGCGAGAATCGTTAACGACCACGGCTGGGAAAATACTGGTGACAGCGACCGCTTTACGGTGCGTGACGGGATCGCTGTTGTGCCTAAGGATGCAATCGTTCCAGACGGCTGGCTACCGGAACCAACTCTGACATAGACCGCAGCGATTTTCGGTGGGAATCGCGATTATTTGCTGGTCTCGATGGGCACCAACGCAACGCTGGGCGTGTTGGTGGGGTCTTGGATTGCTGTTGGGTCGTTCGCCACTGGCTCATCTACCTCGATCGCATCAACCTCGAGCGCATCAACCAGTTCGACTTCTGCAGGCGGCGGCGTTGGCACGACTGATTTCACGAGTGGTGGCCACGGCTTTGTCGAAGCGCCTAAGGGTAGAATGCCATTACTTCGAGCTAAAAAATTGTTTTGCGGCGCCGATCCATTGGGCACGGGCCCAGAGTAGTCAAAAGGATCTGGGCACATGGTGCACCCGCTTGTGCCACTCAGGCCGAGCACCGCCAAGAGCAGCACGGCCGCGCCAATAATAGGGCGTTGCGGCAGGGAACAGCACCGGGCCACTCCAATCCCCAGACGTGCATTCTTCATCGTTTTCATTAACCCACTCCGCAGGGAAAACAAGCAACAATAGACCAGCGGCTGTTCCCCCCACCCCACGACCCACAGATGTATTCGGATCGTTACAACCGTTTTCTATAGAAAATCCATTACTGACAGGAATACGTGCTGTCGTGCCGCCGTGAGGAGCCGCTGCGCACTACAAATCGACACCCATTTGTGCCATGAGCATCTTCATGTCATCCCAAACCTCCCGCTTGGCGGCCGGATTTCGGAGCAGGTAGGAGGGATGATAGGTACAGATAACCTGCGCGGATTGATGCGTGAACCAGCGTTTTCGCAGCTTCCCGATCGCTTCGGTGGTTTGGAGCAGAGCGTGTGCAGCCGAAGTGCCAAGGCAACAAATGTATTCCGGTGCAATGATTTCCAGTTGGCCTGCAAAATACCCGCGACAGTTTGCCACCTCTTCCGGTAGCGGAGGCCGATTGTTGGGAGGCCGGCACTTAAGAACATTGAGAATGTAAACCTGTTCGCGTGTGAGCCGGCACGATTCGATGATCTTGGTGAGCAATTGGCCAGCCCGTCCGACAAACGGCAGACCAGAGGCGTCTTCATCGGCACCGGGAGCCTCTCCGAGAAAGCAGATTCGAGCGTTCGTGGGGCCGACTCCAAACACAGTATGCGTGCGGGCACAAGCCAGCGCCTCGCAGCGCCGACAAGCGGCCACCTCCTGGCTGAGTATTTCCAAGGCATCCCTACGACTGAGCAGAATAGTTTCTGCTATCTCTGCTGCAGGGCCAGTCGGCACCGGCATGCCAGCACTCACGATTGGCGCTTGGAGTGTCTGCCGATCCACTCGCGGCAAGTCGAGAACACCGGCAGCGGCAAGGGCTTCCAGTTGCTGCTTGAGCCGCTTTGCCTTCGATTTGCCTGCGTCAGAAGCCATCGTGACCACTCGATCCTTGCATGCGCTGGCTTTTTGGCTACCGGAGGAATCGACTCGAAAGCCAGGGGCTAAAGGCCGCGGCGGTATCGCTTAGGAGATCGTCCCTTGCCGAGTAACGCCGCTGAAGAAGGACGTTTTGGCTCTTCCGGCACAGCCGCAGGGTCAATCTCGGCTGGCGCAGCTCGTTCCAAACCGTTTCGTAACGTTAATGGCCCCGGCTTGACTCGGCGATCAAATGCCTCGAAACCCTCCAACTCGTCGCGCTTCAGCAGCCGTTCGATGCGCATCTCGATGCGCGTTAACTGCGGCCCTTCCTCCGGTGCCACGAACGTAAAGGCCAGGCCTTCGCGCCCCATGCGACCAGTGCGGCCCACACGATGGACATAGTCGTCACAGAATTCGGGAATATCGTAATTGATGATGTGCGATACGCTGGACACATCGATACCCCTACCCACCACGTCTGTAGCGACAAGCACTCTCACCGTACCATCACGAAACTGCCGCATCACACGGTCGCGAATGTTTTGCGACAGGTCGCCGTGAATGCAAGCAACGTCGTCTGAATGCCGTGATCTTTTGCGCAGAAGCCTTTCAAAAATCTTGTCTGTGCCACGCTTTGTTCGACAAAATACGATCACCTGCCGCGGTTGCTCCCGCTCCAATAATCGCTCTAGTAACTCAAACTTTCGGGTTGGATCGACAGTGAAATACCGCTGCTCGATCGTTTCGACTGCCAACTCATTGGTGGAAAAATCGAGGATCTCTGGGTCTCGCATGTAGCGAGTGGCTAATTTTGCCACGGCTGGCGGCACTGTTGCTGAGAGCAGCAACGTCTGTCGGCTGTCCGGACAGCGTCGAAGAATCTTTTCAATATCCGGACGGAAACCGATGTCGAGCATGCGATCGGCTTCGTCAAGGGTAACGATCTCTACGGCAGCAAATGAGATCGTGCCACGACTCATGTGGTCAAGCACACGCCCCGGCGTACCCACCACAACCGCTGGATGGCGCGCCAGCTTGTCAATTTGTCCCTTAATCGGCTTGCCGCCATACACAGCAACACAGTGCACACCTGAACCATGCGCAAGCTTTTCAAATTCGTCGCGCACCTGAACTGCAAGTTCGCGGGTCGGCACAAGCACGAGCGCACGA
The DNA here is from genome assembly GCA_945871035.1 of Planctomicrobium piriforme. Classification (GTDB taxonomy): domain Bacteria; phylum Planctomycetota; class Planctomycetia; order Pirellulales; family UBA1268; genus BAIKAL-G1-2R. The sequence goes on along the minus strand of CAMBUD010000080.1, from coordinate 7,009 downwards.
GGACCACCGCTACGACGTTCTCTTGCCACACACTCGAGGATGGGCAACACGAATGCTGCCGTCTTTCCCGTGCCAGTGCGCGCTTGACCAAGAACATCAATGCCAGCCAAGGCCCGCGGAATCAAGCCAGCCTGAACCGGCGTGGGCACCGTATAGCCAGCCCGCTCAACTGCTGCCAAGGTTTCGGCAGAGAGTCCCATGGCCTGAAAACCACCGGTGCTCTGCGCGGCTTCGCATTCCACTGGAGGAACGGTTCCCTGCGGTGCAGGCCCGGAAGTCACCGTGACTGGATCATCCGACTCCGTCGGGTGCCGGTCCCTATTGTCCACAAACACTCGTGATTCCCTATTTCTTCCTCATGATGGCCGACCGATTTCACATCATCCAGCTGAGCATCCTGCTGCCCGCTGCGTGGTGAAACACCTGCGGCAAAACGTCTGTATCAATTTTTAACTGCTTAAAAGTACCACGCTGAACCGTTTGCGGCAAACACAACCGGTGAATCAACGGTGTTTACAGGCTCGCCGACTGTTACAAAACAGCTTTCTAGAGCGCATCCGCGACAGGGTGTTACGCCAGTTTCGGGGCGGCAAAAGTCGCATCGCGATGGCGGCGATGGCCCCACACTGCCAAGCCCATCACAAACAGAGGGCATGGGAGACGCAACCTTGTTTACCAACCGTATGTGCTCTGCTCAGCGATCAAAAAGTTTTTTGATCGCCCACACCGTAGCCGCCCGGCCAGCCCGTGCAATGGATCGCGTCAGTGGGATGCTCTTTGGGCAAACAGCGACACAGTTCTGTGCATTACCACACATTTGAATGCCGCCCTGCGCAGTGATCGCCTGCAACCGTTGGTCCGCAATCAATTGACCGGTGGGATGACTGTTGAACAGCATGGCCTGACTGATGGCATGGGCGCCAATAAAGCCCCGGTCAAATGCCGATCGACGACGCTTTTCGAAGTCTGCCACCGTCTCGTCCTCATGCCGCACAAGTTCGATCTTGGTGAACTGCGGGCAGGCTTCAAGGCAACAGCCGCAACTGATGCAGGTGGAAAGCGGGTAAGCATCTTCCTGCGATTCTGGTGAAATGCGCGGACCGGCGCCTTGGTCATACGAGCCATCGATCGGCATCCATGCCTCGACGCGTTCGAGAGACCGAAACAACCGACGACGATCCACGACGAGATCACGCACGACTGGAAACTTTGACATTGGCCGCAGTTCAATCTCTTCTGGATTATCTTCCATGAGCTTATCGACCAGCGCTGTGCAGGCCATGCGGGTGCGGCCATTGACCAGCATCGTGCAGGATCCACAGACCTCTTCCAAGCAGTTGCAATCCCATGCCACGGGAGCCACAGGCCGGCCATCCTGTGACTTCGCATTCGCAGCAATCCGCTGCAGGATGCTGATCACATTCATATTCAACTCGTACGGCACTGCATGACGCTCCCAATAGCTTTCTTGACCAGGTGCATCCTGACGCAAAACCCGCACGCGGATCAAACGCTGCGCTACGGGTTGCGCAGAGGCACTGGCTGCTGAACTATTTGGCCCTGCTGATGGCTCTACTGCTCGGATCATAAAATGCTTTCTCCTACAAAAACAGATGTCTGCTTGCTGCCTGCATTACGCGCTGGGCCCAGCCACTGCGGCCGTTTGGGCCGTGCCAGCTGCACTACCGCTGCCATTGAGTGCGGCTTTTTTCTGACGCTCCTTCCAAACTTCCTCAATCAATTCGCCTCCTATCAAGCCATACAATCGTGGGCGCGGCGGCAAAAGCGATGTGTCAACATCTTCAAACACGATCTGCGGATCACCGTCGGCACCGTGGCTGGCGATTGTGCTTTTGAGCCAGCGTTTTGTGTTTTGCTCAAAGCGATCGCACCACTCCTGAGCCTCGTGATACTGGCCGGCAAGATCGGTGGCGGCAATGCCAGGCATCGCCAAAGCAGGCTTGTAGTGGGCACCGCGGCACTCCTCGCGCTCCAGCGCCCCCTTGAGGATCAACTTAGCGATGGGAAACATGTCTCCCAACGCCTTTGTAAAGACCACATTTTGATTGGTCCAGTTGCCACTGTCGGAAAGCGCGCATCGTTTCCAGCGATCCTCCAGCGTACACACCTCCGCATAGGCAGCCGTCAGTTGCTCGTTGCGTCGCACCACGGTGGCAACACGCGTCATAAGGTTGCCCAATTCCAGGTGCAACTGATAGGGATTCTCCGTACCCACCCGCCGCGCAAGCAGCGACTCGTGCCGACTTTCCTGTCGTCGCATCGCGGCAGCAAAAAGATTGGTCGACTCCTCGGCGGCTAGCTTTCGGCTGCCATGAGCCGAGGCAACAACGCCCGACGCACAAAACAAACCACTGAAGATGCACGACAAGAGCGAGTTGGCACCGAGTCGATTGGCGCCGTGGTATTGGTAGTCGCACTCACCGATGGCATACAGAGCCGGGATGTTTGTCTGTTGGTTTCGCGGCGATCCTTCCTCCAGGCCACCAGCAGCATTTTTCTGATAATCGACCCACAATCCACCCATCGAGTAGTGCACTGCCGGAAAAATCTTCATCGGTACCGCGCGAGGATCAACGCCTTGAAACTTTTCGTAGATTTCAAGGATGCCGCCTAGCTTACGGTCGAGGGTCTCGCGTGGAATATGCGTGAGGTCGAGGTAGACGCAGAGCCGATCTTTTTCCACCGACAAACCGTCGGTCGTGCAAATGTCAAAGATCTCACGAGTGGCAATGTCACGCGGCACGAGATTGCCATACTTTGGATAACGATCTTCGAGGAAATAATAGCGGTCGACTTCGGCAATATCACGAGGATCACGCGCATCGTGAGGCGTCCGCGGCACCCACACTCTGCCTCCTTCTCCGCGAGCGCTCTCGCTCATCAATCGCAGCTTGTCGGCGCCCGGAATAGCTGTCGGGTGAACTTGGATGAATTCTCCGTTGCCGTACCGGGCACCAGCCTGATAGGCGCGACTCGCGGCACTACCGGTGCAAACCATCGACATCGTTGATCGTCCGTAGACAAGTCCACAACCTCCGGTGGCGATGATCGTGGCATCGGCGGCAAACGTGCGAAATGCCATGGTAACCATATCCTGACAGACTGCACCGCGACACCTGCCAGAACTGTCCAGCACAGGCTCAAGAAAGTCCCAGAATTCCCATTTCTTTACCTTGCCCTCCACCTCCCAGCGACGCACCTGTTCATCGAGAGCATAGAGCAGTTGCTGGCCTGTTGTTGCTCCTGCGAAGGCGGTGCGTTTGTAGAGCGTGCCGCCAAAGCGGCGTTGATCGCGGTGGCCTTCTGGAGTGCGGTTAAAAGGCACGCCAAGTCGATCTAAGAGATCAACAATCTTTGGCGCCCATTCGGTCATCTCTTTAACGGGCGGTTGGTGCTGCAGGAAATCGCCGCCGTAGACCGTGTCATCAAAATGCTTCCACTCACTATCCCCCTGCTGCCGGGTCATTGCATTGACGCTGTTGATGCCGCCTTGAGCGCACACACTGTGCGAGCGTTTCACAGGCACAAGACTGACAAGATCAACACCGATGCCGAGTTCTGCCAGTCGCATTGTGGCTGCCAGACCGGCCAATCCACCACCAATCACAAGAACGCGGGGCTCTGACATAAGTTCTCTCATGTGCCTGTTTTTGAGGCTGGTACCAGTCCAGCGGGAACATCAAACGTCTGGGAGGACCTCACTGAGGTGGGTTCATCTTGGGTTGGAGTAGGCTCTTGACCGTCGAGCATTCGCCGAACGTCCTCCATTCGGTTTTCGATGGCCTGCGCCTGCTCAATATCTATTCTCCGCATACCCACCAGAGCCCCGATCCCGGCTCCAGCGAGCAAAATTCCCACCGCAATACTGATCCAATTAGCGCGGCGCATAGCAGCCGGACTCGTCCAAACACCCCAGGTAATTCCCAGCGTCCAAAGTCCGTTTGCAAAGTGAAACACCGTCGACAAGATTCCGATGCAGTAAAAGATGGCCACGAGCGTTGGCTGCAAGGCCGCTGCCGTTGAACTGGATGCACGATGCGGATCAAATTGTCCGCCACCCACCGCCGCTCCCATCCAGTGGAGTTGGATGAGATGCCACAGTATGAACGCGAACGCGATCATGCCCGTGGCACGCTGCAGCGTGTAACGCACGTTGCCAACATAGGCATAGGAACCGACGTTCGGCAGCCCCCCGGCGATGATTATAAAACCAACCGTGGCATGAAAAATCATCGGTAAGAAGATAAATATCCACTCCACCGGAATGAGCAGCGGCCCAAGGGAGTGAATCATGTCCACTCTTGATTGAAAGGTTCCCGCACCGGCCAGCACCGAAGCATTCGTCAGTAGATGGACCATCAAAAAAGCCCCCACTGGCACAAGCCCTGAGAGCGAAAAAAGCCGGAAAATCAGAAACTGATTTTTGGCAAAAAATGATGGCGAGATTTCACTCTGGCTCACAAAGGGCCTCTCTTGGCTGCGCGGGCAACCGACTGTCTGACCAGCGTCAAAAAAATGCAGTCGGGGGTGAATGGCAACGCTTGCATAGGATGAAAAGCCATCCTGTCTGGAAGATTGCTCTATCTTTCTTAGTATAGATTGACGGTAGACGGCGGCAACAGTACCTGCCGATTTGGCGACAGGCTCGAATCAATTTATACTTCATAGACTAAACCCTGTCGGCAGAGAGGTGGAAATTTAGTGTCTCAATCGAGCTCATCTTTTGTCGTTCACAACCAAGGAAGCGACCCCCTACGGCCGGTTGCGCCGATTGATTCTGGACGCATCTTGGAGCACCTGCCCGACGGCGTGGCATTACTCGATGCAGAAAAAAGGATTCAGTGGGTCAATGCTCGTTTTGCACAGTGGTGCGGTCGAATGAATCTGCAGGGCTGTCTGTTTTTAGAGGCCTTGGGCAATCCCGAAATCGTCGAATCTGAAGGCTTTTTATTATCTGGCGCGCATGCCTGTGAACAAACAAGTAGTGCCACACTGCGCACGACAGACAATCGCTACTTTCATGCCCAAGCCTGTGCAGCGATTGATCCGCTGCCATCGGCGGATGGTGTGCCAATAGCGGCTCCGTCCATTGTGGTGGCGGTGCGCGATGTGACCCATACGATTCTGGAGCAACAAAAACGGGCGGCGATTCATCAGGCAGGCCAAAAACTCGCAGACCTCTCGCCGGCAGAGTTAGCAGACATGACGATTGAAGAACGCATCGAACTCCTCAAAAGCAACATCCTTTATTATTCCAAAGATCTCTTGCATTTCGACGTGGTGGAAATCCGGTTGCTTGATCAACAAACCGGCCGACTCGATCCATTATTAGCCGAGGGGATGCAACCGGAGGCGGAGGCCCGCATTCTTTACGCCCGCGAACAAAACAATGGCGTTACGGGATATGTCGCCGCACATGGCACCAGTTACTTCTGCAACGACACCACAAAGGACCTTCTTTACTTGGAGGGCTGCAAAGGAGCCAAGAGCTCGCTGACAGTGCCGCTGAAGCTGCAAGAACATGTGATCGGGACGTTCAACGTTGAAAGCCCCGAGCCGGGAGGCTTTACCAACGTAGACCTTCAGTTTTTAGAAATATTTTCCTGCGATGTCGCCGCTGCACTCAATACGCTTGAGCTCCTCGTTGCCGAAAAGGCTTCCGCTGCCGCTGAAAGCATTGAAGCCGTCCATGGAGCTGTTGCGCTACCCGTCGACGACATTCTCAACGATGCCGTCAGCATCATGGAACGCTACATCGGCCACAATGCTGACGTCGTTGAACGACTGCAGCGAATTTTGCGCAACGCCCGCGATATTAAGCAGGTCATCCAAAAAGTTGGCGAGAAGATGACACCCAGTTCAGCGCATCCGAACCTGCGTCAGGGAGAGCGTCTCCGGTCTCTTGTCGGGCGACGCATTTTGGTAGTCGACTCCGACGAGCAGGTGCGGGCCGCAGCCCATGCCTTGCTTGAGCGTTACAGCTGTACTGTGGAAACCGCGCGCGATGGTGCTGAGGCGGTATCGATGGTGCGAGCCTGTCATAATGAACTCTATGACGTCATCATTGCAGACATCCGGCTCCCCGACATGAGCGGCTATGAACTGCTCGTCAGCTTAAACGAACTGCTCGAAAGAGTGCCTCTCGTTCTGATGACAGGCTTCGGCTACGACCCGGGGCACTCGATCGTCAAAGCCCGCCACGCGGGCGTCGATCTTGTGCTCTTCAAGCCATTTCGAATCGATCAGCTGCTTGATGTCGTTGACCGCGTCATCTCTGCCCAAAGAGCGGTGTCGAACTGATTCGCAGTCAACTGGCTGCTGCATACGCCTGGGCAGCGGTTGCCAGCGGTCCTTGGCCGTTGTTAAGCACGGCAAGCTCGGGGGACTGCACCTGATCTTGACCCACAGCAACGGCAGCCAGTATTTCTTTCCGGCGAGTACCAATCTACGGTTTAGAGATAGCAGTTTATGGCACATGCCTGCAGCAACAACCATCGAGTTTTGATTTCGCATCACCGAGATCCGCGATCGCTCTGGGCCTGCTTTGCGCCGACCGTGTTCCGTGCAGCAGTTGGCCTGGTATGGCTAACAGTTGCTGGCGGTGCCTGCTGGAATGCAGCGGCTAACGATGAACCGACTGCAGGCCTTGCAGATCCAGAAGATTCAGACGCTGCCTCAGCCAGACAGATCCTTGCAGAGGCCGCTTCCCGTTCGGCTGCTCAAGCCAATCGCCCGCCTCTGGATCTAGAGCGCTCTGGCCTGCCAGGCAAACTGCCGGCCCCATCCAAGCAGGCTGATCCAGCCGAGCAGCGATCCCAGAAACTTCCAGAAAACCCTGCCGGTAGCGCGATTCCAACCGAGGTGCTGATTGCAACGATTTCTGCAGAAGTAGCCGCTCGCCAGCTTGAGTCAAAACGAATGGCCCAGCGCTCGCCCGCAGATGCGTTGCAACTCTTCGAAGAAGTTGCCGCCGAGGTTGATCGTCAAG
>CAMBUD010000079.1 GCA_945871035.1 Planctomicrobium piriforme | reverse complement strand
CTCATTCGAGCGCAGCAGGGCCGCGGCGAGGGCGGCGCCGATGCGGCTACGATCGTGAAGGATGAGTTTGATCAGGTCTACACAAAGGCTGGCGGCAGCGGTATGAATGCTTTCACCAGCCATGATCTCACCTGCTACTTCATCACAGTCCCAGCAAACAAATTGGAACTGTGGGCTTGGATGGAGAGCGACCGTTTGCACGACAGCGTGTTTCGCGAGTTTTATTCCGAGCGCGACGTGGTGCACGAAGAGCGGCGATTGCGCACCGACAGCACGCCAACGGGCCGGTTCGAAGAGCAATTCGATGCGATGTTTTGGGCCTCGTGCGGTTATGCGTGGCCGGTAATTGGCTGGCCGAGCGACTTGAATAGCTACACGTTTGATCAGGCGCAGGAGTATTGGAACACCTATTACCGCCCGGGTAATTTAGTCGGCATCGTGGTGGGCGATTTTGATCCGGCCAAGGCAAAGGCGATGATCACAAAATATTTTTCGCGGCTCGATCCCGGCACTCGCAAGCCACAGCCTGTGGTGACACTCGAGGTGGAGCAACTGGCAGAGCAGCGGATGAACGCGAGCGGCGATTTTCCTCCGTCGATCGAGATTCGCTACCACACTGTGCCGGCCGGCCACGTTGACAGCTATCCGCTCGACATGCTGGCTGAAGTGCTCAACGAACGCACGGGGCGGCTCTACGCCGGGCTCGTCGAAGGCCGCGGCATTGCATCGAGCGCTCGCACGAGCTCCGACACTCGCAAGTACGCCGGCCTCTTTGCGTTTGAGGCGGAGACTCGCGGCGAGGCCACGCCAGACGTCTTGGAAAACGCCTGGTACGAGGAGCTCAAAAAACTTCAGCAACAAGAACTACCAGAACGCGAACTGCGCAAAGTGAAAAATCGCGTCGCCGCCGGCAACTACCGGCGACTGGAAAACAATATGTCGCTGCTGATTCAACTGGCCTTTGCCGACGCACTTCTCGACTGGCGGGAAATTAACGACGGTCCGAAAAAATACGAGGCCGTAACGGCGGCCGATATCCGGCGGGTGGCCAAGAAATATTTTTCTCAAACCAACCGTAGCGTGGCGGTGTTTCAGCGTGCTGCCCAGGCTCAGGCCGAGCAGTAAGCGAACCTCCCAGAGCACCTTTTTTGCAGAATGGATAACTCGATGAATAGGCGTGTGATAGCAATGGCGTTAGCAATCAGCGTTGCCGGATTGCTGTTTGTGTCAGTCGGTAAAAAATCGGTGCAGCCTGTGTCACCGATCGACACGGGGCTGCCAGCGCGGCCGGATCAGATCGCGTTTGGGCCTCTGGCATTTCAGCCACCGACGGCCGAGAAGTTTCGCCGCGAGCTCTCCGATGGCACCGTTGTCTATCTAGCACCATCGCACGAGTTTCCGCTGATCACTCTTTCCATAACATTTAAAGGCGGTGCCTCGCTGGACCCTCCGGATGTACCCGGTCTGGCGTCCATGACGGCCCGACTGATGCGCGAAGGAGGCACGCAGGAGATGCCAGCAGCGCAGTTTGACGAGACGCTCGATTTTCTGGCAACTGAAGCGGGTGTGGCTGCTGGTGAAACGGCTACCTCGGCCACGATGAACTGTTTGCAGAGTAATTTTGATGAAAGTCTTGCCCTGTTTCTGGGCATGCTGCGATTCCCCGCCTTCGATGCCAAGCGTTTAGAGACAGCACGGGGACAAGTGATCGAGATGCTCAAGCAGCGCAACGACGACGCGGCATCGATTCTCTCCCGTGAGTGGAAGCGACTCATTTATGGCGCGGACCATTTCGAGGCAAGCGAACCAACAGACAAAACCGTCGCCGCTATCTCCCGTGAGCGTTTGGCGGACATGCATCGCCGTATTTTCCATCCAGGGAACATGATCGTGGCGGTATCTGGAGACTTTGCTGAAGAAGAAATGCTGCAAAAACTGACGCAAGCATTGTCTGGATGGGAGCGAGGTGCTGCTGTCCCAGACCCGGTTGCCCCGACGGCGGTACTAGAGCCCGGTCTCTATCACGTGCAAAAAGAGATACCACAGGGAAAGTTGGTGATGGGACTGCGATCGATCACACGGGATGATCCGGATGCGATTCCGCTGCTACTTTTAAACGACATCCTTGGGGCGGGTGGCTTTACGAGCCGCATCATGCAGCAAGTGCGCAGCAACGAAGGGCTGGCATACTCCGCTCGTTCCACGCTTGCGCCGCGGGTGTACTACCCGGGTGATTTCCGCGCCGGTTTTGAGAGTAAGAATCCGACGGTGGCGTTGGCCGCAAAGATTGTGCTCGACCAGATCAAGGGTGTTCGCGATGCGTTGGTGACAGAGGAAGAGCTGGAAACTGCCAAGCAGAGTGCAGTCGAAACCTTCCCACGGCAGTTCGAGAGCAAGCCGCAGATGCTCCGGGTATTTGTCAACGATGAGTCGACAAAACGGCCCAAAGATTATTGGCAGACCTATCGCGAAAAGATTCTGGCTGTGACGCGAGAAGATCTGCAGCGTGTGGCCCAGAAGCATCTCGATCCAGAGAAGATGGCCATTCTTGTGGTGGGAGACTGGAAAGAAATTGCCCCTGGTGATTCGGGCAAACGGGCCAGCATGCAAGATTTCTTTGGTGGAAAGGTTCAGCAACTGCCGCTAAGGGATCCACTCACGCTGGAACCACAGGGCTTGTAGCGTCCGAGCTGTCTGTCAAGGAATGGCCGCCACGAAAGCCATGAAAGTCATGAAACTCGTGCAACAGCTCAGGAACTGCGAACTCCATCTGCTTGGGGCCTTTGTCGGACTCGCGATCACGATGGTCGCAACGGTCGCTACCGCCCAGCATCCGCTGCCGCCTGTTGGAACGAGCGCTCCACTGCCGGCACCGCGCAATACCGGTCCTGCGGCCATGGCGCACACACGCACTTTTTATCACCGGCGCAAAACTGTTCGCGTGATCCGCCGCACGCCTGCAGTCATGCGGGAAGATGCCGCGCGAGTCAGTCGTGGCGAACTCTTCAGCACGTGGTCCAACAAGTACCTGCAGTGAGACCCATCCGCGGGAAAAAAATGGGGCAAGGGTTTGCAACCTTTGCTGCCGACGACCGTTCATAAGGAATGGCACAATCAGAAAACACGACTTTTGGAGAGCATTTTATGAAACGGATGAGGCACACGATCGGAACCGCAACGGCTGTAGCAGCAAGTTTTATCCTCTGCCTGACTCTCATGGCAGTCGTGATCGCACAGCCACCGGGCCCCGGTGGGCCACCCCATGAGTTTCGGCCTCCGCCAGATCCTATTCGTGAGGCCCTCGATACCAATCACGATCACCAACTCGACGCCGAGGAGATTAAAAACGCCTCCTCCGCGTTGTTGGCAATCGATAAAAACAGTGACGGAATCCTCAATCACGATGAACTGCGGCCGCCTGCGCCGCCAGAGATACAGGGGCGCGGCGAACGAGGACCCGAGCAAAATCCACGTCGCGGTCCGGCAGGTCCAGCAGGTCCAGGTGGCCCTCCGCGGCCGCTTGGCGGCGAGGGACGGGGCCCTCGAGATGTGCGCGAGGGGCGGGGGGGGCCAGGCGGACCTCCGTCGCCCGAGCGACTTGTCGAACATGCGTTCACATTCGATGCCGATGGCGATGGCAAGCTCAGCCGGGATGAGATGCGAAAATATGCCGAAGAGATGGGACGCATGCGGGGTGGCGCAGATAGCCGCAGGCCAGAGCGTGCGCCAGGACGTGGCGGGCCTGTTGGAGATCGTGATCCAGCGGACCCCGATTCAACACAAAGCGAGAGCCGCCCCGAGCGTCCCTGATCATCGCAGCAGCAGCGGTGCTGCAAACGTCGAGAGCAGAAACGTCGAGAGAAGAAACGCCTGAGCCACGCTCGGGCGTTTGCTCGCGCTGCTTACGCACTCTTATCGGTTGTGAGTTGTGGATTAGTGGTCGTGGGTCGTGCCGAGATGGGCGGCGAGGCTTATCAGTTGAGGCGGATTGGTGTCGGCCTCAATGATCTCGATCACCGCCACGATCTGATCCTTCTCTTTTGGACTTTCCGCAGCGAGTTTCTTGAGTTCCGGTACTACAGATTTCGCTGCTCCGCGGTATTCTTTGAGCACCTTGAGCGATTCAGCTCGGATGTGTGCTTTGCCCCACTGCGGGAGATTCATCAGCATGATGGTCAGCGGAATGCCCTCTGCAATTTTTAAGCGTGCCATCGCTTGGATGCCAGCCAAGCGAATGCCCTTAGAAAACATGGTGTTGGCAGCAGCCATTTGATTGATGCTCATCACCACTTCGGGGGCGAGAGCCTGCATGTCCTCAAGGGTGAAGAGGGCATACGCAGATTTCAAACAACCGCGTGCAGCTGAATCGGGGTTGGCAGCAATCGTACGAACAACAGGGTAAAGCTGGTCCTTGGGAATGTCTTGAATATTTCCGGCAAGGATCCCTTTGGGCCCGTAGGCTCCGCCAGGATAAAAGAGCGCATACGCCAGCGCACCAACACCAAATTGCATTTGGTCAGTGGCATCCTGAACAGCGGCCGCTTTGAGCATCTGCGGCAGCACGGCTTTCGCGTCGGCCCCAATAGTGCGCAGCGCTTCGGCGGTCTGCACGCGGAGCCAGCGATCTTCGTCTTCCAACAGTTCGGCAAGAATGTCGAGCGCTGGAATGGCGCGGGCGCGTAGTTGGCCGATAGCTGCTACAGCACCGAGACGCGCATTGGAGTTGTTGCTTTTCGTCATCGCCACCAGTTGTGGGAGAATCTGTTCGTTGCGATTCCCCAACTCTTTGGCCGAGCTATCGCGCTCCCGTGGCGACCAACTGCCCAAGCCGTCGAGCAATTGCTGAAGCGACCGATTCTCATGAGCATCGTCCCCAATCCAGCGCTCGGCAGCAATCGCTTCAGCGATGTCAGGATCGCTGAGCCAATTTTCTGGTCGGGCATCGCGTCCGGTCAGGGCAATCTTTTTCAGTGGCACAGCGTAAGCCAGCATGTAGCATCCGGTGGAGCCGAGCAGGCCGTGGTAGCTGCTGGCCACCCCGCCGCCGGTAGCCACATTGACAAATGACCCATCCCATCGTCGCGCGAGGTCGTAATACCAGCGCAGTTCCTTCATGAACGCCGCCATGGCTTTTGGGCCACCGCAGTTGGCGGCGATAGGGCCCCAGAGATAACTAAAACCATTCCCGGTGTGGCCCCATTCGCGTGATTCGTAGGAAGCCGTAACCATCTTGGAAAAAAACTGTGTTTCGGTCTGCTTGCCCTGCAAGCTAAAGGCCATCGCCGTCATGCTGGTTTTGCCATTGTCGTCATGCACAGGGCCGGGCCTGTGCTCGCCATAGGGGATGGAACCCTTGCCAACGTAGTAACCAAAGAATTGATTCGCACGGTCGATGGCGGTTGTGAGTTCCGGATCATCGAGGCCGCACTGCTTCGCAAGGATTAGGGAGATAAAGCAGGGCAAACCGGCAGCGTTCACCGGGCCATAAGGTAAAACGGGCCCATGCAGTGTGCCGTCTTCGGCAGGCGGGACATAGCCATGGCCCCAAGTCCCAAAGCGACCCTGCCCGCGAACAATTGTAGTGGTGTAGGAGCGAATGGCTGGCAGCACGGACGCGTCACGAGTGGCCAAAAAATATTCACAGAGAAAGAGATTGTTGTAGCCGTGGTGCCAGGTGCGCATGCCACCGTGATTGGAGTCACTCCACAGCTTTTCAACCGTGGGCGTGCTCTCGGCTAAGCCGTGGGCACTCTGGCGTGCAATTGCGATCTGTTCAAGATTGCCGGATGCCAGCAGCGCGAGATCGTTGGTGCGCAAACCATTCTCGTGGCCGGGTTTTTTAGCGAGCACGGCAAGGCCTCGTTCCAGAATCTTTTTTGCCTTTGGGCAGTCGTAGGGCGAGGTGTCGCTATAAGCGCCCATGACTTGGAGACGGAGACTCACGGGCCGACTTTTATGATCACGCCAGATCGTTAGCGGCAGCACGCCATCGCTCGCCTCGGCGCGGCCAATCGCATGCCCAAAAGCGCGACGGGCATCGCTTGTAAAAAGCTGGCCGAAGACACCCTGAACCACATCACCCACTTCCAGCAAACCATCCGCGGGCGAAGTCTTTTCAACGGCAGTGATTAAAATCTGCCGACTCTGCTCAGTCATACCGCCAGCGACGTGCATCCATCCCAACGCCCCGGTTGGCCCAAGGTTGTAGGAGTTGCTTATTGCTTCCGGTTTGGTTGTGGTTAAATCAATCGGACCAGCCTTTTCGCTGAGCGCTGCCGGCACAGATGCACTCATGAGCAGCAACCCGGCACCCCAGATGGCAAGAGATCGAAAATAGGAACGATCGATTTTCATAGGTGGGCTTTTTTCATCAGTGGAAAGGTGCAAGGCGATTTTCCGGGGCATCATCGTCACGGCCTTTCTCGGGCAGCACTGGCAATCGGCAGTCGCATCGGCAGAGCGGGCCGCGACGGGCTTGGAGGCTTTACAAAAGGCTGGCAAAAGATTATTACAGACACTAACGCTTTTGCCATTTTCCAGTTTTGCCTCGTACCGTTTGTGTCGTCGTTCGTCACAAACGCGCGCCGGTCTTTACCGCTTCTCGGGCCACCTTAAGGTCAATACTATGGGCAATTACCGATCCTCACGTCGAGATTTTATCAAAACCGCTGGTGCCACAATTGCGGCGCCCTACATCATTACATCCAATGCTCTCGGCAACGATACCGTGGCGCCAGCGAGTGATCGGATTGTGATGGGCGGCATCGGCATCGGCAACATGGGCCGGGGAGATCAAGGCGCGTTTCTTGGTCGTGGCGACGTGCAGTATGTCGCGGTGTGCGATGTACGCACCGGAGCTCGCAACGAATCCAAAGGCAAAGTCGACGGCCATTACAAGAATACCGATTGCAAGGCGTACAACGATTTTCGGGAATTGCTGGCACGCACCGACATCGATGCCGTGCACGTTGCCACGCCCGATCATTGGCATGCCATTATGGTGATCGAAGCCTGTCGCAGCGGCAAGGACGTCTATTGTCAAAAGCCCGAAACGCGCACCCTACGGGAAGGGCCGCTGATGATCAACGCTGCCCGTCGTTATGGTCGTGTTGTGTCCGGCGGAAGCCAGCGAGTGCTGGAAGATTATCGCGGCATTGTCAATCAGTGCTGGGGTGGTGAGTTGGGCCCAGTCAAATCGATCAACGTCAATGTTGGTCCACTTTCACAACTTTGCAATCTGCCAGAAGAGGCGACCCCGCCGGATATAGATTGGGATCTCTGGCTGGGACCAGCGCCGTGGGCGCCGTACAATGGCAATCGTTGCTCCGGTAATTTTAGTACCAATGGCAACAGTTGGCGTTCGTACGTCGATTACTCGGGCGGTGGGATGACCGACTGGGGAGCGCATCACTTTGGTGGTGCCACATTTGCGGTGGATGTTCGCGAACTGCAACCCACGGATGTTGTGTATAGCGAAGAGGGAGGCGTTTGGGTTTCCCTGAAATATCCCAACGGCATTGAAATCACCCACAACAAGCCGGGCATGCAAAACCTTCAAGTTGTGGGCACTCCCGGAGAAAAGCGGGAGTCCAAGCCGGTTCCCGCATACAAAGGCCAGGGGGGCATCTACGGCGACTTTATCGATTGTGTGAAGACCCGCGAAAAACCGTTTCGTGATATTGAATTCGGCGTCAACACGATTGCTGTTAGCCACTTGGCTGCAATTGCTTATGAATTGAAGCGTTCTTGCAAGTGGGATTCTGTCAAACAGGCCTTTGTTGGTGACGAAGAGGCGAATCGCTTGTGCGATCGCGTTCGTCGCGAACCGTGGCAGTTGTAACTGTAAATTGGTGAGTGATCGTCAAGTCTGTACTCCGTTGTCGTTTTCCTTACGCAATCAATAGCTCCTCTCAGGAAACCATCTGATGTTAGATCAAGCCTTCGATGCTCTTAAAACTTTCAATTGGGGAGCCGACCTGAACCTTCTCGCGCCGATCACCGATGCCGTTGTTTCCACGCACAGCTCTGCGTCGGCCCGGCTCGAACTGGAAAATCGCTTGGCAGCCGTGCTCAAGACCGAAGCCCCACGAGATGCCAAAGACTTCGTCTGCCGAAAGTTGATGCTCGTGGGGACCGCTGCTTCGGTTCCAGTGCTGGCTGGCTTGCTCACCGACAAAGATCTTTCGCATATGTCCCGGTATGCACTGGAACGCATTCCCGCAGCCGAAGCCGGCGCTGCCCTGCGTGAGGCATTGCCCAAGGTGAGTGGCATGCTCAAAATAGGTGTGATTAGCTCGCTGGGTGCTCGCAAGGATGCGGAAGCCGTTCCGGCACTCGCAGCATTGCTGGCAGAGAGCGACGCGGCGATTGTCAAAGCTGCCGCGTATGCTTTGGGCGCTATCCATAACGACGCTGCTGCCAAGGCCCTCGCCGGAGCCAAGCCCATTGCCGCAGCCAAGTCAGCTGTGAGCGATGCTCACCTAAGCTGTGCTGAAGCGCTGTTGGCCGAAGGCAAAAAAGTCGAGGCCCTGATCATCTACAAGTCGCTGATGAACGCCGAAGAGCCCAAGCACATGCAAATGGCAGCCACTCGGGGCATGCTGGCCTGTGCCGGTAAATAGTCAAGCCTCAGAGTCATCGCGCCTCAGAGTCGCCTCAGAGTCATCGCCAAGCAGTCAGCTAGGCAAGCAGGCAGTCAGCATTTCCGGTGGGATCCATCGGACCCGATCACGGTCGGGCAGCCTCGCCCGCAGCTTGACTGCCCGCCGGTGAAAGCGGCCAATGCCAGCGATCAACAAATTGTGGCCCCAGATCCTTGCCAGCTGCTTGGCTGGCGGCGACGATAAAGTTGTCCACAGCGTCTTGTGTATTTTGGGCTACAGGCCGTTTGCCTGCCGCCTGCCAGAGGCGGTTCACAAAATCGTGACCGCCGTTGTCGCGGGCCAGTCGCAGGCAGAAAGAAGCAAAGAGATCCGTGCCGTTTAGGCCGAGTGGATTCTGCGGCGCGGCATCCACTTTGAGAGTGTTCTCCCAGGTGAGCGTTTTATCGGCTTCATAAAGATCCACAAGGGATTCCATAACCGCTCTAAACTCCGCGCCGCTTTTATCGCGGAACGGCCCCAGCTTGGCACCGATCGCATCCAACGCAGCGATGCGCATAAAAACAGCGTAGCCTGTGACCACGGAACGATCGCTAACGGGTGTTTGGTAAGCCAGTTGTGGTGAATAAAACCAGAAATTGCGACCAAATTCATAGGGCGGTGCTTGGTCAATCGTCCCCCCGGTCTTATAGCCACTATAGAGGTCATTAAAACAGCCAGTCGTGAGCTCAACTCCTGTGGCACCAAGATAGCCGCAGGCTGCGCCGCAGGTTTGATCGACTTCGGCCACGGTGAGCAGGCCATTAAGCTCCTTTAATTTCTGCGGGTCACGTCCAGTGGCGTCGCGGTAAAAATCATAAATCCGATCAAAGGTGTCGCAAAGATCGGTCATCTGCTGCTGGTCAAGCCCGTCGAGCTTTGTCAGAAAAGCCATTCGCTTTCCCTGCCAAGCAAAGAGCCGTACTTGTTTGCCATCAAAAGTGGTGTAGTCCACCTCCAGAGGCTTAATGGGTTCTGCGGCAATAACAGTCGTTGCGGCGGCGAGAGTGGCGAGCAAAAAAAGGCGGCGATTGAAATTCATTCTGTCAATCTAACACAGTGTGTTTCACTTTGTCTTTAGGTGTCACCGTCGCTGCTGGCGAGGCGTATGCCTCTCCCAATCGGGAGCGCTGTCAAAGGCAATTCGATCTGATCGTCAATATTCAGTTCGTCGCGAAGCACGCGGACATCTGCAGGTGCCTCGATCCCAATCCGTACCTTGTCCCCGCTGACTCGTACCACCGTGACGATCACTGAATCCCCGACACGGATCCGCTGGCTCTGTTTGCGTGACAAGACGAGCATAGAAGAAGTCTCCTTCGTTTTGAATGCTTCAATGAGTGACAAGGAGCCCCACTCCCTTGGCCGGCAGAATTTACATGCCAATCTTTGGCTTGCAAAAATTCTCCGATTGGAAGGAATGTGCGACAGGGGAAACATCGTCCGCTTGCGGTAAGTTTCTTGGATGAACCAAAAAAGATGTCGAGCAGATGCATTGTGCCAACGCAACAGTTCGTGACGATCGAGACTGCGCTTGGTAAAAAAAGTAAATTTACAAACTCCACAAGAGCGGAACGAAAACACCAACGATTCGTTCTGGTCTGCAGCACGCTCCGTGGAGTCTGCGACACTCATTCCAGCGGCACTGGAACTCCAAGCGATGCGCGAACGCCGTCGACCAGCGGCAACGCAATCGCGTCGGTCACGATGCGCTGACGGTCGGTGATGGTCACTCGCACATCGGAGGCGAGTTGTCCATCGACGGTGGCCACGATGAATTCATGGCGAACTCGGCCTGTGCCGGGCTCGGTGATGTGCACCGCCTTTTGGCATCCCGGCGAAACGGCGACCCGCAGGCACGGCAGATGTTCCGCAGTGGGTGACGGGTGTGTTTCGATCACGTTGAGGCGAAGTTCGTTGGGAAGCGTGGGCGGCAACACCGTCATCCGTACGACCGAGCCAGGCAGACTTTGAATCTCAAACACTCGTTCCACTCCCGGCACGAGTTCGTTCATGGCAATCGATACTTCTGGCGTGCCGGCCACAAAGCGAAACCAGGTTTTGATATCCGCCGATGTGGCAACTGCCGGCCAATGTTTGGCAACCAGATTGATTACCGGCACGGGCCGCGAGGGCTCATAAGCAATGTCGTAAAAAATATACGGTGACACGGCCACACCACTGGCTGTTTTGGGTGTGACCTCAACCCACATTTCTACGGGCCGCGGTGAGAAGCTGGTTGGATCGCCGTTTTGAAGTGAAATCGGAAAGCTCACGGTAGTGCCTTCTCGTTTGGCCAGATGGGCTCCGATGAACCATCGTCGCGATGGATCGACCGGATCACGCAGATTTTCTTGGCTATCTCGAAGCCCCTGTTCAGTGCCCCCTTCGTAGCGGCGAAACTCCAGTCCGCGGCCCCGGCCTGCCACAAAAAGCTCCAAACCCTCAGCGCCCGAAACAGCCACTCGCCGCCGTGGAGATGACGAACCGGCATTGAGCACCACATCGTAGGTTTCCGTGCGGCCGCCAATGGACAAGGGCAGCCGGAAGGCCTC
>CAMBUD010000078.1 GCA_945871035.1 Planctomicrobium piriforme | reverse complement strand
CCACTCCAGCGGTGATCTGGTCGGGGCTGTGGAATTTTATCGGTGTGCACGCCGGCGGCATTGGCGTGGCCTTCAGCATCGTGCACCTGCTGCCGGTCGATCTTTTAGTCAACATCAAGACAGGCCGCGGCTTGGCGATGGTGCTCTCGTTGCTCGGGGCGGCCATTCTCTGGAACTTTGCCACGTGGTACCGCGGATTGCCTGCAAGCAGTTCGCATTCGCTCATCGGATCGATCATGGGCGTGGGCATGATGAATTCTCTGCTGGAGCATGGCTCTCTGTTCAAGGGCGTCAACTGGCACAAGGCCAGCGAAGTTGGCGTGGCGCTCTTGATCTCGCCCGTCATTGGGTTTGGGCTGGCAGCGGGCCTGCTCTTGATCGCCAAGGTGCTCGTCCCTGCCAAAGAACTCTACCAACCGCCCACCTCCGACAGGCCGCCGCCGTGGTGGATCCGGGCACTCTTGATCGGCACGTGCACCGGCGTGAGCTTTGCGCACGGCTCCAATGATGGCCAAAAAGGGATGGGCCTCATCATGCTGGTGCTGATCGGGATTGTGCCGACAACCTACGCGCTCAACATGAACACCTCGCAGTCAGACATCGCGGCCACCGTCCAAGCAGCCAAGGAACTCCAGCTAGAATTGGAAAGCCCCGAGCTCTCTCGGTTGATGGTTGCGCTCAAGGACCAGCATCTGGCGACGAGCAGAGTCGAGCGGCTGGGCCGCAGCGAAAGCGTTGCGGCTGCCTCGACGGTTGAGTCGCTAATGGTCGACTCCATGTTGAATCCGTTTCCAAAAAACGATGCCGTGCTGGCAACGCTCGATCCGCTCCCCCTTTTGAAAGCTTTAGTGGCGAGCCTCGAGGGCCGGGGAAACTTTAAGGACCTGAGTGCCGACGACCGCTGGCAGGTGCGGACCCAACTGGTGGAACTAGGAGCCTCGGTGCGCACGCTGGTGCGGCAGTTCGGCGACCAAATGGCCAAAGATCGCAGCCGGGTGCTCACGAGCCTTGCCGGCCGGCTGTCTAAGCCCGTGGAATATGTGCCGGAGTGGGTCGTGATGGGCGTGGCCCTGTGCCTGGGTTTGGGCACGATGGTGGGCTGGGAGCGGATCGTCAAAACGGTCGGCGAAAAAATCGGCAAGACGCACCTCACCTACGCTCAGGGAGGCGCGGCCGAGTTGGTGGCCGCCGTGACGATCGGCATGGCCGACTCGTTCGGCATGCCGGTGAGCACTACGCACGTGCTTGCCAGCGGCGTAGCCGGCACGATGTGGGCGAACAAATCAGGCATTCAAGCCGCGACGGTGCGCGACATTGCCTTGGCTTGGATTCTCACACTGCCGGTGGCGATGGCTTTGTCCAGCGGATTGTACTGGCTGTGTACTTTTTTTGTGGACTAAAGAATAACTGGCGCATCGTAACATCTCCCTGACTGCGCTGACGGTAGTATTTGAGGCCGGGGATAAAAAAGCACGTGCCGCTGACAAACCCAAAGATGATGTGCGAGATGTCGCTTGTCAGGCACATGATAATCGCTGTGAAAAAGAGCACGGCCGCCTGAATATAGAATGCGCCGGAAAGAATGCCTGCCTTGGCAAAGAAGACAAGGCCTGCCAACAAAGCAAGCACCGGCGAGAGAGTGAGCACCGGTAGGTTGAGCATCGCCTCAACCCAAAAAAGCATCACGCTGGCAATCACGCTAGCGGCCCAGATATGGGCAATCTGCCGTTCGACTGCAGTGACTGGCCCAGCCCGCTGCCTCAAAATCCAGACGATCGGTGCCCAGAGCATCAAGCCTCCGCCCCAGAGCACAAGGTAGGGCCAGCGAGTGATCACTCCTTCCCAGACCAACACATCTGTTGTCACACACAATCCCAGAATGACCGCCGAGTGCCACATCCAAAGGAGGCCCCAGTTTTCCAGTACCACCGCATGGTGCGTCTCGCGCAATAATCTGGCGGCAATCTCGGCAAAGCCGCCCCGACGGGCCGCCAACGATTCGCCATTGAGAAACGCACGCAGATCGTCGGCCAGTGCTGCGGCGGTTTTATATCGCAATTCCTGTGGTTTTTGCAGACTCTTGAGAACGATCATCTCCAGGTCGCGATCAATGTTCGCATGGATGGATCGCGGCAGGGGCGGATCTGCTTCAAGCACCGCCATCAGCGTATCCATCGGGTTTGAAGCCTGAAACGGCGGTTGGCCTGTGAGCATCTGATAGAAGATCGCTCCCAAGCTCCAGACATCGCTGGTGGGACCAACATCACCGCGACTGCCGGCGGCCTGTTCGGGCGACATGTAGTGGGGGGTGCCGAGGATCGCACCGGTGTGCGTCATCGTGGTGTGCGTCATCGCGTCACCGGTTTGCAACCGTTTGGCCAGACCAAAATCGGAAACATGCGGCTGGCCTGAGAGATCGATGAGGATATTCGATGGCTTCAAATCGCGATGCAACACGCCGCCGCTGTGGGCCGCATGCACTGCATCGGCCACCTTTATCAACAGCGTCACTCCTTCATGCACTGAAAGAGTGCCATCTGCCAATCGCTTGGCGAGTGTTGTGCCCTCGATAAATTGCATGCTGTAGAAGGGATGCCCCTCACATTCACCAACTTCATAAATCGATACGAGGCCTGGATGATCGAGCTGGGCTGCTGCTTCGGCTTCTCTACGAAAACGGGACAGATCTGCCGCACTGGCTAAGTCGCGTCGCAGCAGCATTTTGATTGCCACCGTTCGGCTCAGGGTTTTTTGTGTCGCACGGTAGACGACCCCCATGCCGCCCCGGCCAATTTCCTCGATCAGCTCATACTCTCCCAACTGCGCCGGCAGCACCGTGGCCCCGGGCACAAAGTCGGGGGAAAAAAGGCCGGTGCTCGATGGACGTGTGCCGGTCGAGTGCGATTGTTGCAGGTGACCGCTGCGAATGGCTGATTCCTGCGCCACAGCATCCGTGATCATCATGGCGGCAAATAATTCTCGCAGTTGACCGGCTAAATCTGGATGCGTTGCCGCCATCACCTCCAGATCGGCTTGCGCACCGCCACCAGGATGTTCGGAAAGGTCTTCTAGTAACGCTGCTAGTCGCTCCTCCTGTTCTGCAGAGAGAGGCAAATCGACGGCCCGCTTTCGGCCGAGCAGCGATGGTGGTGCAGTAAGCATCATGCGTCAAACTTTCTCGGCAATCCTAGACCTGCGGTTGCGGGCAGGGAGAGCAAAAGTTTTGCGTTACAAAAGTGGCTTTTTATCTAAATTTTTTCGCACCGAGTATTTGGCTGCAACTCGGACGCATGAGCGGTGTTGTCGTCGAGCAAGACTCGCAGCCGTCGCATGGCACGCAGGTAGCGCATGCCAG
The DNA here is from genome assembly GCA_945871035.1 of Planctomicrobium piriforme. Classification (GTDB taxonomy): domain Bacteria; phylum Planctomycetota; class Planctomycetia; order Pirellulales; family UBA1268; genus BAIKAL-G1-2R. Next base: position 7,982 of record CAMBUD010000078.1, on the reverse strand, counting down.
CAGCAGACTTGGTGAGACCAAGGGCATTCGCTGCCTCGACTGTGGAAAGGTGTTCAAAGTGGCGCAGCAAAACGATTTTTCGGTCGTCTTCTTCAAGTGCTTCGACTGCTGCTGCAAAACGGCCCTGAAATTCTCGCCACGTCGCCGCTGCAGCAGGAGTGAGATTGCTATCGGCCAACTGACTCATCATGTCAACTTCTGAATTATTTTCTCCCGCAAGCACTGTCAGCGAAACCTCCCGGTCGACGCTGCGACGGCTAGCAACGCGGTGCCGACGGTAGGCATCGATGAGCCTGTCTTTAGCCATGGATCGCAGCCAGAGCTGAAAGGGCATGATTGGATTGGCTAGATAATCGATCAGCCGCCGGTTGGCCTCAATCATCACATCCTGCACGATGTCGCTGGCATCGACCCGTCTTTGCACTCGGTGATCCAAGCGCTGATTGATCATGCGCTTGATCGCCTCGCGATGCCGCTCAAGCAGACCATTCACCGCTGCCTGATCACCTTGACGCACGCGATCCAGTAGCACCAGCGTCGGCTGTGCCTCTGCTGGGGGAACGGCAACGATTTTACCGGACAGGCCGGACGTATGGGTCATGCGGTTTTTGTAGCCTTTGGTCTCGCTCATGCATCCTACCAACGTGTCGCGTTGGGCATAATGATTTACCAGATATCCGCTTTGCTCGGCCTCTGGGCGGCGCAATGCGGCCCCAAAGCAAAAATCGGCTCGGAGTTCAGCCCTTTTTTGACCAGCTTCAAAACGTGATCCATAATCGGGAGCGGTCAACGGATCGACCGCTGCTGCCGCAGTAGGATGCGGCCACCTGTGAACGGATTGACCACGTGAACGTCGTTTTCAGCCCGACGAGTGTTGTTGCCCGCCGATCGCTTGCCAGCGGTTTGAGCGTGGCTCTCTGGCTGATTCTTTTCAGCACCCCTGCGATCAGCGCCGACGATCAGGGCAGCACTGCATTAAGCAGCGCAGCAGCAGTGCTTGAGTGGACGCCTCTTGTTCCCGATTCGACGGTGGTGAATCTACCGGCCACGGTGCCACTGGAAATTGTTCCAGTGACGCAAGACAGTGGCGTTGTCGGGCAAACCACATTGCTCGAACGCGATCGTCGCTGGGCCGACATCGTTAGTATTTGCGAGGCAGCCGCCCGAAAGGGAATGCTCGCTCCTGAACTTGAGCAACGCTACGACCTAGCCAAGATTCACTGCGACATCTCACGGCGGTATGGTGAAAATGCATTTCGTTCCCAGCTGGGAACCTTAACCGAATCCGACGGCCGCCGCGTCTATGCCGAAGTATTAGCCCGCATTGCATCGCACCATGTTGACGCCCCAAACTTTTCGCGGTTGGTGTCCCGCGGTTGTCGGGCCATGGGTGTTGCCATCGACGACGATGTCTTTGTTGCAGCCTACGCGGCACAGGCCACACCAGAACGCCGTCGGCTCTATCATGAGCACGTTGAAAAAATCCTGAACGGCCGCACTGTCTCGTCGCAGTTTGACGCTGAAACAGTCGCCGCTTGGGTCGCCCGCGTCGCCCACTCAACCCTCGGTATTCCGCCAGCAGTCACGCTGCTGGAAATGTCAGCGGCCGCCATGGGGAGCCTCGATGAATATTCTGCTTTTTTGACCACCGGTCAGCTCAACGATCTGTATGCACAAATCGAGGGTAACTTTGTCGGCCTTGGCATTGAGCTGAAAACTGCGGCCGACGGATTGCTGGTTGTCAACGTGATTACAGGCAGCCCAGCCCAGCGAGCTGGGCTTCGAAAAGGTGATCATTTAGTAGGCGTTGGAGGTCGATCAATTGGTGGTCTGAACGTCGATGAGGCGGCGCAGTTGCTGCAGGGCCCAGAGGGTTCGCTTGTCACACTGGCCATCATGCGAGCGCCGAGTCCGGCTCGCGCTGTAACGGTGCGCCGTGAGCACGTGGATGTGCCGAGCGTGGAGAATGTGGCGTTGCTTGACACTGCGGCCGGAGTGGCCTACCTCAAGATTTCCTCCTTTCAAAAAACAACTGCTGCCGACCTCGAAATAGCTCTGCGCCGACTCGACAAGAGTGGCATGCGTTCGCTGGTGATCGATCTGCGTGGAAATCCTGGTGGGCTGTTGTCATCGGCTGTCGATGTGGCCGATTTGTTTCTCGATCACGGCCTTGTGGTTGCCACTCGCGGCCGCAGCCCAGAGGAAGACTTCAACTACTCGGCTAACCGACCGGGCACTTGGAAGATGCCGCTTGTGGTTGTGATCGACAGTGACTCGGCGAGCTCCAGTGAGATTTTTGCTGGTGCCATTCGCGATCATGCCCGCGGCACCATCGTGGGCACTCGTAGCTTTGGAAAAGGATCGATTCAGGGAATTTTTCCGCTGGAGGTGGCCGGCGTGGGCATGCGATTAACAACCGCCAAGTTTTATTCACCCCACGGCCACCCCTACAGTCGAGTGGGAGTCGAACCCGATCTCTACGTCCACGCTGTAGCCAAACCGGTCGCAGGGTCAACTGAGGCCCCCGGAGCGGCCGCCACTGCCCTCCAGGATGCCTGCCTAGAAACGGCCGTTGGCGTGGCCCGTCAAGCGGTTGCCAAACCGGTCGCTCAGCCGGTCGGACGGACAACTGTCTCCCGCTGAGACAGCCGCTACTTGAACTCCTCTGACCGCATTGTTATCGTGCGAAATAGGTATAGTACATCTTGTATTCGCCGCAGGATTCTTCTTCTGGCTGCGGTCTGCGAGTGCGGGGCCTTGGGCCTTGGCTCGTGAATGCCGGGTGCCAGTTATTTTCGCCAACTCTCATTCACCCGGCGCAAACAATGCGCCTCAACAACGAAGAAGGATTCCCATGACCAGTGCGCGTGCCAGTGCGATTGCTGCCATCACGAGCTATAAGTCCCATGGACAAGCTTGGAATTTTCGCGAGACGCCAACGAGCGAAATTTTTGGCGCCAATGTCTTTAGTGAATCAATCATGAAAGACCGCCTGCCAAAAAGCGTTTACAAGGCGTTACAGGCGACGATCAAGCAGGGCAAGCAGATCGACGCTAGCATTGCCGACGCTGTTGCCATGGCGATGAAAGACTGGGCAATCGAGAAGGGGGCGACCCACTATGCGCATGTATTTTATCCACTCACCGGCCTGACAGCCGAAAAGCACGATAGCTTTCTCACGCCCACCGGTGACGGCGACGCCATCGCCGAGTTTTCCGGTAAAGAACTGATTCAGGGCGAACCCGATGCTTCGAGCTTTCCATCGGGTGGTTTGCGCGCCACGTTTGAGGCCCGTGGCTACACGGCCTGGGATCCCACGAGCCCGGCTTACATTCTCGATAATCCCAACGGCACAACGCTCTGCATCCCAACGGCATTTTGTTCGTGGACGGGTGAGGCCCTTGATAAAAAAACTCCGCTCTTGCGTTCGATGCAGGCCGTCGACAAGCAGGCTCGCCGCGTACTTTCTCTCTTTGGCCACAAGGATATCGGCCCCGTAACCGCGGCGGCTGGTCCCGAACAAGAGTATTTTCTGATCGACAGAAATTTCTTTTTTGCCCGACCCGATTTGGTCGTGACAGGCCGTACCCTTTTTGGCGCCAAGCCCCCAAAGGGACAGGAATTTGAAGATCAGTATTTCGGAGCCATACCCGAACGCGTGTTGGCCTGCATGCTGGAAGCGGAACGCGATCTCTACAAGCTTGGCGTGCCTGTAAAAACACGGCACAACGAAGTTGCGCCGTCGCAGTACGAAATTGCCCCGCTGTATGAAAATGCCAACATCGCCACAGACCACCAGCAGATGATCATGCAAACCCTGACCCGCGTGGCTGAAAAATATGGCATGGCCTGCCTGCTCCACGAGAAACCGTTTGCCGGCATCAACGGCTCTGGCAAGCATGTGAATTGGTCGATCGGCTGTCGCCTTGGCAATCTCCTCGAACCGGGCGAGAGCCCACATGCCAACGCGCAGTTCCTCGTGTTTTGCGCAGCGGTGATCCGAGCGGTTCATCTCCACGCCGACCTGCTCCGCTCCGTTGTGGCCGCCAGCGGTAACGACCATCGCCTGGGTGCCAATGAGGCCCCGCCGGCCATCATCTCAATCTTCCTCGGTGAACAACTCTCCGATGTGTTTGAGCAGATTGAAAAGGGGAGGGCGACCAGCAGCAAGGCCAGCGGCACGCTCACCGTTGGTGTCGATACACTGCCGCCGCTTCCCAAGCATGCCGGCGATCGTAATCGCACCAGCCCATTTGCCTTCACCGGTAATAAGTTTGAGTTTCGGGCTGTTGGCTCGAGCCAATCCATTGCCGGACCGCTCGTGGCTCTCAACACAATCGTGGCCGAAAGCCTCGACTTTTTTGCCAACGCGCTCGAAAAAGCCGGCGGGAGTGATCCTGCCAAGCTCAACGCAGCAATTGAAAAATTGCTGCAGGAGACAATCGCGCAGCACAAGGCGGTGATCTTCAATGGCAACGGGTACTCGCCCGAGTGGCAAATTGAGGCAAAGAAACGCGGCCTGCCAAATCTCAAGGCCACGCCCGAGGCGCTGGATGTGCTCGTGTCTCCAAAAAATATCGCCCTCTTCGAAAAGTATGGGGTGCTCTCAGAGCGCGAGATGCGCAGTCGCTATGAGATTTACATGGAACGCTATTGCAAGGACATCAATGCCGAAGCCAATTCGGCAGTGCAGATTGCCAAAACGATGATTCTGCCGGCTGGTTACCGCTACCAAGGTGCTCTGGTTGATACGGCGTATAAGCTCAAGAGCCTCGGACAGTCGGTGCACATTGGCACCCTCGACAAACTCACCGGATTGGTAGGCATTTTTGAGAAGAATATTGAGGCTCTTGAAAAGACGCTCGCGCACAGTGGGCTCGACATCCGCGCAGAAGTGACACACTTTCACGACCATGTAATCCCGGCAATGGCGGCCCTGCGCGAAATTGCTGATCAGATCGAGAGCATTTTGCCCGATGACCTTTGGCCGCTGCCTACCTACCGCGAGATGCTGTTTATCAAGTGAGCCAAATCAGTCAGCCAGATCTCACCCAAGCGATCGAGACGGAGTGCACCCGGCTTGGGCTGATCATTCAGCCAGATGCGTTGCCCGGACTGGCTGCTTATGCGGCGAGTCTCTGGGAATGGAATGACAAGCTGAATCTCACCCGACATACTGACGTGGAACGATTCGTTTCTCGCGATGTGGCCGATGCACTGGCGATTGCGCCGCATCTGGCGATTGGCGAGCATGTGCTGGACGTGGGCACCGGCGGCGGCGTGCCGGGCGTGCTCCTGGCAATTCTCCGCCCCGATCTCAGGGTCGAATTGGCTGACAGCGTGGCAAAACGCGCCGCAGCCGTGCGCGGAATCGTCGCCCAGATCGGCCTAGCGATTCCAGTCTACACCGGGGCCGCACAGCAGTTTGTCGCCAAGAATGCAACGGGCAAAGCACGGTTTGATACGCTTGTGGTGCGGGCTGTTGCGCCGCTGCTCAAACTGCTCGAGTGGTTTGAGCCGCTCTGTGCTGCCTATGGACGGATGCTGATTGTGAAGGGCCCACGCTGGGAACAGGAGAAGGGGGAGTCGCGGCATCACGGCTTTGTGAAACACGTCACTGTGCGGCGCATTGCGTGCTGGCCAATCCGTGGCAGCGACAATGAAAGCGTGCTCTTGGAGGTGCGACAGCGACCGGCGCGTTCGGATGCCGTCGTTTAAATATTCCAGCACACCTAGTCAGCGGTTGCTGGCCTGTTATAAATTCATTCCCAGAAATCCGCCCGCGGCATCGCTGGCCGCCTGTTCGCGCGAGATTCTCTCGATGGCACGCGAGAGATCGCCAGCCGCAATGTATCGGTCAAACTCAATTTCAATGGCCCGTTTGGCCGACAGCGCAAGCCACTCAACGGCCGGTTGCGTCAGCCAGTCACACGTTTCTTTTTCGAGCCTGATGTCGAGGTCACTGCCGACAGTCGCCGTGTCTAATTCGTTGGTGAGCACGGTGCCGTCAATCGTAAACTGCACCCACCCCAGCGCTGCGTTGTTGGTAAAGTGGAATGTGCAGGTAGCATTTGTGAGGTAGTAGGTGTTGCGCATGCCGTGCTTGGCAACCGCCCGTTGGAAATGCTCCAGTCGCTTGCGAAACACCGGCGACGCATCGAGCGGAATATCCAGCCGCGACACGCCACGGAGTGGGGTGCAGTCAAATGTAATCGCCACGCTTGGTTGGGATTCTGAGGCACTCATGAGATTCCAATTCTACTCCATGACCGGCCGTCTGACAGCGCTGGCCTGTCTCGCAATCCCAGCGTTAGGGTGTGTGCCGGCGGCGCTCCCAGTGGCTCTGGGGCCGAGCCGGGATTGTGTGCGGCTGGTCGAGACCCGCCAACTGATGGGGGTGCCCTGGACGATCACACTCCATGCAGAGCAGGAGGTGGCGGGCAAATCGGCGCTGGCGGCAGCCTTTAACGAAGTGGCCCGGCTCGAAGAGATTCTTTCCGATTACAAGCCTCACAGCGAGCTTTCGCTGCTCTCTACCCGCGTGCAATTGCCAGCAACGCTGCCTGTGAGTGACGACCTGTGCCGCGTGCTCACTCGAGCTGTTGAAATTCGCGATGCCACCGGCGGCGCATTCGACCCAACCGTTGGGCCACTCACCACGCTCTGGAGGCAGTCGCGACGCTCGGGACAGTTACCACGCAGCGATAAGCTCTTGGCAGCCCGAGCGGCCGTGGGTCGCGATGCGCTCTTGCTCGATAGTGTCAAGAAAGAGGTGACGCTCACGCGGGCCGGCATGCGGCTCGATCTCGGTGGTATTGGCATGGGGTATGCCATTGACAGGGCGATGGATGTGCTCGCCGGTCATGGAATCAAGGCAGCAATGATCGATGCCTCTGGTGATATCGCCGTATCGCATGCGCCGCCGGGCAGCACAGGCTGGCGAATTGCAATGGCTCCACTCGGGAAGACACAGGACCAACCAGTTGCCCAGCACTTGCTGCTGACCAACGCCGCCGTGACGACCTCTGGCGACGCCTTTCAGAGCGTGGAAATCGATGGCACTCGCTATAGTCATATCGTTGATCCACGCACGGGCATCGGTGTGGTTGGGCAAACAGCCGTAACCGTCATCGCGCCCGATTGCACGACCGCGGATGCACTGGCCACAGCCGCTAGTGTCTTAGGGCCAAGCGCGGGGCTGGCGGCCGTGGCGGCAACACCGGGCTGTGCTGCCCGGTTTGTTTGGAAGGAAGGTGGAGAAGTCCGTTCAGCACAATCGCCGCGCTGGCCAGTTCACTAGAGAGCATTCGGTCGATGTGGAGCGTCGAAAGTGGCAAAGCTAGAACGGGTAGGCGGGGGGTCGGCGAACGCTTAGGAGCGCTTGGCCGCTGCGGCCCACAGCGAAGAAAGTTGTACCGCCCCCGAGCCGGCGAGACACGTAAACTCAAATGCGCTCTCGCTGGGTCGGTTTGTTGCCTTGAACTGGCTAAACGCACAAAAATCGACACATTCGCTGACCCCTTCCCCGCAAACCCCCCCACTCTTTGTTCTGCGTGGGCTGGTTGTAACGGTTAACAAAAGTTTGCGGCCCTGTTGGTCGATATGTCATCTGCTGTCGCTGCGCCTTGGTGCAGACGATGCGGGCCCAGTGTCGGGGGGCACTGGGCCGGAATCGATCGTGACATCGCGACCGATCCCCCATGGGCGCAGCGACGGCATTTTGAAGATGTTTCTGTTGGTGAACGAGTGTCTGCTAACGATCTGAAAGCCCCTGTGTCACGAACACTCCAACATTTTTGGGTGGTGCTCACAAGCATCTCGCTCCTTTCGAGCGGCTGTGCGCCGCGGCAGCCTTTCTATTTTTTTGAAGATGGCGATCTGTCCCACTACGTCGGTGCCATCCAGAAACTTGAGTATCCAGACACCGATCAGCAACCGCTCGACGAGGCAGCCGGCACGACTGAACCGCTCACGCTCTCAAA
>CAMBUD010000077.1 GCA_945871035.1 Planctomicrobium piriforme | reverse complement strand
GGCGGCGGCATTCCACGCCAAGAGAGCCTGCATCACAGCGGCGATGACAACGTCGTTGAGCGTAACGGATGCACGCGAAGCGGCACTTCTGAGGGCTAAGCTAAAGGCACTGCTGAATTCAAAAGTCTCGTAGGGCGTGCGTAGCGAATCGGAGAGCGAGGCGTGAGCCGCTGCCGTGGTGGTGCCAGGCCGGGCCAGCTTCTCGGGAAAGAAACGAGCGAACGCCAACGACTCGTGGGTGAGGTGGCTGCCGGCAGCAACGGGGGCCGTCGGTGCTCGAACTAGGCGAGCGGGCCGGGCAGGAGAGCGAAATGCCGCTGGGGTGGCAGCGGAGTAGCACGCCCAGAGGTCGCCAAAATATTCGACAGCGGCCAATCCGTCGCAAACGGAGTGATGCACCTGCAGAACCACTCGCCACCGGTGCGAAGGTTCGGCGATCACAACAAACCGCACGCCGCTTTCACGGCCCAGATCGATGGGCCGCCACAGCACGGTTGGAGCGGTTGTCACTTCATCCACCCACTCCACCGTTGGCATCTGATCGGGGGCCAGCCAGACGGGCCGGCCACGGCTGTATCCCACCCGCATCTGTGTCTGCGGATGGCGGGCGGATGCCGACAGCACTGCGGCTGCAAACTGTTGCCTGTGAAGTGGGCCCGCCAGCCTCACTTCTAAAAAAAAGCACATTGGGTAGCCCCGCCGCATGTCCATCAACATGAGGTGCTCAAAGGGGGTGAGGGGCCTAACAAATGTCATAAACGTTCGTTCCGGCGTGCGGCATTGCTTTTGTCAGCGGCGCCAGATCCAGACTGACTGGTCTGCGAGGGGGTGTTTTTCACTTAAATTCCAGCATTTGGGAAGTATAATTCCGGCCCCAGAGCCCTGCGAATACCTTTTTGTGAGGCCGGCTCAATTTCTTGACAGCAGACTCCTGCCTGTGAACTATGGTTTCAAGCGACTGCCCGATCCACAGGGTGGAATCTAGAAAGCGTTTGAGTTTAGCAGGTCACACAAGCCGTTCGTTCTCAAGGGGTATTGCTTTGCAGGAATCTCTCGCAATTGTTGGCATGGCATGCAGATTGCCTGGTGCCGACGGCCTCGATGCGTTCTGGGATTTGGTCCTCCAGGGTCAGACCGCCTGGGGTCCGCTACCGGAAGCACGCCTCTCCCGCGAACTCTACTTTGATCCTGAAAAGAGCAAGGTCGGTAAGTCGTACTCGGAACTGGGCGGGATTGTTTCAGATCGCCCAGTGGATCAAAACGTCTGCCCGATTACGCCGGAAATGGTCGCGCAGTATGACATCGCGCACCAAATCTTTCTGGAGGTGGCGTCACTGGCGTGTCGGGATGCGGGTATGGATCCATTTGCCATGCCCGCTGATCGTCGGACTGGAGTGTATGTCGGTCATACCGGTGGAAGCACGAAGATCGGCGACATTGTCTACTCCACCGGCATCGATGAGGCATCTCATCTCTTGTGCGAGGTGGAAGCTGCTCAAACGCTGCTTGGAAGCGATGTCGAACGCGTGGCTGCCGAGGTGACTGCTGCCGTCCGCAGCCGGTATCCCGGACGCAGGCGAGGCGAAAAGTGCGATCTTGGCTCGCTGGCCGTTGCCAAGATTGTGCAGAAAGCTCTGCGACTGGATGGGCCATACCTCGTCGTTGATGCGGCCTGCGCGTCGTCGCTGCAGGCGATGGCCATTGGCGCCCGGGCACTGCTGCAAGGTGGCATCGATCAGGCGATTGTAGGTGGGGCTTCATACTGCAAATCGGACAGCTTGGTGCTCTTTTCTGCGGCCCAGTCGGTGAGCAACGTGGGTTCCTGTCCATTTGGCAAAGATGCCGATGGGCTCGTGACGGCCGAAGGCTACGTGGCCTTGGTGATCAAGACGCTCTCGCGAGCGATTGCCGACGGCGACCGCATTCGGGCCGTCATCCGTGGCATTGGCGTCGCCAGCGACGGCAAAGGCAAGAGCCTGTGGGCGCCGCGACAAGAAGGGCAGATGCTGGCCGTCGAGCGAGCATACGCGAATCCAGACGATATCAGCCGGCTCGACTACATCGAGGCCCATGCCACCAGCACGCAGGTTGGAGACGCGACCGAACTCGCCGCGCTGTCGTCGCTGATGGGCAAGCACTTGCCGCCCGGAAAGCAGATCCCGATCGGCAGCGTCAAAGCCAACATCGGCCACACGCTCGAAACCGCCGGCATGGCCAGTCTCGTCAAAGTGGTGCTGGCCATGGAGCACGGCCTCATCCCGCCCGGATCAACCTGCGATGAGTTGAACCCAGAATTTGACTGGAAGCATGCCCCGTTCTTCGTGCCGCGCACAGCGATGGCCTGGCCCTCGCCAGCCACGGGCCCTCGTACCGCTGCAGTCAACGCGTTTGGGATTGGTGGCCTCAATGTACACGTGTCGTTGGCAGAGCACGCCCCGCACCCGAAGCATCACATCGGTTCAAAGCCAGCGATGCCCGGCTCAAAAGACCCAGATACCGACGCCATCGCCATTGTGGGCATGGGAGCGGTGCTACCAGGTGGTCTCACGCTACAAAGCTTTTACGACCTCCTCGATCGGGGCGAATCCGCCATAGGACCAGTGCCTGCCGACCGCTGGAATCTCAGTCGTGCACTGGATAGTTCGTTGCCTCGGGCCTGGCATACCGTCGGAGGAATCGGCGGCTTTGTGCAGGGATTTGTATACGACTGGCGTCGGCACAAGGTTCCCCCCAAGCAGATTGCGGCAGCCAACCCACTTCAATTCATGCTGCTCGATGCAGCCGACGCAGCCATTGCCGAAGCCTGTGGCGTGGATGGCAAGATTGATTTCAATCGCACTCGCACCGGTGTCGTTGTGGGCACGATGTTTGGGGGTGAGTTTTCAAACGAACTGCAGATGGGACTGCGTCTCCCGGAGACAGTTCAGCTTCTCCGTACTGCGTGCGAACGTCGCCACATTCCCGCAAACAGCATCGACAGAATCATCCAAGCCTACGAGAAGAAGGTGCTCACAGAATTTTCTGCGTTGGTCGATGAAACGGGCAGTTTTACTTCGAGCACGCTGGCCAGTCGCCTCACCAAGTCGTTTGATTTGATGGGAGGTGCCCTAGCCTTGGATGCGGGTGACTGTTCAAGCCTGTCGGCGATCTCAGCGGCCACAGACATCCTGCGCCAAGGAGAGTGCGATGCGGTGGTGTGTGCTGCAGGCCAGCGGTATCTCGATTTAATGGCCTTTGAGGGCCTTTCAATGATTGGTTCACTGGCCGCTACGCCCGAATCCATATTAGATGCGCGTCGGGAAGGACGGGTGCCGGGCGAGGGGGCTGTGGTGCTGGTGCTCAAGCGTCTGCCGGATGCCCGTGCTGCAGGAAACAGGATTCGGGGTGTGATTCGAGGCGTGGCCTTGGGGTCGGCCAGCACCCTTGCGCAGGCTGCTGGCCGAGTGCTGCGCGAGGCAACTGACAGCGCGGGGCTCAAGCCTTCATCTGTCAAGCTGCTCGAAGTGTGCGGCTGCGGCAAACTCGCAGAGGATGCTGTCGCACTCAATGCCTTGGCGAGCCAGTATGCTGGTTCATCGGCTGTTGAGTCTGCTGCCATCGGATCGCTGGACTGTGTGATCGGACACGTGGGTGCTGCGGCGGGCGCTGCGGCAATCGTGAAGCTTGTGAGGAGCTTGGAGGATGGGATTTCGCCTGGCACTGTGGGGTTGAAGGCGGACGCAAGCGGTTCTTCAGGCTTGAGGGTTTCGTCGAGAGCCTCCGGAGTGCCTGCGATGAATGCCGCTGGCTATCGAGCTGGAGCCGTCACGGTCATGCACGGCGAGCTTGTGGGCCACATGATTCTGGACAACGCGGTGCCGATGCCGGCGCTCACAACACCGCTCACAACACCGCTGGCCACACAGGCCGCAAGACCCGCCACCACACCGGCAGAAAGACCGGTCGCAAGCCAGCCCAACAGGCCGCTGGTGGCGGCCATTTTTCCTGGGCAGGGCTCGCAGTACACCGATATGTTTCGGGGATTGGTCGAGGAGTCAGCCGAGGCAAAAACGTGCCTACGGGATCTGGATGCGATGGCGCAGGCCATCGGACTAGAGACGCTTGCCGAGATTGCCTGGCAGCCAGTGAACGGTCTGGGCACTGCCGTCTGGGATACGCAGTGGGCGATGTACCTCGCAGATCTTTTGGCGTGGGGTGTGCTGCAGAAAATGGGGTTTGTGCCTGACGTTATCGCCAGCCACAGCTTTGGCGAATTTCCATCGCTGGCTGCCGCTGGCGCGTGGAGCCTCCAGGATGGAGCCAAAGCCACCCGCGCTCGCGCCGATGCCGTCGAGCAGCTCGGGCCTCGTAACGGCGCGATGCTTTCGATCATTGCAGAGAGTCAAGCGGTAGCCTCGGCAATCGAGCCGTTTGCCGGTCAAGTGTGGCTGTGCGCCCAGAACGCGCCGGAACAGTCGGTTGTAGGTGGTACAGCGCGAGCGGTCGATGCCGTTGAGTTGTTGCTGGAAACGCGGAATGTCAAGTCAAAGCGGCTCGCAGTGCCGAGTCCGTTTCATACGCCGCTGTTGAAGTCAGCAGCCGAAAAACTCTCGCAGACAATTGCGACCTTAACGATCCGCTCGCCTGACATTGCGACGTTTAGCAGCACCACAGCGAATCGGCTTGCCAGTGCGGGCGACATTCGGGAGAGCCTGATTCGCCAGATGACCGATACGGTGCGATGGATGAGCGTGGTGGAGCGGCTCTATGAATCTGGCGTGCGCACGTTTGTGGAAGTGGGTCCGTCCGGCGTGCTGTCGGGGCTGACGCGTCGGATTTTGGAAGGCAAAAGGAACGTAACCATTATTCAGTTTGATCAACGCAGCCGTGTGGCCACCGAACACCTTGAAAAGGTTCGCGGCCAGCTTGCAGCCGCTGGGGCCCTGAGAACTCATGTGTCGGCCCCAGTTGCAGCCGGTCCGAATGCCAATCGTGCTGGAAGTGCCGCGGGGACAGGCGGTGGCACAGGCACGGTGATTGCCTACGATGCCACGTCTCGCCGTCGGGTTCGCAACCGATCTCAAGCAGCCAGTGCGCACACGCCGAAGCTGAGGCAACACGTGGCGGCCGGAGTCTCTCCCGTTGCCGTAAGTCAGCACGGAGAGGATGACAAGAGCAACGGTTTCAGCGATGAATATCGCACGCTCAAAAACGGAGCCGCTCGCAACGGCACTCAGCATTCCACGCAAGGCCAGAGCCCCGCAGGCCATCCGGCCAAAAGCGTGCCAGAAAACATCGAAGATGTAGTGGCACAACTGCTGGAAGAATTCGGTCTGAAGTTGCCACTCTCGGCCGATCGAGCCACGCCCGACATAGACGCATTTTTCCTGACGGCGGCGGATATGTTTGCTCTGCAGGATGCCGATCGGGCGGCTGTTGTGTCGGCTCGGTCGTTGGAGAATCTCTGCGACTTTTTTGCTCAGTCGGGCGGCAAGGCCGACTGGCTGACTCGCAGAGCAGGACCGCAACCCACCGCAACGTCACATGAGCCGATCAACCAGCCGGCTCAAAACAATGCAGTTGCAGGTGGGGTGTCGCCGCTTGAGATCGAAACATTTCTCATCGACTTTGTCGTCGAGCAAACGGGTTATCCTCGCGAGATCGTGGAAATGGACGCCGATCTGGAGGCCGATCTGGGGATCGACAGCATCCGCAAGGCCCAGCTCTTTGGCGAGATCGGGCAGAAGTACGGCCTGTCGGCAGACGACACGGTATCGCTGGATGACTTCCGCACGCTGCGGCATCTGTTGGCCTACATGCTGCCACAAGTGGGCGGGGCTAACGGGGCTGCATCGCCAAAGAAGCAGGAGGCTTTGCACCGCGATGCGCTGGCAGAGAGCTCGGCATTGCAAAACAGCGAAGCGTTTTGCCGCGGCGTCGAACTGGGGCAAAAGCACCGCCAGGCTATCCGGCTGTGGGCCAGGCAGGTGGCGGGCATCGGCCGATGCGCAGGCGGCGTGCATCCAATGTTTGCAGATCAACTTGCCGGCGTGGCGCACGCCGCTGGCGTGAATGTGGAAATAATCCAGACTGCCTTGGAAAATCCAGCCGCTGCGCTGGGCGGCTTCGACACGCTGATCGTAGCCGGGGACGGGCCGGTTGGAGTGCGAGGGATTGCCGTGGGCTTCGGCCGACACGCCGATCCATCGGTGGAATCGTTTGATGAAAGTGGCTTCAAGGGCACGCTGATCGGCATCAAGGGGCTCCCCGGCGGGATCGTTGGTTGGAATAGCGCGGGGCTATTGATCGTGGCCGGTGAGCCTAGGGCCGATAGACCTGCGGTCTCTTCTGGGATGGATGCAGTGCCGGTGACTTCTGCCATCGAACAACTGGTGCGCACGTGCCAGTCAATCCAAGACGTCGAACGAATTCTCAAGGGTTATTCACTGCCGGTGCCGAGCCTATTGGTACTCAACGCATGGGTGGGTGGTATGTATGAAGTGCGGCCTGACGGCAGTATGAATAGAGCGTCTGGGAGTCGTCAGAGTGGCGATGCCCGTGCCGCTCTGGCTCGCATTGCCTGTGCCGACAGCAGTGTGGGGCCGGCCGACGCCTTGGCTACGCTGATCGATCCTGCACGTGAGAGCAACGTTCGGGATGCAATGTCTGCTGCCTGCACCTGGCTGGCAGTAGGCGTGGATCGTGGTCAGGCGATGGCCGCTTCAGGCGGGCCGCTGCCCATGGGCGCATGGCTCACTGGCGACATCGCACTGCTGGGCGAGAATTGTTCCAGCCATAATCCGCGAACCGCTGCAGCGAATGAATTAGCTTTTTCGCCAAACGCGCAATCCACACCATCAGTCACCTGTCGGTATAGCATTGCGATGCGTCAGGCACAGGCCATCGGGCCATGCCGCAGCCTCTCGGGCGAAACAGTTTTGATTCTTGGCGTGGGGCCAATTTCCAGCCAGCTTGCAGATGCCGTTCGACTCGAGGGCGCACGAGCAACAATCGTGGCCTGCGGTTCACAGCAAGAGGCATTTGCGGCGGTCGAAAAGGCGGAGGCTGCCGGGCCGGTGCGTCACCTCGTCGTGGCAGCAGCGTGGTTGGCCAGCGACGTCGACTGGCCTGCAAACCGGCAAGCCACAATCATCGCTCCCTACTTCGCCTGTCAGCGGTGGATCTCGCTGCGGGCCAAGGCTGGCGATCTCGGCGAATCAACGCTTACGGCGGTCACTCATTTGGGCGGTGATTTTGGCATCTCCGGCCGCATTGAATGTGTCGAGAGTGGAGCGATGACAGGACTCCTGAAGGGCATTGCCCGCGAGTTTTCCAGCTTGCATGTACGGATCGTTGATTGCGATGCCAACACGCCACTGAATTTTGTCACAAAACACATAGTGGCAGAAATGCGGGACGGCAGCGGGCCTGTTGAGGTTGGCTTTGTCGATGGCCGGCGGCAGACAACGGTTCCCTGTAAAACTGTTGCACAGTCTTTTGCGAAGCCGCAGCCGCCTCGTGCGACGCCAGTTGCCAACGGATCACAGCGGCCCCTGTCGCGCGGCAGCGTGTGGCTCTTTACCGGTGGCGCCAGGGGCGTTACGGCCGCATGCGCACTCGAGCTTGCCAAACGGCATGGCGTGAGGCTCGCGTTGGTTGGCTCCACGCGGCCGGTTGATCTTGAAAAGGCGTGGCTCTCACTGGACGAAGCAGGGCTTCGAGAACTCAAAGGCAGTGTCATGCTCGCCGCTCGCGGCCGCAACACCGATCCCCGGAATGCATGGAAGACGATCGAAAAATCTCTTGAGATTGCGAAGTCGCTGGCACGTTTTTCGGCTGCTGGTGTGGAGGCCGACTATTTTCCATGTGATATGTCGCAGCCGGCGGAGGTGGCGTTGCTCGTGCAGCAAGTTGCGAAAGAGTTGGGGCCGGTGCGAGGCATCGTCCACGGAGCAGGCTTTGAATCGGCTTGCCGCTTTGAAAAGAAAACGCTCCAAGGCCTCGAGGCGACGCTTGGTCCCAAGTGCATCGGCTTGGAGAACCTCTTGCGCATGATCGATACCAAATCGCTTGAGTACCTTGTGGCTTTTGGATCTACCAGCGGCCGGATGGGTGGTGTCGGTCAGGCCGACTATTCTTTGGCCAACGACATGCTTGCCAAAATCGTCTGCAAGGCACGCGGAGAAAAGAAAGGTTTCAAGGCGACCGTATTTCACTGGCACGCCTGGGACGAAGTGGGAATGGCCAGTCGGCCGGAGAGCCGGTTTATGCTGGAGCAGTTCGGACTCAAGTTTATGCCGCTGGCCGAGGGCGTCGGCAGGTTCATGGATGAGATTGAAGCCGGCCTACCGGATGTGGAGGTACTCGTCACGGAGAGCGTTCTGTGTCCAGATGCCGTCAGTGGTCCGTTGCCATCGGCTGCCCGTGCGACAGATGCAGTCGCCGTTGAAGCTGCGATGAATCGTTTGCAAGTAGGCAGCCTTGTTGGGACTGTGGAGAAAAAAGGCGATGCCACGTGGGTGAGTTTCCATCTGCATCCGACGAGTGACTGCTTCTTACGCGAGCACACGCAGTACGGGCGGCCGCTCCTGCCGGCCGTGATGGGTGCAGAATTACTCGCCCAGGCGGCGATTGCAGCGGGAGCGTGCCAGCAGGTGCAGGAAATCCGCGACTTTGTCGTTGAGCGCGCGGTGGGGTTTTCATCGGATCAAGGTCGCCAACTGCGAGTCGAAGTGTCGGCTGCACAGGATGGACTGGTGCGAGTCCAGGGTTGGTCTCGAATGAGGAGTGCCACCATTGCGGTTGAAAGTGATGAGCGGGTTCATCTTTCGGGAGTAGTCGCTGGAGAATTGAAGGAACCGATTCTCTCATCGCTCGATTCGATGCCGTTTCCATTCAATCCGATGGTGTATCAAAATGATGCACCACTCAAGCACGGTCCGGCATACCGAACGCTCTCGGGTCTCCTTCTGGATCGCGACGGTGGTTGGGGTCGATTAGTGGCAACGAATCCCGAAGTGCTCGCCCATCCCCGCGGTGCCGCCGGGTGGACGCTACCGATCGCGCTCCTGGATGGCTGTCTGGTCGGCTGCGCTGTCTACTCCTACATCCTGCTTGGAAAACGCGTCGAAGTGCCACTGCGTTTTGAACGCCTACGGATCGTGTCTCAGCCGAGTATCGGTGAAAAATGCACGCTGCGGCTCTTTTATTGCTCCCACGATCATTCTGAAAGCATCTATAACTTCGTGCTCTATGGTGCCGATGGTCGTGCAATCCTTGCCGTAGATAAACTGCATCTTGCGGTCACATCCGATCGGAGCCGGTAATGGTACAGGCTGCTCGCGTGCTCCCGGTTGATCAATTGTGCCCAAACGCGTGCGTTGGCGATTGGCAATGCACCGTGCTCTTGGAGTCGTGCCATCACCTAAAACAGACGCCCTCAATCGGTGTTCGACGACTGGCAGAAAAAGTCGCTGATGCGTGCTTGACCCAAGGTTTGTCACCGCATCAAGATCAATTGCACGGAGACCTCGGTGATACGGTGCGTGTGGCGACACTCATGCCCTCGGGGCGGCCAGTCGTGACGGTTTCCGGCCGAGTGGCGCCGGTATACGTTTCGGTTTCGCACACTCGGCGTATGCGGGCAGCTGTGGCCTGCGTCGACGCTTTTGTGGGCATCGATTTAGTCGAGACGTGCGTGTCGGCAACGACACCGTTGAAGGGAAACACTTGTCGTCGGGATCAGAATCTTGATGCGTGGTTTACAAAGGCGGAGGTGGAGTTGCTTGCAGACCGCACGGATCTCACGCCACGGATGCTCTGGGCAGCGAAAGAGGCAGCGTATAAAGCGGCTCGCATCGACACTGAATTTCGCCCGCGAATGATACACATTTCGTATTCGTCCGGCGACCGATTTCAATGGAGCATGTGCAATCGCTGGTTGAACATGAGCGGGGCAGGCATGTTTTTTCTCGCGGGCGATCACTCGGTGGCGATTGCCGCTACGAGAATGCCTCACCGAACTATTTTCGCTCATCACCGCGATTCACAAAGCATGCAGGTGGCCGAATGTTTTTGAGCGACACGCACCTTCCGCAGCTCCTCCCACCGAGTGCATATACTGATCCCACTTGGTACATCACAGAGCGTGAGCACGTGCTCACGCCGGCTTGGCATGTGGTGGCCACTACGTCGCAGTTCCCCCGCGACGGCAGTTTCATAACGTTTGATTTTTTTGGTTGTCCAATTATTCTTCGGCGACACTGCGGTGAAATCCGTGGATTCCTCAACGTCTGTGCGCATCGCCTTGCAAAACTGACAAGTCAATCGACGGGCTCTTGCAACACCTTGCGGTGTGGATACCACGGCTGGGAGTACGACGAAGTTTCAGGTGCAACAAAAAAAATTCCTGATGCACCATCGTTTAAGCCCCTTGAGAAGGGAATGTTGGGGCTCACCTCTGTTCGGGTAGAGACATGCGGCGGGCTCGTGTTTGCAACCCTTTCCAAAGACGCCCCGAGCGTGGGAAAGAGTCTTTTGGAATGCGGCATCGACGTGGCTCGCACGATCAGTTCAATGGGCTTCCTTGGCATGAGAGAAATCTGTTTTCCGGTGAACTGGAAGGTGGCGATTGAGAACACGCTGGAAAGCTATCACGTTGGAGAGGTGCATCCAAAGACATTCAAAACAGCACCTGCGGAGGAGCAGTGCAGCCATCAGTTATTTCCGGCTATCTCGATTTTTTGCGGCCCCGGCGACACCGTGCCTTGGATTCAGAGATTGGAAAGAGTGTTGCTCTCAGGCGCGGCCATCCCGCAGACCGGTGGCTACCGACACGTTCATCTTTATCCCACATGTACGATTGCGGAAACCGATACCTTCACGATCATTCTCAGCTTCCTGCCGGAATCGGCCAACCGCACCCGGTTGTTCATGACCTGGTTTGCGTCTCAGCGTGCCGGTGCCTCGGCAGTCTGGAACGGCTTGATCCGAAACTGGGGCCGTGTCCAGTCGGGCTTCTGGCTGACGGTCGTCAACGAAGACCTCTCGATGCTGCCAACTGTGCAGCAAGGGCTCGCGTCGTCGAGTCATCCAGGAACGGGCCTCATCTCCCGTCGAGAGGAGCGGATCACGCACTTTCAGCAATGGATTCTTGACCGCATACAGACGGATACAACAGCGACTCAACCAGCCACCATGCTGGTAACACACTCAAGCCCGTCGGCCGTCTCACCTATGGAGAATGTATTGACATGATCGACCTCACAGGAAAAGTTGCATTGGTGACCGGCTCCAGCCGTGGCATCGGCCGGGCCTGCGCTGTGCGTCTGGCCGAGGCCGGCGCCGACGTTGTCATCAACTACGTCACGAGCAGCCGCGAGGCTGAGAACGTGGCCGAGGAAATTGCTGCGATG
>CAMBUD010000076.1 GCA_945871035.1 Planctomicrobium piriforme | reverse complement strand
CGCCGAACCGGTCAGCACATCGCAGTCATTGTCTTCAAAACATAATTTTCAAAACGGTGTGAGCCCATGGCCGCTGTGCCTTGATACTGCAACGATCCGCCCGGCCACACTCGAAGATAAAATTCGCATTGCTGCCAAGGCGGGCTTTGATGCAATTGAGCCTTGGGAAGGCGATCTGCATCAGTACGAGGAACAGGGGGGCAGCCTGAAGGATCTTGGCAAGCGGATTCTGGACGCCGGACTTTTTGTGCCGAGCGTTATCGGACTGTGGAACGCGATCCCAGCCACTCAGGAAGAGTTTGATAAGTCACTCGTTGATTCGCGGCGACGCATGCGGCAGGCTGCCGCGATTGGAGCTCAACACATTCAAGTTGTGCCACAGCCAGCACGGCCGTGGCAGGAGTTTGATCCAAAATGGGCTGCGGATCGTTACCGGGATCTGCTGGAGATTGGCCTCAACGAATATCAGATTAATCCGGCCCTTGTGTTCGTACAGTTTCTGCCGGGCTGCTCTCGGCTCGGACAGGCGGCCGCCATCGCGATTGATGCACATCATCCACACGCCAAGATCATTCCCGACGTGTTTCACATGCACATTGGGTATTCTGGCTTTGAAGGGCTCAAGCATCTGCGCGGTGACTTTCTAGCAATCTTTCAATTCAATGATGCCCCCGCAACCGTGTCGTTTGAAAAACTAAAAGATGAACACAGAGTCTTTCCAGGCGATGGAATCCTGCCGCTGACGGACATCCTGCAAACGCTCAAGGCGATCGACTACAAGGGATGCGTATCGCTTGAGCTTTACAATCCAGAATATTGGCAACGCAACCTCGATGACGTGGCTCGAGAAGGCCGGGATAAAACTCTGGCGGTGATTGCAAAAGCGCTGAGCTAAACCGCCGTTGGCGGTAGAGGGCCGTAAGCGTCTCTGTGCACCTCTGTCTCAGTATAACGCTGCATGCAAACGGCTCGGCACGGCGGGAGTGGAGAACAGAAAAAATCTCAGAATGTTCTCCCGCAAAAGATCTCCGCACGGTTCAAGCAGAGTAGCACGATAGCCTCAACCGCAGCCTGACTAGGAAGCATCTTTTATTGTGAGATCATTGCACAGCGATTGGCGGACAAGGTGGAGTCTGACCGCTGCCATCATTGACGACCGGAGCACCGACAATCATAGGAGCAGTTGCCGGTGATCCGACGGCTGGCCCCGAAGCAATGATCGCGCCGGGCGGTAGAGCACTCGCCGGAATTGCTCCGGCTGGCATGGTTGCAGACGGATTGTAGGCGGTTGGCTGCACCGTGCTAGCAGCTTGCGGATAGACCGACGGCGCATAAGGAGGAGCGTAGGCGTAGTTGTTGCCCTGCGGGCCACTGGCACAGCCAGTAGCCGTGCAAAGGAATGCAATTGAGCTCAACTTCAACAAGAAAAGTCGCATAACGCAGGTCTCCAGAGTCAGCCAGTTACAACACGCAGGCTAAAAATGCCGTTCTTGATTCGGAACGTAAGCCCCGTCATGAGCTTGGGTCAAGGCATTTTATTGAGACTGAAAAACAACTGTCGAAACGGCCAGCCCAGCAGTCGTGGCTTTTTACCGCTTTCCCGTAGTTTGCCTGAATGGGCAGCAAAACGGACTCGATCTTCAATCGGTACCCTGACTCGCTGGTTCAAATAGAGCAATACTCGCCGTGAATCCATGCAGGCAGTTGCGCTGGCCGATCGGTCCAATCTCACCTTGGGCAAAGAAGCCGGCCGCCGGGATCGGCCCGAGGCATTCTTGCAGGCATTGCGCATCGTGGTGGGCTGCATCAAAGAGCCGCGTTCCACGTCCATTGCACGTAAACACTAAAGCACCAATCGGTGCAGGTAAGCGACTTTTAGTCTGCGAGAGCAACTCATGTAGATCCTCGTGAGCACTCTGTGAATCGCGAACGTGAAATTGAATTGTTTGGCCGGTGCGCATGAGATCACCAACAGCAATTACGCCCGACTCGGGATCGGCACCGACCACGTTGCGGACAAGAAAATCGCCCCGTTTAAAATGATTCTGATACTCGCTAGCAGCCCGTCCCACGTGGAGCGAAGATCGCACCAACTGGCGATCGGCGGGATCGAGGAGTCCGTATATTTCGCGCAGACGCTCAAGGGCCGGTCGACCACCCAGTTCTACAATCGAGTTTTCATCTGCCTTGGTGATCACCATTGGTCGGCCAATCGGTCGGCACCCCTGCGAAACAACCGGACGGATTCGGACAGCGCCGCCAATCACAATGCCCACTGCTCCCGTGTCGTACGACCGCGAATTGATCACAAGAGTGTTGCTGCCTGGTTGATGGCCACCGCTTGCCATGCCGCCCACAATCGGTACGCCGGGATGATCTTCTTCCATCCGTCGGATCAGTGCGTCGACCGGAAATGAGAACGGATCAGCCAGCAGCAAGAGTGCTGCATTCTTTGGCCAGTCCCCTGCGAGTTCCGTTGGCCAGCCGCCAAACAGTCCTCCGTCGGGGGTCTGGGTGTATTCCAACGAGAGAGGCACGATCTGCGCACTCGGCAGTCGCCCGAGCCACACTGTGACCGCCGGTCCCGATTCGTACTCCGTGTCTCCAGCCAGTATGCCCTCGGCGGTTGCACCAATAACAACGGTGGCATTGATGGCGTCAGCAATCCCATCCATCGCCGCCCGAATCGATAACCCATAGGCCGCCGAGACAAAGACAACGGCCAAATCAGCGCGCACTTTTAGCAGGCCGTGTGCCATATCGACTGCGGTGGCAATAGCAACACTGAGATCCGGATCAGTTGAAAGGCCAACAGCACAGGCTAAAACTGGCTCAGATGATTCTGAAAAAGAGAGTGAATCAGCCGGCATGGAATAATGGTCCCGTTACGATCTTTTGATCGGTGTTCGTGGCGAAAGTCGTCTAGCAAATGATTTCGGAAAAAGATTCAATTTGTTCGTGCTGCAGGCAAGCGGTAGTGTCAGGATTGCCAGGACGCCTTGCCAGCGCCGTGGCCATGCCCGATTGGCGAGCGGCGTCGAGTTCTTCACCCACGTCGCTTACAAACAGGATCTGACGTGGTTCCATCTGCATGGCAGTTGCAATTGTCCGATAGCTAGCCACTTCGCGTTTTGGCCCACTCGACGTGTCGTAGTGACCACGAAAATATCCGCCGAGGTCTCCGAAACAGGTGTGGGCAAAGAACAGTTTCTGAGCCTCGATTGAGCCGGATGAATAGACGCGCACATCCAACCCCGAGTTAGCCCAGCACTCCAGTGCCGGTGGCACATCGACAAAAACGTGCGCGACAAGTTCACCGGATGCAAAACCTTGCCGCCAGATCATGCCTTGAAGATCTTTAAGTGGCTTCGTCTTTTTGTCGCAGTTCATGAGATCAATGGCCGCTTGGACAACCAGCAGCCTGCTGCCGGGATCGTCGATCGATAGGTCCTGCAACCCAGCCTCGGCGGCTATGTGGGCGGCCGCAGATCGGACAACCTCATCACCGCTATGGGTCGTGAGAAAGTCAGCAATATGCGTGCGTGCAAAGGCAAATAAAACGTCGTACACAAAGGAAATGGAAGACGTTGTGCCTTCAACGTCGAGCAGAATACCCTGCCCACCAAAGACAATCACAATGCCGTCCTTCCCGCACCGGCGACCCATGCCGGACCGAGGCAGAGCGGTTGGTAAGAGGCATGAACTCCGTCTTCAAGATAGTAAGGCGTCCAGCCGGTCATGTCTTGAAACAGACGAATGGCCCGGATGCGGCGATCGCTGCAAAGATCAAACCAGTGGCGGGTGCCCAGTGGCAAACTAATCATATCGCCACCCCCCACCTCAATAGCAAAGACGGCACTCGGAGCGGAGTGCGTGTCGTGTGGATGAACATGAAAAACGCCACTCCCTTGCAGGATGAACCGCACCTCATCTTCGGTGTGCGTGTGCTCCTTGTTGAAGCGATCGAGCATCGCGGTGAGATTAGGCGTATCGGGGTAAATATCGATGACATCGGCCGTCACAAAGCCGCCACGCTTTTTTAACTCTTCAATTTCCGGTGCATACGCAGCAAGAATCTTCTCTGGAGCAGAGGCAGGGTCAACCCGGTCTTCCAGTGGCCATACTTCGTAATGAATGTTGTGAACGGCGAGAAAGCTTCTGATCTCAGCTTGATCCGTGATGCGTCGGGCTTCAGCGGGGATGGTGACAATTGCCATAATCGATAGAACTCCGAGGGGTGTGGTTCATTCTTGCCGCGGTGGTGGGCTCTGTGGAAGCGCACGACTACGAGCGATCACTTCGAAGAGAAATTCATAGATTTCGATATGACGACGGGCCTCGGTAATGTCACGGCCCCACGTGTAGAGGCCGTGCCGAGCGAGAAGAAATCCGTGGAATGGCTGTCGGGCCGGATTGTTCCAATCGGCCGCAGCGAAGCGACTGCGAATGCGATCGGCGAGTTCCGGCATGCTTTGGCTATTCGCGAAGATTGGTAGTTCTTCAAATGTGTCGTGGGTGCCAATACCTTCAAGACCTTTAAGCATTTCATATCCCTCAATGCGCAAGCACCCACGAGGAAGATCGGCATCAGAGAGAATCGTGCTCCATACCGAGTGCGTGTGCAGTACGGCACCAACAGTTGGGACGAGTTGAGCAATCAGACAGTGCAGAAGCGTTTCGGCAGAGGAACGTGGTTGGCTGCTATCGATCGGATTTCCGGTCGCGTTAACGCAGACAAAGTCGTTGCGGCCCAGAGCTGATTTATCCTTTCCGCTAGCGGTGATCAACAGCTGCAGTGGGCTCTGCGAAATCACCGCACTGTAATTGCTACTCGTGCCAAGGGACCAGGATCGCGCATGAAACTCACTGCCGATTGCCCGCAGTTGCTCGATCAGATCAGCATGTAACTCGGGCGACTGTTTTGGTGTGGTCATAGCTCAAAAAGAGTCTGAGTGAGGGCAGCCGGTTACGGCTTGAAAAGCCTGCTGAGGCACGCAGACTGTAAGCCGCACGCCCTCGGGCATGCAACGCTTCATCACCGTGCCGCCGAGATAGCTTTCTCGAGAGCGAGCTTTCAAGGGAGATCTTAAAGATAGGGGGAGAATAGCCGGGCAATGCCGTCCCGCAAACGCACAAGCAAGCTACGAGCGTCGACATCAGCGAGTGTCTTGCGTCTGGAACGCGCAATGACGCCGGTAATATAATCGTCAAGCGTGCGGGCGAGATTGCGGTCGTAGACCTCCACATTAAATTCAAAATTAAGTCGTAGGCTGCGGTCGTCCCAGTTGCCACTGCCGAAGAGAATCCAGGCCGAATCAACAATCATCAACTTGGTGTGGTCAAATGGTAGCGGCGACATCCAGACGTTGCAGCCGCAATCGAGCACTTGCCAGAGCATCGCTGTTGATGCCCAACCGACAAGCTCGAGATTATTGTGCTCTGGCAAAACGATGTCTACCGTAACGCCGCGCATTGCCGCCACATCGAGTGCTTGGCAAATGGCATCGTCGGGCAAAAAGTAAGGGGACATGATTCTTACTGACTGCTGCGCGGTCGCCAGCGCGCCAACCAGCACGCGTTTCATCCGCCCGATGTCGGGGTCGTCTGGTCCACAGTGGATGCCGCGGGCGAGTGAATGTCCGACGGCATCGAGGCGTGGTGTCCAGCGCACGCCATCCGTCGCGGCTTCATTACCAACGAGGACCTCTCCTGAGGCAAATGCCCAATCTTCCGTGAATACCTCCAGTAGTTGTGCAACAATTGGACCGCGCAGCTGGAAGTGCATATCGCGCACGGGATAGCGCGGATGATGCGAAAGCCAGCAACCGTCGCGAATGTTGAGCCCGCCAGTAAAGCCGATGCTTCCATCAATGATTAAGAGTTTTCGATGGTTCCGCAGGTTTGCGTATGGGAAATAGATTGGCACGCTTGTGGGTAGAAACCGCTCCACACGGACACCGGCTTGCGTCAGTGGCCCGACAATCGATGGATAGGTATAGCTTGAGCCAATGCCATCGACGAGCACGCGCACGTCAATGCCCCGCTGGATTGCCCTTTGGAATGCAGCAACGAATATTTTTCCAGTGGGATCATTATCAAAGATGTAAGTTGAAAGCCCGATGCTGCTTGTAGCCGCATCGATCGCCGCAAGCATGCGAGGATAGGCATCGTCGCCGCCGTAGAGCGGTTCGATCGCGTTGCCATCAACGAGTGGTCGATCTGTGATCCGCCCTACCAGCACCCCCAGCGACCGCAACGGCGTGCGATCGGGTCCGACTGCGTCGCAGAGCCTTTTTTCATCGGGTATTGCCCCGAACATTTCATGGGTGATCCGCAGTTGTCCAGCGCGCAGTTGGTTGGCGCGAGAGCGGATTCGGTTGACCCCCAGAATCGCATAAGCAACTGCTCCAAACACAGGGGATAGCCAAATAAGACCCACCCAGCCAATGGTGGAGCGGTTGTCTCGTTTGGTAAGAATGGCATGCGCTGAGGCAAAAGTATTGATTGTCAGCACGGAGGCCGCCAAGACGTGTGGCCAGAGAATGACCCACCACTGCCATGTTGCAGAAAACAATCCATTCATGCCATTCATGAAAGCTACTGTCATTGGTCGAGATGAGCCATCGAATAAAAGAAAAAAACTGCAACGCGACTATTGGCCTTAATAAGGGTTTGGCACAAATCGCCCGCCACGGCAGCGACGCAAATAATCGAGTGCCGCCACTTGCCCGGTCATTTCCAAGCTGTCGCGGTAGACAGGATCGTGCCAGCCCTCAATATCAATGCTGCCCTGCCAGCCACACATTCGCAGCGTGCTGATAAGATCGGTCCAGTTCGTGTCGCCAAAGCCTGGTGTGCGGTGGTGGACATACGGCACTCCTCCACGGATGCCGTGCTGACGGACCAGATCCCAGCGAACCGTTGCGTCCTTGCCATGGATATGCCAGATGCGCGACGCATAGCGCTGCAATTGCGGCAGCGGATCGATAAAGCTCACAATCTGGTGGCAGGGCTCCCACTCAAGACCGATCACAGGGCTCTCGACTTCCGCGAACATGGCGTCCCACGCCTGCGGTGCATGAGCAAAGTTCCACTCCCCCTGCTCCCATGAGCCGCGCATCTCGCAGTTTTCGAACGCCAGACGAATACCCCTGTCTGCAGCGCGTTTGGCGAGTGGTCGAAAGACCGTGCCAAAATGACCATACGACTCCGGCACCGGCCGACCCGGAATACGACCGGCAAATCCTGAAACGATGTCACAACCAAACAGCGAGGCAGCGTCGATGAGTTGCTCCCAATCGTGGACTGTTTCCGGGCTTACGAGCGGATTGCCGTAGACGCTGATTGCGCTTACTCTGCTCGGTAGATCAGAGCCTTCAGGAGGGTGTTGTGCGAGTGCGCGCTGCACGTTCTGTGCAAGGTTAGCGATCGGAAAGTCGCCAACTGTTTTTCCAAAACTGATCTGAAAAGTCTCAAATCCGTGTGGCAGGATTTGGCTGATCACTTCCCCTGTACGCTCATGGGCGGGAACAATCGTACCGATTCGAATGTCAGCGTGAGTGTGCATAGGCAAAGACGGTCTGGCTAAAAACGTAGATTCTACAAGCCGCATGGTTCTATAAGTCCTTGCCAACCCATAGTAACCGCTTGAGTACAAACTACGATTGGGGTCGGAATCGCTGCGGCAAAAGTGATCGAAAGCGACACACTACAATAACCAGCCCATGAATAAAGCCTTCTGCAAGGAACCAGACAACTCACTTCCTCCGCGCTGCCCGAAATGTGGCAACGACGGTGTTGAGGTGTCTGCCCATACGGTTTACGCGCACGTAAAAAAAGGTTTGCTCGATGCGATCGGTGAGCCTGCTTACTGGTGCGCGAGTGATACGTGTGAAATCGCATACTTCGATGCTTACGAACGCACGATCGGCATTGTTGATGCCCACGGCTTGTATTGGCCCAAGGATCAAAATAATCCGCTCTGTTCCTGTCACGGACTGACGATCGACGACATTGACAGCGATTTGGCAGACGGCGTGCCGACGCGGGTGCGTGCAGTCGTGCAGCAGGCGGCGCAGCCGACCGCCATCTGTAGTAGCACCAGCGCCGACGGTCGTTCATGCGTGGCCCGAGTGCAGCGGTGCTACATGCGTCGTCGTGCAGAAATGGGCAAGTAAGCATGCGACTCATAAGCTGGAATATTCATAAAGGGATCGGTGGTCGCGATCGGAAGTATTCCTTGCAACGGATCATCGATTGCATCGAGGTTGAAAACCCCGACCTTATCTGCCTGCAGGAAGTTGACCGATTGGTGCACCGCAGTCACTTCGATGATCAGCCGCGCTTGCTGGCTCATTATTTTCACTACCACTCTATTTTTCAGCCAACCGTGCACGTGGGCGTTGGCACATATGGAAATCTTCTGCTCTCTCGTTGGCCCATTGAAAGTCGACACCGAATCACGCTACAGCAAGGACTGCGCAAGTCGCGTGGCGCGCAGCTCGTGCTGATTGATTCGCCGGAGGGACTGCTGCATGTGGTGCACACACACCTTGGTCTGAACGAACGCGAGCGCCACTGGCAGATCGAACGATTGCTCGGCCATATGCTCTTTCGTTCCGCAGATAATCTGGCGACGCTGATCGTCGGCGACTTTAACGACTGGCGAAACACGCTTGCGGATAAGGCCTTGCATGAAAACGGTTTTGCGCAGATTACAGCACCGATTAAAAACTTCCGCTCATTTCCGGCTTGGCTCGCAATTGGCTCGCTCGATAAAGCTTTTATGCGTGGTGCCATAGAAATCAAACAGGCACGCATAATCAAAACAAGCCTGTCGAAAAGCGCATCCGATCACCTGCCTTTAGTGATCGACTTACACCTGCATTAGTTCTCTTTTTCTCAATGCAGATCGCTAGCGCTGGCGACAGGGCCGCGATTCACGCCATGCCAGTGAGCACATCCTCGGCCGCCTTGATTGTGGCTTGGATATCACTGTCGCTATGTGCCATGGAGAAAAACAGCGACTCGTATTGGCTGCAAGGCATGTAGCAGGCGCGATCAATCATGCCCCAGAAAAATCTTGCATACCGGTCCGTGTCGCTTTGGGACGCAGTTTTCCAGCCACGAACGGGGACGATGGTTTGATCCGTGCCGCTTGGTGTGTGAGTTGAGGGTGATTGTTTCTGAAAGAACATGGTCATCATGCTGCCTTTACGGGCGATCCAAACCGGTACTCCAGCCCGGGAGGCTGCCGCACGAAAACCCTGTTCGAGTAGGCCGCCACGCCGCTCCAACTGCTCGTAGGGTGGATGGTCGCGAAGTTCCAAAAGCGTTGCCGTGCCGGCGGCAACAGCCAGTGGATTGCCAGAAAGCGTGCCGGCTTGAAAGACTTTTCCAACTGGTAAGACGTAATTCATAACATCGGCCCGCCCGCCGTAGGCACCCAGTGGCAGGCCGCCGCCCACGATCTTGCCAAGCGTCGTGAGATCGGGAGTGACTTTTAAAATCTGTTGTGCGCCGCCGTATGAGAGTCGAAAGCCCGTCATCACTTCATCAAAAACAAGCAGCGCTCCGTGGGCCTGCGTGAGCCGACGGGCTGCTTGTAAAAACTCATCTTCCGGAACGACAAGCCCCATAGTGCCAACGACCGGCTCCATCAAAAGGGCTGCAATTGTGCTGCCTTTTTCCTTAAAAAGTGCCTCGAGTTGTTCCGTCTCGTTGTATTCGAGAACGATCGTGTCTTGAGCCGTGCCGGCTGTGATGCCGGGGGAGTTGGGAACCCCGAGAGTGGCCGCTGAAGAACCCGCTGCAACCAGAAGGCTATCAACGTGCCCGTGGTAGTTGCCCGCAAACTTCACAATCTTGTCTCGCCCAGTAAAGCCACGAGCCAGACGGACGGCACTCATTGCCGCTTCGGTACCAGAACTAACCATTCGGACTTTCTCAATACTCGGCACAGCGCCGATAATCAGCTCTGCCAGAACGCTCTCGGCCTCAGTTGGTGCACCGTAGCTGGTGCCACACTCAAGCGCTGCAGTGATGGCGGCAACGACTCGAGGATGACGGTGCCCAAGAATCATCGGGCCCCAGGAACCGATGTAGTCTAGGTAGACGTTGCCATCGATGTCGGTGAGATGTGCGCCGCTGGCTGCAGCGAAGAAAATAGGTGTGCCTCCGACGGCACCAAAGGCCCGTGCAGGAGAATTGACACCGCCAGGAATCAACTGTTCCGCATGCTTAAAAGCCAGCTGACTTTTTGTTCGCCGTTGAGCGATGTGATCGAGTTGCGTCCATTTCATACCATTCTACCTAGGAGTCTGTTCGTTACCGTTGCCCACTCCAGGGGCCTGTCATTCGAATTCGGCAAGTTGTCGCCGTGCCGCATCGACTATGTCTGCGGCATGTGCTCTTGAAGAATAGGTCTCGATCACGCTGCAAAGGAGTGCCTTGCGGCGCTCATCGAGCTTTTCTACCTCTTCTTTGTCGGTATCACGGGCAGCGGCGGCCGCTAGCACGTCAGCTTCGGCCAGCATTTCTGCTGCACGCCGCACGTCCTCCAGTTGCTCCTGCACGGCTAAAGGCTTAAGCCGTGCTGCCTGCCGGAGGACAAGCGCCAGCCAGACCTGTTTGTCTACACCTTTCGATTCAGCAGAATCTGACCGCAAAGCGTTTTCCGGCAGTGCATAAAGTGTTAGCAGCGCTTCGAGTGCTGCCGCACAGGCGGAGGGGCTCTCTGTTTCTCTCGACATCGCCGCGCGATAGTCGCGTTCGATGGGATCAAGCGGCTTGCTACTCGACACCCGCCGTCGCACCCGCTTTTCCAATGCGTTGAGATCGAGCGTCTGATCAAGCCGTTGAATTTCAGTCGCCCGTAGATCGCGAGGGTGCCGTTCTAAAAAGAGATTGATTGCGGGGCGTGCATCGCGGAGGTCAACGCTGTCGTTACGGGCGATCGCTTGAATGCGGTCGTAAAGTTGATCGGCCGTAAGGGGCTTGAATAGCAAATAGCTACCACCGACAAGAATCACAACAATGCAACAAGCAGTTCCCATCTTCAGCCGCTGTTGTCGCAGTCGATCACGCTGTGTCTTTTTTTGTGCTGCACGCTCCAGATCCACGACCGTCGTAAAGCGGTCTGTCGGCACTCTTTCAACGTACGTCTTCGCCGCTGCTACATCCGTGGGCAATCGCGTTGGCTGACCGGCTACTTTTTCAGTTCTAAGCTGTCCAGCAGGGTTGTGCATGCTTGGGTCAGCCGGCGGGGGCTGCCGCCCAGTGAAAGGCTCTGTTTTTCCAACGTTGTGCAGAGCCCCGGAAGTGCCTGATGCTGCTGGAACGATTTCCCGCGTTGGAGCCAGCAGATCGATGAACACTTCCGGAGAAGCTGCTGGTGGGTGCTCTACGGCAGCAGCACCGGTGGGTTTGCGGTCGGCAGCGGCGTTTGTGGCCGGCATTTGACCGGAAATAAAACCAGCCGTCGGGTTGGCTGGGAAGCCACGATTTTCGGGCAAGGCAGCAATTTCGTCAGCAGCAAGAGGAGTGGATTCCATCACGAGTTCAATTGCCATTAGCAAGCGACTAAGCGCCAGCGCGCTCACAGGCCGCGACGCTGGGTCCTTTGCCAGCAAACGGTTAATCAACTCATCCAGCTGCGGTGGTATATTCGGCACCAGCGATGCCACGCGACGGGGTGGCTCGCAGCGTTGCTTCTCCAGCACATCTGATAATTGTGTGCCTT
>CAMBUD010000075.1 GCA_945871035.1 Planctomicrobium piriforme | reverse complement strand
GTTTCGCCGAGATGCCACTTCCCCAAGTGCACCGTGTGGTAGCCCACTTCGGAGAGCAATTCTGCGATTGTGATCTCGCTCGTGGGCAAGCCCTGAGTCTGGAAGGGAGGCACGTCCTTTTCCCGCTCATGGTGGTAGATGGCCTTGTGAAATGGATTGCCCATGTTCAACGCCACCACGCGGGCAAAGTTGATCGGGGCACTGGTGAACTCGAAGCCGAAACGCGTGGGATACCGGCCGGTCATGAGCGCCGCACGTGACGGACTGCAGGTGGCATTCCCGGCATACGCCAGTGGAAAGTTGCAACCATCATGTCCGATCGAGTCGATGTGCGGCGTAGGGACGGCCCCATCCGCGACGCCGCCACCGTTGAATGTGATATCGTTTGAGCCCATGTCATCGGCCAGGATGACAATGATGTTTGGCTTCCGCTTTTCCAACGTTTCAGCCGGCCCCTGCTCCCACACCACCGGTCGGTTGGCCGCGGGCTCGGCCCGCCGCATCGTGGCCACAAGCAGCAGGATGCCCTGCTGTCCGCCGATCAGCATGAACCCCGCCGTGACGAGAGCCGCTACCAGCAGGCACAGAAGCCCCACTTTTAGAAAGACGCTTGTGTGCTTGTTGTCTGTCATAGGAAATGCTCCAAGGACTCTCGGGGGGGCTTGTCTTAACGCTTACTCGCAAGCATGTACGCGGCTAGTAGGACCAGCGGCACAAGTGTGCGCAGGTCGAGCAGCAGCATGAGCCGGCACGGCACGACGACCGTTCTCTCGAGCGACGCCCACTTGTGTGGCACGCCTTCGAGAAAAGACTTGCTTGCTGCCATCGATAGCATAGCTCTTCGACTGCGGTAGCGGACGATCGCCACTTCCTCGAAGAAGTCGCTGCCGCTGCCAGCAGAGAGAAAATTGGAGATTTTACGCGACACGAAGACGGGATAGCACCCACGCTTGAGCAGTTCGGGAACCACCACCCGCGCGTAGCGACGCCCCGCCTCACGGCCGGTCATGCCAGCGGCAGCGATCCTATCGGGTTGGAGCCCATTTCGATACTCGGCGCGCTCCCGATACTGCATCAGGTTCAGCATGTAGAACGGCCGGCCGTCGTCGGCGTCCATGAACGCCTCAAATGCCCGCCGCTCTTGGGGATCCGTCTCCTCCATGTCTTCGTATTTCCCATGCAGAAGCGATGCGGCCTCCCCGGGCTTGAGTCGCCGCGAGAACCACGGTTCGTGCCACACGAGAAATGCAGCATAGATGGCGGCGAGTACGCACAACAAAACCATTCAATCACGTTCCTAGTTCGCAGGCTATTCTTCGAGAGGATCGCCAAGCCGACTGTAACTTATAGCAGTCTTCCAAGTCGGAAAACCGCACACCCCCCTTTTGAAAGAAACTGTACCTGTCCCCGTTTTTTGAACGCTTGCGGAAGTGCCATTGATTAGGCTATCTTTTTGATACAATTTTTGGCACGAACTCGTCCGAACTTGTCATTGGGAGGCACGTCATGCCACGCAAAAACCTGTCGCAGCGGGCCCATCAATCGAGGCTCGTGGCGGAGCATCTGGAACCGCGTTGCATGCTCGCCGCTGCCCCAATGGCGGCCATGCCCCGCGTTATTATGAACGGTGAGACAGTCGCTGCGTGGGCAGAGTCCTCGATCATGACGCCGGGCTACGGCGCGGCAGTCATCGGCCCTGCTTTGCGCACCAGCACTGCCGTTCTCGCCGGGGCGATGCCCCTGGTATTCCGCGCGAACCAACTGCTGCAAGCGGCCTCGGCGACGGTCGCAAATACCTACAGTTCCGCGAACCAACTTCCGCCGCGCATCCAATGGAACGCCAACTACGGCTATTGCGGCGAAGTTTCGTTGATCAGCGCCGGTCTCTACTACGGCCAGTACATTTCTCAATACGACGCCCGCGCGCTCGCCAGCAATAACACCCCACAGAATCGGAGCAGTTCCCAACTTCTACTGGGCGTCAACGACGTCTCCGCGGCCAAGGCGATGCATCTCACCACGACAACCTTCAACACTGCCAAACAGACCAATACGGCCTCGTTTCTCACCTGGGTCAAGTCAAATGTGACAGCCGGCTACCCGGTTGTGATGGGTATTTTTATGAACCAATCCCGGTTCCACGGCACGAAGAACCTCAATGCCGGAGACGCCGAATACGATCACATCGTGGTCGCCACCGGAATCACGTCGACCCACTCCTTAGTCGGCCCAGCGGTTTACTACAGCAACGATGTCATCAGGTTCAACGACAACGGCCTGTGGACCGGTACTCCGAGCGGCCTACCTCAAAATGTATTCAGCTATTCGTTCGGCACCTTCCCGGCAACACGCCAACAGGCCAACGCCAAGACGAGGCCGGTGTATTCGCTACGAAACGGCCCCAACTATGGACTCGCCGTCACCGGCATCATCGATCTGAGCCACGAGACAGTACCCGTGCGATTGACGACCAGTGTCAACGCTGAGTTGCCTCGCATCGTCAACGGCACAAACATCCGACCCGCCGCCAAGCCGGTGACGCTCACCATCACCGTCTCGAGCCTGAATCCCGGCACCACCTATAACCTCTACCGCTACAACTCCATGGCGAACGTGCCCGACTCGAACATCAATGCCAATGCCGCCAAGGCCGCTCAGAAGTGGACGATCACGATCCCGTCGGGTTCGACGTACACGATGACCCAGACCATCAACTCCAACGCCACCGCCGTCTACCGCGCGGTCCCCGTCGGAGCCCCGTGAGGTTAGAAACGGGGACAGGTACAGTTTCTTCCAAAAGGGGGGGTGCAGAAAACTGTACCTGTCCCCGTTTCTCGATCCACAATTCGGCCCGGCTTGCGAGGACAACGCGGTGCGCTGAAACTGATACGATTCAATCAGTTAGCCACCAATCAAAGATGACCTCAGTTTCCCTTTTCACGTGGAGTTCAGCCGTGAAGTCCGTTCTCAAATACTCGCTGCCATTTGCGATCCTCTTTGCCTCCTCGCTTTCTGCCGCTGAAAACGACCTGCCCACGGTGTGCCTCGTGTTTGCCGGGGACATCATGCTCGACGATGGTCCTGGCAAGGAAGTGGCGAAGGGGGTCGACCCGTTTTTGGATTTCGCGAGCACACTGACGGATGCAGATTTTACGATTGGCAACTTGGAGTGCGTGATCGCGCGGAGCGGTACGAAAGTCGAAAAGCCTTATAACTTTCGCGCCGACACACGCTGCATCCCGCTGCTATTGCGTTACTTTGATGCCGTGTGTGTCGCCAACAATCATTCGGGCGATTTTGGGCCCGAAGCACTTGTAGAGCAGTGCCAACATTTGGAGCAGGCGAATCTCAGATACTTTGGCGGCGGCCGCAATCTGGCCGAGGCCCATCGGCCGCTCATCATTGAGGCTCACGGACTGCGGATCGCAGTGTTGGGCTACAACGAGTTCAAACCACGAGCGTTCGAGGCAGGAGAGTCGCGGGCCGGCGTAGCCTGGAGCGAGGATGAACACGTGCTACGAGATATTCAACTCGCCCGCACGCAATACAAGGCCGACCTAGTGATTCCTTTCATGCACTGGGGGTACGAGGTGCAGCCGGAACCGAACGACCGGCAGCGCGATTTTTCGCGAGTGATGATCGACGCTGGGGCCGATGTCGTGGTGGGGGGCCATCCGCACATCACGCAGGGGGCTGAGTATTACAAAGGCCACCTGATTGTCTACAGCCTCGGCAACTTTGTGTTCGACAGTTTTGACGAAGGCCCCTGCCGCAGCGGCTGGCTGCTGCGACTGACGCTGAATAAGCAAGGGCTTGTCGAGTGGGATACGCGTGTGGCTCACGCCGACGAACAAGGCATTCCCCATCCCTTGCCAGGTGCCAAGAGCCCGCGTGGCCAGGCAGGGGAAAGCGTGATTGAAATGCACGCGGCGGATTGATTGGCCACGGCTGCAAGCGGATAGAAACGGGGACAGGTACAGTTTTCCGCACCCCCCCTTTGGAAGAAACTGTACCTGTCCCCGTTTCGGTCACAGAATATCTTTCACCACCCGCCCATGCACATCCGTCAGTCGGAAGTCACGGCCTTGAAAGCGATAGGTGAGCTTCTCGTGGTTGAAGCCGAGGAGGTGCAGGATGGTGGCTTGGAGGTCGTGGACGTGGACTTTGTTCTCTACGACAGAGAAACCGAGTTCATCGGTCTCGCCGTAACTGCGGCCACCTTGGATGCCGCCGCCCGCGAGGAAAATCGAGAAGGCGTCGGGGAAATGATCGCGTCCTAGCACACCGCTAGCGGCGGTGCGACCTTCGCGGAAGGGCGTGCGGCCAAATTCACCGCCCCAGACGACCAGCGTGTCTTCGAGCAAGCCACGTTGCCGAAGGTCGCGGATGAGCGCGGACACGGGCTTGTCTGTGGCACGCATTTTAGCGCTGAGCCCGTCGCGGATGTCCTCGCTGTTGTTGGTGCCGTGGAAGTCCCAGCCCCAATCAAAGAGTTGCACGAAACGCACCCCCTGCTCGAGCAAACGGCGGGCCAGCAGGCAGTTGTTGGCAAAGCTGGCGTCGCCAGGCTGGGCGCCGTAATCGGTGAGAATGTGTTGCGATTCGCGGGAAATGTCCATGACCTCAGGGACGCTGGTTTGCATCCGGAAAGCCAGTTCGTATTGCGCGATGCGCGTTGCCGTTTCGGGGTGGCCGAGTTCGCGCTGCTGTTCCTCGTTGAGGTCCCGCAGGGCGTCGAGTGTCTTGCGTCGTAACTCCCGATCCATCCCCGCTGGGTCGCTCACATAGAGCACCGGGTCGCCCTTTGACCGGCACTGCACGCCTTGGAAGACCGAGGGCAGGAACCCTGTCCCCCACAGACTCTGGCCGCCGCTGGGCTGCACGCCGCTACTGATCAACGCGACGAAGCCGGGCAGGTTTTCGTTTTCTGAACCGAGACCGTAAGTCGCCCACGATCCCATTGAGGGCCGGCCCTGGCGCGCCGAGCCAGTGAAGAGCAGCAGTTCGGCGGGCGTGTGGTTGAACTGGTCGGTGAACATCGATTTCACGACGCAGATTTCATCAGCGATCCCGTGAAAGTTCGGCACCGCGTCGGACATCCAGATACCGCCTTTGCCATACTGCGCGAACTGTCGCGGCGTGCCCATGAGCTTGGGCGTGCCGGTGGTGAAGGCAAAGGTTTTGCCTTTCAGAAACTGGTCCGGCGCAGGCTCGCCGTTGTGTTTCACCAACTCGGGCTTGTAGTCAAAAATATCGAGGTGCGGTGGACCGCCAGACATGTGGAGATAGACCACTCGCTTGGCCTTGGGCTCAAAATGGGGCTGAGAATGGGGAGCGTGGGGCGCAAAAGGATGCACCACCGCAGGGTGTGCCTGTGCGTCTTGGCAAAGCAATGCCTGCGCAGCAATGGCGCCAAGACTAAACTGGCCAGAGCTACGCAGGAACGCGCGCCGGGTCTGGGTTTGAAGGAGATCGAATTGAGGGTGCATCAGCG
Source organism: Planctomicrobium piriforme (assembly GCA_945871035.1). Classification (GTDB taxonomy): domain Bacteria; phylum Planctomycetota; class Planctomycetia; order Pirellulales; family UBA1268; genus BAIKAL-G1-2R. Next base: position 6,389 of record CAMBUD010000075.1, on the reverse strand, counting down.
TTTCATCAGCGTTTCATCCAAGTTGAGCAGGACGTTGGCGACGCTCGTCCACGCGGCGAGGTCGGGTAGATCGGCACCTGCCGGGGCGGCCCCGATGGGGTTGGTGGCAAGCGCAGTGGCTTGATCGGGGGACTGTTTGAAAAAGGCTAGTGTTTCGTCGTGGAGCGCGATGAGACGTGCAGTTTCTTGCGCGGTCGGCGGGCGCGTCAGGCAGAGGCGGAAGCCGCGGGCGGCTTTCTCCGCGCTGGTACCGGGGACTTTGGTCATGCGGCGTGCGAGCCCCTGCGCGGCCTCGAGAAAGACCGGATCGTTCAGCGTGACGAGCGCCTGGAGCGGGGTGTTCGACTGGTTGCGGCGTAGGGTGCAGACTTCGCGGTTCGGCGCGTCGAAGGTGGTCAGTGAGGGATACGGCGCGGTGCGACGCCATTCGGTGTAGAGCGCGCGGCGATGGGCGTCTTCGCCACTGCTACTCTGCCAGTCGAGAGACCCGCCAAAGGCTGCCGAAAGGCCCAGGCTCGGCTGCTGCGGACGCACGGGCGGGCCGAACATCTTGCGCGAAAGCAGCCCGCCTGCCGCGAGCGCCTGGTCGCGTACCATCTCGGCGCTGAGACGGAAGCGCGGGCCGCGTGAGAGGAGCCGGTTAGCGGGGTCGCGCTCGATCATTTCCGGCGTTACTTTCGACGACTGCCGATACGTTGCCGAGGTCACGAGCAGCCGAAGCAACTTCTTCATGTCCCACTTTTCACGCACCAACTCGGTGGCCAGCCAGTCGAGCAACTCCGGGTGCGACGGCAACTCGCCTTGGGCACCGAATTCCTCGCTCGTCCGTACGATGCCGGTGCCGAATATCGATTCCCAAGATCGGTTTGCGGTGACGCGCGACGTGAGCGGGTTGGCGTCATCGACCAACCAGCGTGCCAGCGTGAGGCGGTTCAGCGGGGCACCGGCGGGCAGCGGGTGAAAAACGACGGGCACGCCCTCTGTCACCGCCTCGGCGAGCGCGAGATAATTGCCTCGTAGTTGTCGGTGCGTCTTGCGGCGTTGCCCAGGATCGAGTTCGCGCTGGATCGGCACTGTTGTCTGCTGCATGTCGGCGATCTGCTTACGCAGTGCGCTGGCATCGGTTGTGGTGTCTGTCGGTTCGGTTGCCGCTGCCTCCGGCACCGCGGGTGGCGCTTTGACTCTCGCCTCCACCGCCGCCAACTCTGCCTCCCACAACGCACGTTGTGCCTTTTGTTCGGCGCTATGAACGCCCAAAAACGGCGACTCGTCCTTGCGATCTGCGTCCTGCGTGTTGTTCATAAACGCGAAGACCTGGAAATACTCCGCGTTGGTGATCGGGTCGTATTTGTGCGTGTGGCACTGCGCGCATGCGAAGCTCGTTCCCATCCAGACGGACAGTGTCGTGTTCGTGCGATCCACCACCGCGGCGTTGCGAAACTCCTCGTCGTTTGTTCCGCCCTCGTTGTTTGTCATGGTGTTGCGGTGAAAGGCGGTCGCAGTGAGTTGCTCGTCTGTTGGAGTCGGGAGCAGGTCGCCGGCGAGTTGCTCGATGGTGAACTGATCGAACGGTAGGTTTGTATTCAACGCGCGAATGACGTAATCGCGATAGGCCCAGATCGTGCGTTGCGGGTCATCCGCGTAGCCGGCCGAGTCGGCATAGCGTGCAAGGTCGAGCCACTGCCGCGCCCAGTGTTCGCCATAGGCGGGTGCCGCTAGCAGTCGATCCACATAGCGCTCGTAGGCGGCAGGCGATTGGTCTTGGGCGAAGGCATCAGCCTCCTCCGGCGTCGGCGGCAGCCCTGTGAGATCCAGCGATACCCGCCGCGCGAGGGCCAGTCGATCCGCTTCCGGTTGCGGAGCCAGCCCCTCTTGCTCTAACCGCACAAGGATGAAAGCGTCCACGCCATTTCGCACCCACGCCTTGTCAATTACTTCCGGTAGCGCTGGGCGGCGGGGCTTTTCATACGCCCAATGCTTTCCGTATTTGCCGCCGCTTATAACCCACGCCTCCAGCTTTGCGATCTCGTGCGGCGCAAGATCCCGGCCCGAATTCAGCGGCGGCATCCGGTCGTCCTGATCTCTGGCTTTGATGCGAGCCAGCAGTGCGCTTTTTTCCGGATGCCCGGGAACGATTGCCGCCCCGTCATCAAGCGCCGCAAGTGCGCCTTCCTCCGTGTCCAGTCGCAGCCCCTCGCCGCCATCCTTTCCGCCTTTGCGTTCTGCTGCATCGGGCCCGTGACATTGAAAACAGCTTCTGGAAAGGATGGGGCGGATCTCCCGCTGGAAATCCGGCACCTCAGTCGCAGACACAGTCGGCCCCAATAACCCGGCAGCAAGGAACGGGGCACAAGCACGAAGGGTGATTTGGAGACGCGGGATCATCGTCACGCAGGATCTCTGGGGTTCACCAACAGGCTGAGTTAGCTCAATCTTATGATTTGAGCTTATGAATTGAGAATAGACCGCTTAAGGATAGACCGGCCAATGGCGTTTTCGCAATCGGCTACCGCTTGACAGGTGGTGCTGGCAGGCTGCGGACGGTTGGCAGACGCCGTCCCAACCTGCAAAAATCGTCTGTGGCAGTCTCGTTATGGCGTTTTTGACTCACTCTTGTATCGCCGGTGGCTGGATGGATTTGAGCGGATAGACGTTGAGGCTGTGGAGGGTAACGGCGCCTCCCTCGGCTGCAATTTTCAGTGGCGATGTCCCGTCGAGCTTTTTGAAGTCGCGTGGTTCGAACGTGTAGTACTCACCGCCATTTGAGACTAGTTCCAATGAGGGAACATCGAGCAAAACGTGGAGTCGAACACGGCCACCTTTCGGGACGACTGGTATCGTTGAGCTATTAAACTCCAAATCGTTTGTCGCGGCCGTCCATTTGAGGTTCAGTTGATTGGCTGTGATAGTCACCTGCGCAGCGGTCCCCGGATCGAATTCGATATCGAGTTCCATTACGTCGGGAACATTCGGCAGAATCAGGGGCTTGCCTGGGTTGATCACAATATCTTTTTTGGCACTGCCACCATCGCGCAGTGTGGCCAGTTCCGAAATGAAGTCTGCACTGAGTCGGAGGCCTTGGGGCGTTGTTTTCAAGCTCAGTTCCAATGGGAAGGACGCCATCTGCGTAAACTCAGATTGAAAATCAGACTCTGGCAAATGGGCCCAGCCAATCTGGACGATGCGACCGCCGGGCGCGTTGGCAAAAATCTGAGATGCGCTAAACCCGCCGAGATGCATCCGATGTTTGCGACCTTCGGGGACAAATGTTTTGCCGTCGAAAACACCAACGTAGTAGGACGTGTCTGAGCCCCATATCACCCAACGCTTTCTGGCAGGATTTCCATCCACCGGCAGTTCAAACAAATTCGGGCACTCAAACATCCCCTCCAATACGCTCGTCTCTTGCCAGCTTTTCAAATCGCGTGATTCATAAAAATAGAATCCGTCCTTCCCGTCCTTTGGTTTGTTGTAAACGATCAGTACCCATTTTTTCTCCGGGGCATACCAAAGGATCATCGGGTCGCGTGTCCCACCGCCGCGCCGCTCGACATCTGCGGGCAGTGGCTTAAACATCATTTCTGGGTTGAAGATGACGGACATGCCCCCGTCTATACTGGGAAATACGCACTGCGTAAATTCATTGGGAGCATCGCTGCCGTTGTTCGCCGAGAAGACCAGTGCCGCCTTATCGGGATGGCCCAAACCCGTTGTGTTCTCTACGTCCACGGCCGCTCCTCCCGTCCAAAACGAATATTGCCCGCGCACAGGATTGAGAAGCATCGGCGCTTCCTCCCAATGAAGCAGATCGCGACTGGTTGCATGACCCCACGCGTTATTCGGGCCGGCCATTCGGTTGGCGAACCGCGTATTCGCGTAGCTCAAATGCCACAGTCCGTCGAAATAGATCATTCCCGAAGGATCATTGAGCCAACCGCGAAGCGGTGAAAAATGCACCTGCGGGCGTCCCGGTTCGTGGTAAAGCGGATACCTGCCGGGGATGGTGTCGCTCAACTTCACTAGTTCGATTCCAGCCTCGTTGGGACCACGCATGCGCACTGTGATTCCCTTCCCCTGAATCAAACTCAAGTCGAGATACGTCCAGAAATCCGGATCGGTTTTCGCAATCGGTGAATCGAAGACAGATAGGAAAGGCTTGCCGTTTACCTCTACGGCAATCTGGTCTGTTCCCACCAGTCCATCGGCACGGGGGAAAATCAGATAACGTTTGTTTGCGGTGAAGGTGCGCGAGTGTTCCTGCGTGAGTGCCGGGGTGTCTTGGGCGAAAGTAAGACCGGTGGTCGTAACGAGTATTGCGAGTGCAAGAATGCGCAGTGGTTGTACAAACATCGTTGCTACTTCGGCACCGGTGGCTGGATGGACTTGAGCGGATAGATATCGAGACGGTGGAAGGTGACGTTGCCTCCCTCGACTGCAATTTGCAGCGGGGATTTCTCTCCGATTTTTTTGAAGTCGCGACCTTTGATGATGTAGTGCTCGCCGCCGTTGGTGGTAACTTCGACGGAGGGAATATCGAGCAGCACGTGGAGTTGCACGCGGCCATTTTGTGGAGCGGCAATCACTCTTCGCGCCGGAACCGTACCATCCGCCGCCATTTTGAAGTCCTTTACTCCCTGCACTTCCACGACCTGGGTTTCGGCATCCCAGTTCACGTTCATTTCCGCACCGGTGAATGACACGCGTTTGGCTGTGCCGGGTTCAAATTCCACATCAATTTCCATCGGCTGAGTCACGTCCCCAAGACTCATCGGGGCATCTGGTTTGATGACGGTATCCTTTCTGCTACTGCCGCCGTCGCGCAGGGTGGATAGTTCGGAAATAAACTCGGCGTAGAGTCGTGGGCCTTGTGGCGTGCTTTTCAAGCTAAGCTCCATGGGGAAGGTAGCCATCTGCGTGAATTCGGTATTGTAGTTACACACCCATCCCCACCCCATCTGAATGATCCGCCCATTTGGTGCGTTGTCGAAAACCTGCGAGGCGTAGTAGTCGCCATGGTGCGCAAGGAGCAGATCGTCATGGACTGGGGTGAATTTTTTCCCGTCGAAATTACCCACGCGGTACTCGGTTGATGCGCCCCATACCACCCACATCGGTTTGCTGGCGTTACCGTCGAGTGGCATCTGCACGAAGTTTGGACACTCATACATATTTTCCAGCACGCTGGTCTCCGTCCATGTTTTGAGGTCCTTCGACTCAAAGAAAAAGAAACTCCGTTTTGCGTCCGGTGTTGGTGCTTTGTTGTAAATGAGCAGGATCCATTTCTTTTCTGGCGCATACCAGCGGATCATGTCGTCGCGACTTCCGTCGCCGCGTCGATTGTCCTCTTTCGGCAGTGCCTTGAACATCATTTCGGGATCGATCTTCGCCGTCATTCCTTCGTCGGTGCTGACGAAGAAGCATTGCGTGAAAGGATTCGGCACATCGAACGCCTGATTGCAGGCGAAGACCACCGCAGGCTGACCTGGCTTGCCGAGTCCCGTGGCGTTCTCTACATCCACCGCTGCGGAACCGGTCCAATAGCACTGCTTACCACGAATGACCGTGTGAAGCATGGGCTCTTCCTGCCAATGCAGTAGATCGGTGCTGACTGCGTGCGACCAGTTGTTGTTCACGCCAGCCATCTGGTTACCGAACCGGGTGTTCATGTAGTAATAGTGCCACTTGCCGTTCAGGTAGAACATTCCCGATGAATCGTTGAGCCATCCGCGTAGCGGTGAGAAGTGAACTTGCGGACGACCGGGTTCGTGGTAAAGCGGAACTTTGCTAGGAATGGTGTCGCTCATTTTTACGAGGGCGATTCCATCGGCGTTCGGGCCCGTGACGCTGACCGTGACTTGTTTGCCTTGGTGCAGTTTGAGGTCGATATAGGTCCAGAAATCGGGGTCTGAACTCGCAAGCACCGCGTCATACTCCGCAAAGAAAAGTTCCCCATCTAGCTTCACAAAAACTTTATTTTCCCCGTTGAGTCCGTTGGGGCGAGGGAAAACTAGGTAGCGTTTGTCGGCTTTGAAAGTCTGGCTATTGTCGCTGTTGCTAACAGGGCATGGCTTGCCCACTTCAGGCACGCGCACCTCCTCCACTGGCACGGCGTCGGCGATTCTTTTTTTCAGCATGTTCACGAGGACAGGGCGTGCTTTCGCTTGCCCAGATGTGTGGAGGTTTCCCTGACCACTCCCACCGACGGCTTGGCCATCGGGGTTAAATATTGCCGCCTGAACTCGCAATCTGTCGATCGCCTGCACTGGCTTTTCGTCGAGCGGGGGTTGGGCGGTCGGCTCCGAACCATCAATCGTGTCATGCATGTCGCACTTCGGTGGCAAAGTGGCCGACGTGGCAATGGTCGCTTTGCCTGCAGCGTTGTGAGAGCC
>CAMBUD010000074.1 GCA_945871035.1 Planctomicrobium piriforme | reverse complement strand
AAAACGCGCCCTAGTTCGGATTGCAGGCTGCAACTCGCCTGCATGAAGCTGGAATCGCTAGTAATCGCGGGTCAGCATACCGCGGTGAATGTGTTCCTGAGCCTTGTACACACCGCCCGTCAAGCCACGAAAGTGGGGGGCATCCGAAGCCGCTGCGGTAACCGTAAGGAGCCAGGCGTCTAAGATGAACTCTGCGATTGGGACTAAGTCGTAACAAGGTAGCCGTAGGGGAACCTGCGGCTGGATCACCTCCTTTCTAAGGATATCGCCATTAGTTCTTTGGCATCACGCCATTGAACGCTGCAGGCCTTGGTCTGCGATGGCACCCTGATTGTGGAACGCTTAGCAGTTTACATTTATGCAAACTTGCTGGGCGGAAAGCTTCAGGTTCAAAAGATTGTGGAGACGATCGTGCCTCTGTTCTGGTCGAAAGATCGAGCAGGGGATGCCGCCAAAAGAGATCTGCCGAGTCACAGGAGCAATCCAGTGAATGACGGCAAACTGCCAGAAAATTAAAGTTCTTCGACCCGTTGGGGCTCAGCCGAGCCCCAACGGTTTTTTTATTGTATTTTTATTCTTTTTATTCAGGGTGTCCCCTTTCGCTTTGCAGTTGTCGCGGTACGATTTTGGGCGATCGCTAGTCGGGATACTTGCCAGCCTCCTTGCTGAGCGCGCCGGTTTCTTGGCTGAGGGCTTTGAGGCATTCATGACAACACAATCAACCGCCGGTTCTGCGCCCCGTGCATCGGCGATTGCCGGAGTTTTTCCGCCGACTATTTCCGAGGCGACGATCATGACGGTTTGGCCTTCGGTGGGTGCCACGTCACTGGGTCAATGGCTGGGCCGACTGTTTCGCATTCGCTCTGGCTGTGGACCGATAACAGTGGGAAGACTTGCGCTGTTGGCAAGCATGCCGCTGGGACTGATGCTCTATCTCTCGATGCGTTTGCCGTGGGCCATTCGTCGTTACCGATTGACGAATCGACGCGTCTTGATCGAGCGGGGCATCAATCCGAGGGTAGAACAGTATGTCGATCTGGATCGTTTCGATGCGATTGATCTCGTGGTGAATCCCGGACAGGAGTGGTATGCCAGTGGCGATCTGGTCTTTCGTCGCGGTCCAATAGAAACGCTGCGACTGCCCGGCGTTAGTCGCCCAGAATCATTTCGACAAACCTGTCTCAAGGTGCGGCAATCGTATGTGGGTGTGGCGGCGGCTCAAGCCCACTTGGCGTGATTGGTTGGCTTGCAGCCCGTTGAGGTTGCCAGGCTCAGTGAGGCATGCCGCCGCTTGTTTGTGGTGCAAACAAACCTGTCTGTAAAAAAATTGCCACCAGATCAGCGCAGTCTCGGCGAAACAACAGGCTTGAATGTCTGCAGGGAAGCGTGATGTGGGCGTGTGGCACGGCGGGGCGGGTGCTTTCCAGTGAGACCAGGGCATCCCGATTGGCAGCAATGACACCAATTTCCAAGTTGCTTGGCATGCTGAGTGAATTGACAAAACTATTTTCTGCTGTGGAGAGTTCTGCGATCGGTCTCAAGATTCCACCCAGCACTTTGCCCACTGCAGTCGCCACAAAAGAGCCCCGGTTGGGCGGAGCGAGCATCACAAAACGCCCCAGCTTATTCGGCCGAAAGCGAGCCAGTGCTGCCCGCGCAATGATGCCCCCCATGCTGTGCGTCACAAGGTGGATCGTGCTGACAACAGGATCGGCATCCAAGTTCATCAGATCGTTGGCAAATCGTTCAGCATGCCGAACGATGGAGCATTGCATATTCCAGTAGCCCCAGGCCTGAGTGTAGAAGCCGAGACTGCGAAGCCGGTGCCGCATGTACGACAGCATCAACGTGTTGGCGAGGTAACCATGCACAAGCACGACGTGTTCACGGTTGGGCCTGCCGGCTAGCGGAAGCATCACGCGGAGCGATTCTCCTGCGATGGATCGACCGTGGGCAAAGCAGCGTCACAGACAACTGCTCCGCGTCTGAGTGCCGGTGCCGGACAGCAGTCAAGGGGGCAAACATCGTGATTGGCAGGCAAGTTGCCGATGGCGGTTCTGCCGGGGAGATTCCAGACCCGTTCGGCGATCAAATCCCGTAGCATGCCAACGAAATCCGGATCGGTGCCGACGGTTGCAACCCGCACCATCGCGATGCCGAGTTGCCTGCAGAGGTCAGCGGCCTCCGTGTCGAGATCATAGAGCACCTCCATGTGATCCGAGATGAAGCCAATCGGCACAAGCAGAACGTGAGTCACTCCTTGGCTGTGGAGCGTGCGAATGGCATCGCAGACATCTGGTTCGAGCCAAGGCTGCGTTGCCGGCCCACTGCGGCTTTGAAAAACCAACTGCCAAGCAGCCACATCTGCTGCGGCGGCTACGAGTCGCGAGGCTTCGGTGAGTTGCACAAAATAGCGGCAGGAATCGGCCATTGAAATGGGGATGCTATGGGCCGTGAACAGCACGGCAGCCTGCCTGTGCACAGCGGCCGGAAACTGCTGCAGGGCGCGAGTAACATTGGCTGCCATCGGACGCACAAACCCAGGATGATTGAAGAAAACGCGAATTTTATCGACCTGCGGTGCACGGTCGCCAAGCAGTGCACAGGCGGCAGATATGTTTTCCCGATACTGCCGGCAACCCGAATAGCTGCTGTAGGCGCTGGTCACAAACGCGATCGCGCGTTTCACGCCGTTGTCGGCCATTTCGCGGAGTGTTTCACTGAGCAGAGGATGCCAGTTGCGGTTGCCCCAGTAGACGGGCAGGTGAGGGCCACGGCGATCCAGTTCTGCACGCAAGGCTGAGAGCAGTGCAAGATTCTGCTCATTAATGGGGCTCTTGCCGCCAAAGTGGTGATAATGTTCGGCCACCTCCAGCATCCGTTCGCGGGGCACGTTGCGGCCGCGGAGTACATTCTCCAAAAATGGAAGAACATCACTTGGACCATTGGGGCCGCCGAATGACACGAGCAGCACCGCGTCGTAAGCACCCGCAGGTGGCTGTTCAGGAGTTGAAGCGCCGCTGTTTTCAGATGGAATGGAGCCGCCAGAATCGGGCAGCCCAGACTCTTGGTCCACTGTCGTGATATCAGGCATAGCAGCGGCCCCAATTGGCGGACTGGTTGACGGTGGGCAGCACCGGGTTTGAATGCTTGAGAGTGCAGGAGAAGCGACTCAATAAAAAAATGACCCCGCGGAGAATCGAACTCCGGTCCCGGCCTTGAAAGGGCCGTGTCCTAACCGCTAGACGACGGGGCCGAAAAAATCACAATTGAAACATACACTCCTCAGACAACAAGCCCAGCCGATTTGGAAACGATTCGTATCTAATGCGGATGAATGAAATCGTCAAGCTAACGCTAGAAACAATGGAACCGCTGGCATAAACTGTGACCTCCCTCTGTCGCATTAAAGCGCGATAAGGACAGGCACGGCAGCTCTTTGCCACAAGCTTTGCCACAACTGGTGTCGGTAGAAAAGGCTATCCTAAAGGCTCCGACAAGCTATCAGGCTCCGACAGGCTAGCCTACTCAAGAGCCCTTAATCAATGGCCCATGGCCAAATCAAGAGTTACCCACTCACTCATCGGCAACGGGTAGGGGAGCTTTTAGCGACGGTTGGGCCTCAGGCTGAACATCATCTAGCGCATCAGTTCGCACATCAGCACTGACGTGGTTGCTGACACTGTCAGGGCGGGGAGTGACGGGCTCACCACGGACAATGGCATCGAACACTTCGCGGCGGTGAACGGGCACCTCTTTGGGAGCTTCAACACCCAAACGGACTTTGTCACCACGGATCTCTATCACAACGATCGTGATATCGTTGTTGATGACGATGCTCTCATCTTTTTTTCGCGACAGAACCAGCATAGATCCTTCCTCGCCGCCGACCGATCCGTGTCCAGCCCCTTAAATCTAACGGTTTCCCCCAATTCGTCAAGCGAGTCGGGCCCTATTTTCAGCCAAACGGGGCCGGGATTGATAAAGTATCAGTTGTTTGGAAAAGATGAAGGCGTATTTATTCGGGAAAATACTGCTGTAAACCGATTCCAGCGGGGGAAACGCGTGCCGACACTTGTTGGGGCCGGGGGCATTCCTATACTCTCGCCGGACACATCCCCTGATTGAATTGAGCGTCACTGGACACGCCATGAACGAGTGGTTTCACAACCTGTTTTCCGCTGTTGGCACGGTGCTAGCTGGAATGCGTGTCACCCTGCGGGTCTTTGCAAGCACGTACAACCAAACTCGGCGTACCTTTACAGAGCGTTTTGAGTATCCGGAATTGCCGGTCCCCGTTGCCTCCCGATACAGGGGCTTCCACCGCTTCGACTTAACAACGTGCATCGCCTGCGATCAGTGCGCAAAAGCCTGCCCGGTCGATTGCATATACATTGGTAAAGAGCGCGTCACCGACGGCAAGGGCTTTCGAGTGAGTGGTTTTGCGATCGACTATTCCAAGTGCATGTTTTGTGCGCTGTGCGTCGAACCGTGTCCCGTTGACTGCATCTTCATGGGAGCCTCTCACGATCTGAGTTGCTATAGCCGCGACGGTACCATTGTCGACTTTGCGCGGCTCCCAGTCGACGTTGCTTGGGGCCGTTCAACCATAAACCCAACGGCTGTTTCGGCGGCGAAAGTGATCGTCGATCCGGTGCATGGTGGTCCTAATCAGTGAGCCCGCATGAGTGAGTCAACCTCGATGCATCCTGTGCTGATCGCCGGTTATGTTGCCCTTTTTGTGGCGGTTGGGGCCGCATTCCTCTGCGTCAATATGCTGGTTGGTTGGCTCGTGCGACCGCGGCTACCCAACACGGAAAAGCTTGAGGTGTATGAGTGCGGCGAGCCGGCCATCGGTTCTAGCTTCGTGCAGTTTGACTTGCGATTTTACGTGGTCGCTTTGCTGTTCATCATTTTTGACGTTGAGGTGGCATTGTTTTTTCCATGGGCCACGGTGTTTGGCAAAGCGGTGCAACTGTCTGATCCAAGTTTGGTAACGGTGCAAGAAACACTGCCACCACAAGCACCTCAAGAAGCCCTGACATCCGCTTCTCTGGGGGTCGGGCTCTCGCCCGCAGCCATTGGCCTGTTCAAAGAACTGGGCCTATCACAGCCAGCCATTCCACAATTCGTCGTCCCGCCCGCAACCCTGCAAGCCCTCGAAAAAAATCGCGGCCAGCGCAGCCTAGCCGTTGCCGAAGGGGAATGGTCTGTGGCCCGTGCCGGTGCCTTGCTGGCCCGCTCGGCTGTCTGCGACATGGCAGTGTTTTTTGCCGTTTTGCTGGTCGGTTTCGCCTACGTTTGGAATCGTGGCGACCTCAACTGGGTGCGGGCTGTTTCCACTCAGCGGCCGCTTTTAAAAGCACAGGTGCGTGGATGAGAGGCCCGGCATTTCTAGAAAAAATTGAAGCGGCATTTCCCGGTGCCGTTGCCGGCACACATCTGGAAGCAATCGATCCGTGGGTCGAAGTGACAGCCGAAAAATTGCTCCCCGTCTGCCGCTGGCTCAAGGAGTCGAGTGACTCACGGTTTGATTCGTTGGAGTGCATCACAGCCGTGGACTGGCTTGAGCCTGATCCTAAAAAGGCCGCCAAAGTTACGTGGCAGCCGCACACCGAAATCGTCTACCACCTCTGGAGCACAGTATCGCGAGTGAGTCTTGTGCTCAAAGTAAAGCTGCCGCGTTGGAAAGATGATCTGCCGGGGAGCCTGCCCGCGGTGGCAAGCGTGGCTGGTGTGTGGCGAACCGCTGACTGGCACGAGCGCGAGGTCTATGATCTCTCAGGCATCGAGTTTACGGGCCATCCCGATCTGCGGCGGATTCTGTGTCCCGAAGACTGGGAGGGTTTCCCGTTGCGAAAAGATTACCAGATGCCGCTGGAGTATCACGGGATACGAGCCAAATAGGCCCAAGCTATAAAGCAGTCGAAAACAGAGAGCGCTGAAAGGGACTCCACTCAATGGCATCACTCACCAACGACGATCCGCGGATCATCGAGTTTGACGTTCGCACTGACGAGATGCTTGTCAATATGGGGCCGCAGCATCCCAGCACGCACGGTGTGTTGCGATTGGTTTTGCGGACCGACGGTGAGGTTGTTTCAGAACTCGAACCCCACATCGGCTACCTCCATCGCTGCGCAGAAAAAATTGGCGAAAATCTGACCGCCCGCCAGTGGATTCCCTACACCGACCGGATGGATTATCTGGCCGCCATGAACATGAATCTTGGCTGGGCTCTGGTTGTAGAAAAGCTGATGCGGCACGAGGTGAGCGAGAAAGCCCGTCACCTGCGCGTGCTGATTGCCGAACTCGGCCGGATCTCGAGCCACTTGGTCGGGATGGGCGCCTATGGCTTGGATTTGGGGACGTTTAGTCCGTTTCTCTACGCTTTTCGGGAGCGTGAAAAGATTCTCGATCTCTTTGAGGAAACATGCGGCGCGCGGCTGACCTACAGCTACATCACGGTGGGAGGCCTGACCGCCGACCTGCCTCCCGGTTGGCTGGAAAAGTGCGAGGCCTTCCTCGATCAATTTGAGCCGGTGATTCAAGAATACCACACGCTGCTCACAACCAACGCGATCTTTGTCAAACGCACGGCTGCTATCGGCGTGCTCTCCCCCGAGATGGCAATCGACTACGGCTGTTCGGGGCCTGTGCTGCGGGGCAGCGGTGTAGACCAAGATCTGCGACGCGATGGCGAGAGCATCTACACCTCCATGTACGACGGCTATGCTTTTGAAGTTGCCGTGCAAAAAGACGGTCGCTATCCGCGCGACCACATCTACCCAGCCGTGCCGACCGAAGCCGTGCTGGGCGACTGCTGGCATCGATTTTTTGTGCGGATGCTCGAGGTCGTGCAGTCCATGGATCTGGTTCGGCAGGCCATCGATCGCTATTCCGCTTGCAAGGGATCAATCGGCGAACCGCTCAAACTCATGGAAAAAATTCCTGTTGGCGACGCCTATCTGGAAACAGAGTGTCCAAAGGGACAGATGGGCTTTTACCTTGTCGGCGACGGCTCGCCGATTCCGTGGCGGGTGCGTGCTCGATCGAGTTCGTTCTCCAACCTGTCGGTTGTCCACGAACTCTGCCGGGGTTGCCTGATTGCCGACGTGCCGGCCATTGTGGGGAGTCTCGACATCGTGATGGGCGAGATCGACAGATAGCAAGGATGGTCTGCACACCGCTCGGAGCAGTCAACCGCGCATCCAACCGAACTGCCAACCGAACTGCCAACCGAGATGCCAACCGCGCACCAACGGCCCCGGCAATGGCGTAGAGAGCCGGAGGCGACCGCTGCAAAGGGTGTTCATTTCTGACGATTGTTACGGGCGGTACTTGTGATTCCTGACGCCATAGTGCACACTTCGTGCGAAATTTCACGATCTGGGTTTCCGGCCGAGAAACCCGTATTTAGCCGGTTTGTTTTGTCGGCGTGCGAGCCCTGACAGATGGCTGACTTTCTTATCTTTACTGCTGGACTTCCCGAGTGGCTGGCATGGTCAGTCACAGCGGGCGTAGCTGCATTTTTGGTGTTGAATGTCATTGCTGGCGGCGCGCTGGTATTTATCTGGGCAGAGCGAAAAATTGCTGCCCGCATTCAAGACCGTTTGGGACCAACCCGCACCGGTGGCCGCTTTGGATGGCTGCAGTCGTTGGCCGATGGCATCAAACTGCTCGCCAAGGAAGATCTGATGCCCGCGGGAGCCGACGGCATGCTCTTTAAGCTGGCGCCGTACGTGAGCTTCTGTGCCTCATTCTGTGCTTTCATCGCTCTGCCATTCGCGTTCGATTTTGTTGGCCAACGGCTCAACGTGGGTGTTTTCTTTGTCGTTGCGGTGCTGGGCTTGGAGGTGTTTGGAGTGATTCTGGCTGGCTATGCATCGGCTTCTAAGTGGTCGCTGTTTGGTGCCATGCGTGAGGCAGCGCAGGTGGTGAGCTATGAAGTGCCATTGGGAATGTGTGTGGTGGTTCCGGTGATGCTTGCCGGCAGCATGGATCTGGTGACCATCGCCGAAAAACAGTCTGGTTGGCTCACCAACTGGTATCTGTTTCACGACCCCTTCACGTTTGTGATCTTTTGGGTGTATGTGACGTGCGCTGTGGCCAGCGTCAACCGTGCCCCATTTGATCTGGCTGAGGCGGAAAGCGAGCTTGTCGCCGGATTTCACACAGAATATTCCGGTCTCCGCTGGAGCTTTTTCTTTATGGCGGAATACGGATCGATGTTTCTCGTCAGTGCGCTGGCCGCCATTTTGTTTTTGGGTGGTTGGAATGGTCCGATTCCTCTGGCGGCACTCCTGGGCTTTAGCGCAGGCACCGGTGACACGGCCAACTACTGGGTGCGATTGGTTGGTTGCGGCAATCTGATGGGCAAGGCTACGTTAGGCGTGCTGGTGATGATGTGGGTGCGTTGGACCTTGCCCCGACTTCGCATTGACCAGGTGATGACCACCTGCCTGAAATACTGCACGCCGATTGCCGCCCTCATGTTTGCGGGCGTGATGTTCTGGCAACTCCTGCTGCCAGGTGGACTGATCCGTGGCCTTGCCCGACCGGCTGGTGAAATTCGTGAAGGTTGGCTGGAAGGGCCGGGCGGTCGGGCAGCGACTTTGCGTCCACTACCACTAGCAGCACCAGCAGCGCCGGCCCCGACCCCGGCACAGCCATTGGTTTCAAAGCCATCACTCAGCTGGGTACAGCCATGATGGAAAGCCCGACACTGCCGGTGTTCGTAGCCGCGATCAACTGGCATAGCCTGCTCTTTTATCTCTTTGCCTCTGCAGCCTGCGGATTTGCTGTTGCCGTTGTGCTCACCGAAAACGTGGTGCGAATGGCGTTTTATCTGGTGCTGTCCTTAGGCGCAACAGCCGGGCTGTTTTTTTTGGCGGGCGCCGATTTCGTGGGGGCAATGCAGTTGATGATCTACGTGGGCGGCACGCTTGTGTTGCTCGTTTTTGGTGTGATGCTCACGGCCCAGGCGCCGTTGGTTTCCATTCGTACCAGTCCGGCCGACAAGGTGCTCGGCGGCCTCGTTGCCGCCTCGCTGCTAGCGGTGTTGTTGCAATCGGCGTTTTCAGTTGAGGCATGGCGGCGACCGGCTGTGGGGGATGTGGGCACTCCCTCCGCGACTCCGCTGGGCATGGCGCTGTTGGGTGTGCGGGTGGACGCTGATCCGACAACTGAGACAACTGCGTTACCAGCTGGGCAGCGGCCCGTGTCGGCTACGCAGGCGGCTGCGCTCAACCCATCAACGCGTAGTGGCTACCTCCTGCCCTTTGAAATTGTCTCTGTGCATTTGTTGGTGGTGCTTGTGGGGGCGGCCTATCTGGCCCGTGCCAAGCGACGACGCACGCCACGCTCGACCGAAACTGCGGGCTTGGATGCCGGGGGTGGGCCATGAATCTAGAGCCAGTGCTGATGGCCGCCGGCGGGCTTGGCGATCCCATCAGCGTGTCGCACTATCTTGTCGTGGGCGCGATTCTCTTCACTGCGGGCATTGTCTGCATGGCCATCAAACGCAATGCCTTGGGAGTGCTGATGGGCATTGAGCTTGTGCTCAACGGTGCAAACGTGAATTTCATCGCTTTTGGATCGGCCTACCTGCGTGGCGAGGGTGCACCAACCATTGGCCTCGATGGCCAAGCAATCGCACTCTTTGTGATTCTATTGGCGGCTGCCGAGGCGGCCGTGGCGCTCGCAATCACGCTCAACTTTTACAACAACCATTCCACCGTTGACATCGATCAAGCCGACGATCTCAAGGGCTGACAACTTTAGGGTGATCGGGTAACGCCTTCTATGGATCCTGCCTCACAACTGCCGCTGCTGCTGGGTCTTGCATGGCTGACGCCTCTGGCGTCATTTGTGGCGATCCTTTTTTTTGGACCGCGCATGGGCCCGCAAGGCAAGAACGCCGCCTGGGTGGCGACGGCTGCAATCGTGGCGTCGCTGCTGTTCTCCTTGGCGGCGTTTGGAATCTGGCTCGAAGCTCATCCGGTGCAGGTGGCCGCGCATGATTTGCATGCCGCGGATTCGCATGATTCGCATGATTCGCATGCAAAGCCGCAAGACTCTGAGGCGGATGCTCCTCGAGAGCCCGTTGCTGCCGGGCCGATTGCGTATTCTGGCGATTGGTACACGCTCTACGAGACTGGAAACGAAACCGGAAACCTCAAGCTCTCCATCGGTTGGTACATCGATGCACTCACGGTGATGATGTTCGTGGTCGTCACCCTCATCGCCAGTTGCATTCATTTCTATGCCGCTGGATACATGAGCGACGAGTTGGACGCGGTCACCGACCACGAGGTTTCCTTGTCGGCTGGCGGTCACCTGCACAGGCCCGGTCGCTTTCCGCGTTTCTTTCAGGCGTTGTCTCTGTTTTGCTTTTCAATGCTCGGGATCGTCATTGCTGGCAATCTGGCAATGGTCTTCATCTTCTGGGAACTCGTCGGCATCTGCTCGTGGTTTTTAATCGGCTTTTATTACGAACGACAAAGCGCCGCCACCGCTGCCAATAAGGCATTTATCGTTAATCGCATCGGTGACTTTGGCATGCTCATCGGCCTGATGGCCATTTGGGGAGCGCTCGGCACATTCCACTTTGCCGACTCAACTCGCACCGGCGCCGACGGCGTTGAATCTGTGCACGAGGGCCTCTTCAGCCTCGTGCGGCCGGCGGCCAACCATCACGCCCTCCAGGTGCCCGATGGAATGGTGAAATTTTCAGCCCAACACGAGGTCGCGCAGATCGCTATTGATCACGCCACAAATCCGCCAGACGGTGCCAGCGAGATTGCCAGCCGCATCGATGATTGGCGGGCCATGGGCTACGGCCGCTGGCTGCTCTTTGTTGCGGGCGTGGGAATCTTCTGCGGCTGTGTGGGGAAAAGTGCACAGTTCCCACTTTTTGTTTGGCTTCCGGATGCAATGGAAGGCCCAACCCCTGTCTCTGCGCTTGTCCATTCGGCCACGATGGTGGCGGCGGGTGTTTTTCTGATGGGCCGTTTTTATGCGCTGTTGACTCCCGATGTGCTGCTCATCATTGCGTATACCGGCGCAGCCACGCTCTTCATTGCCGCGACGATTGCGTTGGTTGCCACCGACATCAAACGCGTGCTGGCCTATTCAACGATCAGCCAATTGGGGTACATGATGCTGGCCCTTGGCGTCGGCGGATGGGTAGCGGGTCTCTTCCACCTTTTCACCCACGCATTTTTCAAGAGCCTGCTCTTTCTGTGTTCGGGATCGGTGATCCATGCCTGCCACACCAACGACATGCGCAAGATGGGCGGCCTTGCAAAAGTGATGCCTTGGACAGCTGGCACCATGCTCGTGGGCTGTCTGGCAATCATCGGCGCAGGCGTGCCATTTGTGGTGGGACTCTCTGGCTACTACTCGAAAGACGCCATCCTCGCGCAAACGCTGGCTTTTTCGCAGGCCAATCCGACGCACTGGATCCTTTTTGCGGCGGTCTCAGGCGGTGCCTTCCTAACGGCGTTTTATATGTTCCGTCTTTGGTTTATGACCTTCGCCGGCAAGGCTCGCGACCACTCCATTGCCGAGCACGCCCACGAATCACCACAGATCATGGTGGCGCCGTTGGTGGTATTGGCGGCGCTGGCAATCGTCGCCGGCTGGACGCTGCCGAGTGGATTTGGCATCGCCAATATGCTGGAGCAGGCCCGTCCAGCCGGTACCGATTCCACCACCAGCGGCGGTTTTGTCTTTGCTGGCCTGACCGTCCCGGCGGAGCATGAAAGCCATGCTGGAGCCGTTCACGTCACCGCCACGCTCACGGCGTTTGCCACGGCTGCTGCCGGCGTGCTGCTGGCGGCGGTACTGTACCTGTGGCGGTGGATCTCGCCGCTCCTTCTGGCTTGGACGTTTCGGCCAATCTATACGTTTCTTGTGCGGCGCTGGTATTTAGACGAACTCAATCAGGCTCTATTTGTGCAACCGGTCCTCGGTATCGCGCATCTGGCCAGCAGTATCGATCGCGGCGTGATCGACAAGATCATCGATGGCATTGCATGGACGGCCAGGCAGTTTGCCAGCATCGATGCTTGGATCGATCGCACGCTCGTGGACGGATTGGTCGATGCCACTGCCAGCACAACGTGGCATGTGGGCATCGAACTAAAAAAACTGCAAACCGGCCACCTCCGTCAATACGTGATGTTCATTGTGATCGGCACGGTGGCGATTTTCGTATTAGCAAGCCTCCTGTTTCGCTCGGG
>CAMBUD010000073.1 GCA_945871035.1 Planctomicrobium piriforme | reverse complement strand
TCGGTCGATGATGCTTCGAGAATCATCACTCGGCTCAAGGAACGTTTTCCCCAAATCGTTGGGCCACCCAAGGATGACATCTGCTATGCGACCCAAAACCGCCAAGAGGCCGTTCGACTGCTCTCCGTCGATGCTGATCTGGTGATCGTGCTGGGCAGTCGCAATAGCTCTAACAGTCAACGCCTCGCCGAACTAGCCAGGGAGCGCGGAATTCCATCGCATCTGATCGATGGGGCAGGGGAGATCGATCCTGCTTGGTTTACGGGTGATGAAACGGTTGTAATCACGGCGGGTGCCAGCGCTCCTGAGAGCGTTGTGCAGGACTGTGTTGAGTGGCTGAAGTCTCGCTACAACGCCACCGTTGAAGAACGGACAATCCGCGAGGAGAATGTTTACTTTCCGTTACCGAAAGAAATTCGCAATGCTGCTACGATCCATCTGCCAATGGCTTAGCAGGCCAGTGGATAACGTGCTGGCTGGGCAGCTCGATGCCGTCCCGGGTGCGTAGCACTCCGAACAAAAAATGGAAGTTTTGCTGCATGCATTGCCTAGCGATCGCATTTCGGGTTTTCCAGAATAGCAATCCAAACCCGCTGCCATCGCAGTATTTTTTTCCGAGGAATCCGTCAAAATCGTTTTTAGTGCTGGAGCTTCTTATAGCGAAAACGGTGTGGTTCTTCGGCGTCAATGCCTAGGCGTTCGCGTCGCTGTCGCTGATAGGTTTCAAAGTTCCCCTCGCAAACGTGCACGTAGCCGTCGCCCTCGAAGGCGATGATGTGCGTGGCAAGGCGGTCGAGAAACCAGCGATCGTGCGTGATCACAACCACGCAGCCTGCAAAGTTGGCGATGCCTTCTTCCAGCGAACGCAGCGTATCTATGTCAAGATCGTTTGTCGGTTCGTCAAGCAAAAGCAGATTGGAACCGCGACGCAGGAGTTTGGCGAGATGCACGCGGTTGCGCTCACCACCAGAAAGCGTGCCCACCTTCTTCTGTTGATCGGGGCCTTGAAAATTAAACTTAGCGACATAGCTGCGGGCATTGACGGTGCGCTTACCCAGTTCAATTGTGTCGTGTCCGCCTGAGATTTCCTCAAACACTGTTTTATTTGGATCGAGAGCGTCACGATTTTGATCGACATAGCCGATGTCGACCGTGGCTCCGATTTTGATCGTGCCACTGTCGGGCTTCTCCTGGCCAACAAGCATCCTAAAGAGCGTGGTTTTGCCGGCGCCGTTGGGGCCGATAATGCCAACAATACCCCCCGGCGGTAGCCTAAAAGAGAAGTTTTCAATCAGCGACTTGTCGCCAAAGGCCTTGCTCACACCCTCGGCCTCCACAACCAAGTCGCCCAGCGATCTCCCAGCGGGAATCGACATTTCAACCTCATCCTCGCGGGCCGCAGATTGCTCGGCAGCTAGTTTTTCAAAGGAGGTTACACGGGCCTTGCTCTTGGCCTGCCTAGCCTTGGGAGACATCCGAATCCACTCCAATTCGCGGTCGAGTGTCTTCTGCCGCACGCTGGCCGCTTTTTCTTCTTCTGCAAGGCGAGCCCGCTTCTGCTCCAGCCACGACGAATAATTACCTTCCCAAGGAATGCCTCGCCCGCGATCAATCTCTAAAATCCACTTGGCAACATTGTCGAGAAAGTAGCGATCGTGCGTTACGGCTACGACGGTGCCAACGTACTCAGCCAAATGCCGCTCAAGCCAAGCTACGCTCTCGGCATCAAGATGGTTTGTGGGTTCGTCCAGAAGGAGTAGATCGGGCTTTTCCAGCAAGAGTTTGCACAGCGCAATGCGTCGCCGTTCACCACCAGAGAGATTGGTGACGGCCCACTCGCCGGGAGGGAGGTTCATTGCATCCATTGCGATCTCCACCTGACGGTCAATATCCCAGGCGTTTTGTGCCTCGATCTGATCTTGGACAGATGCCTGCTCCATGAGCAGCTTATCCATCTCGGTTGGCTCCATTGGCTCACCAAGCCGAGCATTAATCTGCTCAAAACGCGTAAGAATTTTACGCGTAGACGCAACGGCGTCCTGTACGTTTTCAAACACCGTCTTGTTTGGATCCAACTGCGGTTCCTGCGAGAGATAGCCGGCCGTGAAGCCGTCTGCTAGCCGCGTTGTGCCCTCGAATTCTAAATCGAGTCCAGCCATGATTTTCATGAGCGTGCTCTTGCCGGAGCCGTTGCGACCCAGCAGGCCGATCTTCGCACCGGGATAGAACGCAACGTTGATGTTCTTGAGGATTTCGCGCTGGCCAAACTTTTTATGGAGATCGGCAATCTGAAAAATATATGCTGGACCCATTGGACGGAATGTTGCTCCTATATAAAATTAGAAGGTGTGGTTGGATAAGCGTACCGAATCGAGGAGCGTTTAACGAGTACAGGCTGGCGCTAAGCCGTTCCAGCGAGAGAGCCGTGGTGTCTTTGCGGCAATCGCAGACTCACGCGGGCTCGTTGCAGATGCAATCGCAATGGGCTACGATTCGATTGTTAACCGTTACGTTCCCAGCTTGCAGAAGGAGGCGGCATCATGGCTGACTATGTACATCCCGACGTGCTTGTGTCGACCGAATGGGTCGCTGAGCACCTGTCTGATCCCTCTGTCCGCATTGTCGAATCGAATGAAGACAGGGCACTCTACACCCAAGGACACATCTCTGGGGCGGTGGAGATCGACTGGCAAGTCGACCTCCAGGATCAAGTTTGCCGCGACTACATCAGCCGGGAGGATTTTGAGAAACTGTGTAGCTTAAATGGTATTTCTAACGATACAACAGTTGTGCTCTATGGTGACAAAAACAACTGGTGGGCCTGCTATGCATTTTGGGTATTCAAACTCTACGGCCACGCCAACTGCCGGATCATGAACGGCGGCCGAAAACGTTGGCAACTAGACGGGCGGGAGTGGTCGAGCGATCGAGTAAAATATCCCCACTCGCATTACACAGCCCCCGAGCAGGACCACTCAATTCGATCGCTCCGTGATGACGTGCTTAAGCACCAGAAGGCGGGCAAGCCACTCGTGGATGTGCGATCTCCTGAAGAATATTCGGGCGAACGCCTCCATATGCCCGACTACCCCAATGAAGGCGCCCTTCGCGGCGGCCATATTCCCGGTGCCGTTAATGTGCCCTGGGTACTCTCTGTTAACGAGGACGGTACGTTTAAAAGTCGAAAAGATTTGGAAAAGCTCTATCTTCGTGACGGGAACCTCAAGCGCAAAGCACGGACGATCGCCTACTGCCGCATCGGCGAGCGGTCGAGCCTGACGTGGTTTGTGCTGAAATATTTACTTGGTTTTGGCAACGTGAAAAATTACGACGGCTCTTGGATGGAGTGGGGCAACTGCGTACGGATGCCGATCGTGCAAGGGAGTGCGATTGCTGGCTATCCTGTCGAGAAATCGCCGCCGGTTCCCTCTGCCTCCACACACGCCTAACGCAAACCATGCTCTTCGAAAAACGCTGTATCGCCATGAACTGCAAAGCGCATGAATAGTGTTCAAACCCGACTCGATAGAATTATCGAGGAGTTTTCAGACCTTGACGGGCGGGAAAAACTCGAGCTTTTGCTCGACTATGCAAATAGTCTTGCGCCTCTTTCTCAAGAGTACCAGTCACGCAAGGTCTCGGAAGACCGTCGCGTGCCCGAGTGTCAGACGCCTGTTTTTCTTTGGGCAGAAGTGACCAACGGCATGGCCAGTTTGATCGCAGAAGTGGCACCAGAGGCCCCAACGGTTAAGGGTTTTGTGGCGATTCTTGCTGCTGCAATCGATGGGCAGCCAGCTGCTGCAGCCTGCTTGCTGCCTGACAATGTGTTGGAACAAATGGGTCTAGCCGATGTGCTTGGCATCCTGCGAACACGTGGACTAAGGGCGATTGTGGGACGAGTCAATCGCGGCATTCTTAATGAAATGAAGCCACATGATCATCATGATCATCATGATCAGAGGACCATGTGACCACCAATAATGCTGTAGCGAGGATCGTTGTCGGAATCGACTTGGGCGGTACCGCTATCAACTACACATTCCTTGATGAAAGGGGGCAGTTTCTGATCGAGGGACTCTGCGAACACCCCGCCCGGAGCATTGAAGGCCCTCTTATTTGTCTCGGGCAGATTGCCGATGGCCTTGCGTTAGCGTCGCATCGTGCTGGCGTGAATTTCGACAATGTCATTGCGATAGGACTCGACACGCCTGGCCCAGCCAGCTCTACCGGCGTGCTCAGCAAACGTGGCTCAACAAACTTCATCCACCCGCAGTGGGCGGGCTACGATATTCGTTCCGGTCTCGAGCAAAAACTCGGTCGTCCAGTGACGTACCTCAACGATGGTAATGCTGCAGCGCTGTGGGGACACGTGGCGATCTTTGGTTCTGAAAATAAGGCGTCAAGTATCTCAGCGATTATTGGCACAGGCCTTGGCGGTGGTGTTATCACAAACGGTCGGGTTATCGTGGGCCAAAATGGCTTTGGCGGTGAATTGGGACACGTTCTTATTCCCTTTACATCCATCGGTGGCATTGAAGGACTCCTGCCAGAATGCAACTGCGGTCGCATTGGCGATCTTGAATCGCTTTGCTCACTGACCGCGATCAGAAAGACGTTGCTACCGTACTTTCTTGCCAAACAGCCCGATCATCCACTCGCGGCCATCGAAGATAAAAATCAGGCTGCAAAACTCGTGCGCGGCTTAGCGGAGCAGGGCGACTCATTGTGCCGTGACATCTTTCGAGTACAGGCACGGGCGTTGGGGCTATTTTTCGATGCGATGATGAACGTCTTTGATCCTAATACTCTGATCGTTGGCGGTGGTGCCGTGGAAACATCTGAAGCTTTTCAGCAGTGGTTTCTCGATGAGATTCGTGCCGGCATGCCCAAGCAGCGTGAGGAGCAGGCCGGCATCTTGATCCGAGTGATTCTCGGTGGCGATACCGCAGGTGCTCGCGGTGCAGCACTCGATGCAGCTCGCATCGTTCGTGAACACCGGCTTTAAAGGTGTGTAGGGATTGCAAAAGAACTCTTGTTTCCCAGCAAACAAAATCTTTATTGCGTCAGTCCCAACTCTGATTCTTTTCCTCCCTGATGGGGAAATCTATCTCGAATCACTCGAGTCGGCTCATGCCACTTGCTCATGCCACTTGCTCACGCCACTTGATTGAGTATGGGCAAGGCAGGCAGCCCGTTGGACTGTAGCTTGGGTTGGTCTGGTTTTCGATGGGAAACCGTTTGGGCTTCGACAGCCAGTGGAGGCGTGCGCGGCGGACCAAACAACAGCAGTTGCACCGTACTCAATAAGCCAGTGAATGATCCAAATGTGGCTTCCACAGCAGCCGGTTCATAACCACAGTGCACCATGCAGTCCTGACACTTCGCATTCCCGCTCGATCGACCGTAATCTTCCCAGCGGGTGTGTTCCATGAGGTCACTAAATGTCTTGGCATAGCCCTCATCGAGGAGGTAGCAGGGCCGCTGCCAGCCAAACAGGTTGTAGGTCGGTGTGCCCCACGGACGGCACTCTAGATCCCACTTTCCTTTTAAGAACTCTAAGAATACCGGTGACTGATTAAACTTCCACCGGCGCGGAGCATTTTCCAGAATGCGTCGAAAAAGCGTCTGACTGTTTTGACGCGGTAAAAAATGGGTTTGATCAGGGGCTTTGGCGTAGGAATAGCCGGGCGAGATCATCATGCCTTCCACGCCAAGAGCCATCACCTCATCAAAAAAGACTCTGTATCGCTCGGGATTAGCGTCAGCAAAGAGTGTCGAATTCGTAGTGACACGAAAGCCTGCCTTGCGGGCAGCCCGAATTGCCGAAACGGCTGTATCAAAAACACCTTGGCGACCGACGGCAACGTCGTGCTCTTCGCGGGGCCCATCGAGGTGCACTGAGAATGCTAGGTAGGGGGACGGAGTGAAGTGCGGCAGCATTTCCTCGAGCTTGATCGCATTGGTGCAAAGATAGAGATATTTTTTTCGCGCCACGATACCTGCCACAATTTGCTCAATCTGCGGATGCAAAAGGGGTTCACCACCGGGGATCGACACCATAGGCGCGGCGCATTCATCGACGGCATTAAAACACTGCTCCGGTGTGAGATGTGATCGCAGAATCTCAGTTGGGTGCTGAATTTTTCCGCAGCCGCCGCAAGCGAGATTGCAGCGAAAGAGCGGTTCGAGCATGAGCACAAGCGGGTACCTCGTGTTGCCGCGCAACCGCTGCAAAGCCACGTGTCTTAAAACAGCAATCATCTGCCCAATAGGCACGCTCATGCAACTTGCTCCTTACGGGATCTGCCGGCCGCTGCCAAAGCCTCGGCTGTTAGAAAACGTGCCAGCGCCATCAGCGGGAAATAGATCGGATAGTAGTGGTAACGCAAATAAAAGACTTTTGGAAATCCGGTTCCAGTAAACTCGTTTTCTTCCCAAGCGCCGTCGACGCACTGCCTCTCAACCAGCCACTGTACGCCCCGTTGAGCTGGCCGTGAATCGTGTCGGTCGGCAGCGATAAAAGCCGCCACTGCCCACGCGGTCTGCGAGGCCGTTGGCGTTCCCCGACCAGACATGGCCGGGTCGGAGTAGCTGGCTGGTGATTCGCCCCACCCGCCGTCTGATTGCTGACGGCTTACAAGCCACTCAACGGCAGCAACAATCGCTGGATCATTTGCGGGCACCCCCACCGAACGCAAACCTTCAATGGCTTGCCATGTACCGTAAATAAAGTTGATGCCCCAACGACCAAACCACGATCCATCGGCTTCCTGATTGAGCCTCAGATAATCGCATGCTCGATCGACTGAAGCATGACCGAGCCGTAGACCAATTTTTCCGAATGCCTCAAGCACTCGGCCGGCAAGGTCGGGGGAACTCGGGTCGATCATCGCATTATGGTCGGCGAATGGCACCTTACAAAGGATTTCACAATTATTGTCACGATCAAAAGCTCCCCAACCGCCATCGGAGTTTTGCAACGCCTCAAGCCAAGGCGTTGCTCTGGAGATCGCCGCGTGCACGCGAGCAACACGACCGAGTCCTGCACTCGTGCCTTGTGCTGCGAGCCCTGCAACTGACTGCTGCCACGTTGAAAGCGCAATGAGCACCATCGCCGTGTCATCGACATCTGGATAAAAGCGGTTGGCATATTCAAAACACCAACCCGAAGGAATTGCATCAGTGCGCCGCGCCCAATCACCGCTCGTACGCACTTCCCGATCGAGCAACCAATCGACTGTCTGATCCAAATCGGTAACGCTAGCGACTTCGGTTGCTAAACAGCGGTCAGTCCCAGAGGACTTGACCGCTCGGCCGGCATCGCACAGGCTGCGCAGCGTAATCGCTGTATCCCAAACCGGTGAGCGACAAGGCTCAACACGAACAGAACCATCTGATTCGACCTCCACAAGACCAGCCAGTTGTCGCCAGCATTCTTGGACCTCTGCTGATTCATCATCACAACCCATTGCCCGCAGAGCCACGATGCTCCAAACGATTGGTGGGAAAATTGCCCCGAGGCCATCGCTGCCCTCAAATCGCTGCAGCATCCAACGGCGACACTCCGCTACGGCTCGGCTGCGAAGCGGCTGAAAGCCGATCGCATCGCTCATTTTGACAACGCGATCAACCACACGAAAAAACTTGGTCCAGATGCCATTTTCGGCAGTTATTTGTGGGGCTTGTAACCATTCTGGAGTCGCAAAAAGCTCGCCGATGCCCTCTGCTTTCAAAACCTTTCGCACGGGCTTGAATGCCCAGATCAGGGAGAGCGGCACAATCATCGTGCGCGACCAAGCAGACACCCGATGCAAATTGATAGGAAACCAACTCGGCAGGAGCACCATCTCGGGTGGCACGGCCGGACAGGCGGAGTAAGGCATCTGGCCAAGCAAGGCCAGATAGAAACGGGTAAAACTATTGACGGACCAAGGACCGCCAGCACGAGCGATTGCTAAACGAGCGCGATTTAAAGGCTCTGAATCTTGGGCGTGTCCGGTAAGCTTGAGGGCTAAGTAGGCTTTTACGCTAGCACTGCAGTCGACTGGCCCACCAGGGTAAATCGCCCAGCCTCCGGATGGTAATTGCTCCTGTAAAATTCTCTGTGCGGCGCCCTTCACCTCGGGTGCCGCTAGCTTGCCTGCCCAAGCCAGAATGATCACATACTCGCTTTCCAGAATTGTGTCGCCTTCCAGCGATCCGCGCCAATGGCCATCAGCCAACTGTCGATCGTATAGCCAACGCTGCGTTCGCTGCATGGCATTTGTAATGAGCTTCGCTTCTGTTGATCGTGATCGGTCCTCTTTGTGCACAGGTACATGCTGCACGACAAAGGCTTCGTCGAGTGCGGATCGGGAGTCGCGACTCCGTTCTTGCTGCAGGCTACTATGATCCCGTTGAGATGGCCGAACGGTTGGCGCGAGCACCAAAGATGGGGAGGACTGGGCTGTTAGGCTAAAAGCTGTGCCTCGGTCTCGATTGTGTCTGGAAAAAATCATAAGGGCGTCCGTGCTGACAACAGTTTGCCAATATTTTTTAGGGGCGATCCATCGCCGTAATTTCTGCGCAAGTGACAGCGCGGAGAATAGAGAAATGAGCGAATATCGACAAGTGCGGACAAGAAAGAGTCCCTGCTAAAAGCAGCATCCCAACGGGGACGCCCGGCCATAGCATTTGGCCAGATGTTATGTCGGGGAGTTTAGGCAGAGTCTAACGCCTCGTCCGGTGGCGAGATGCACCGCTGCTGCTCTTAGAGGCAACCAGTTTAGGGACAACCAGAAACACCCGCTTCAGCCTCTGCTAAAGCGTTCAAGGGCAGTCTGATGGAGACTTGCGTGCCCTGTCCAAGTCGCGAGGCGATCGTTACATCTCCGCCATTATTTTCGATTAATCTCCACGCTTTTGACAGGCCAAGCCCCACACCCCGGCCAGCCTCCCGACCGCTGAAAAATGGCGCGAATGCCCGCCGTCGGGTGTCTGTATCCATGCCACGTCCTTCGTCAACGATTCTGACCTCACACCACGAGTCGCCATTGTTTTCAAGGCGGCGACAACCGCTGAGCACCACTCTTCCGCCACTGCTGACTGCTTCCAGAGCATTCACGGCGATGGCCCTAACGGCTTCTTCAATCTGAGCGCGGTCCACAACCACTTCCAGTGGCACTGGCGGTGGGCTGTATTCCAGTCGCACATTGCGAGCGGCCACGAGTGACTGAATAGAATCGATAGCTGCTTGCATAATACTGCCTAAGTCGGTGGCAACACGCTGCGATTTCGGTGGCCGTGCAAAGAGCATCAGGCCACCAATCATGTCGCGAGCCCGAAACGATTGATCAACAATCGTTGAAAGCCGCCGCCGCCGCTCAGGATCATGTTCCTCAAGCAGTAAAGCTTGCGCGCGGGTCGCTATATTCGCCAGTGGGTTATTAATCTCGTGTCCGGCACCGTAGGCTAGTTCACGCGTTGCTTCGAGGCAGGCTTCCCCAACCGCCTCTTGAAAGTGTGTCACCTGCTCATGCATAGAGAGTACCGCGGAAACCGCATCGCGCAGAACCGCCCCTTCAAGCGATGGTGGCTTACCATTTGCTGCTCGGGAATCTAGCTGGCCACCGCGTTCCCTAAGATGCCCACTGGCGTTGAGCCGCGTCAACCAGCGTTCACCGTATTCGCGGCGTACCACCAAAACATCTGCCAGGCTCAGCGCTTCCGGTTCAAATGGCTCGCACTTGGCAGTCGCTATCACAGTGAGCCACACCTCGCTCTCCAAGAAAATCAATTCTTCCCTGCTACGGCTACCGTTGTGACCATTCGTGTGACGATCACAATGCTCTTTACCTGACAGGTTCTTGCTAAAAAGAGACTGCTGAACGTCGCTAGGGAATGCTTGCCCAGACACCACGAGCGATTCAGAGAGCCGTCGAAGCAGCGAAGAAGGGGCGTGCCGCTGGTAACGCACCGCTTCCAGATACCCGCCCAAGCAGTCGGGCAAAACTGGTTCGGCAACCGAATCATGGGGTTTCAGTTGACGGGCTGCACACCAATCTTCGTGAGCAAGCCACACTGCAATTGTCGGATCGCTACCGGCGAGTGCCCACAGATGCTTGGATGCATCCGTATCCGATAAATCGGCCCGCTGTGCAAGCACGGCCCGCGTCAGGCTCAGACAAGCCTGACGCGGAACCGGCAGAGCAAAACAAGGTGCCGCTGACTGCCGTAGCAGAAGCCAGACACCGGAAAAATGGCTGTTCGACACGTGTCGCTGCCTACATATCCACGGTCAAAACGACATTCACAAACTGCACTCATTCAATCGATTAGGAACCTGCCGCTACTGACTCAATATCCAGCAGACCACAGATTCGATCAACAAGCACTTCGGCCTCAAATGGCTTTTGCAAGAACTCATTGGCACCGGCAGCCTTGAGATCCTCGATCTTGTCGGGTTCGCACATGCCGGAGATACAGACAATCCGTACTTCATCCATAGTTGAATCACTACGAACCCGCTGGCAAACTTCTTTGCCATTAATATCCGGAAGCATGACATCGAGCACGATGAGGTCGGGACGGTAGTCCTTCACCATCATGCCGGCATCAAATCCATTGTTGACACTTCGAGTTTCGAAGCGACCATCTCGCTCCAGCACATCGGTAATCAACTCCACGAGATCCTGATCATCATCCACAACTAGAATCTTGCGGCGACCACTTTCCAACGCATCCGTTGGAATGCCATTATCTCGCATGAATAAAAACAACTGATCCCGGGGAATCCGGCGAAACCGGCTGCCGGGAACCCTGAACCCCTTCAATTGGCCAGAATCAAAACAGCGAATGATCGTCTGCTGACTCACTTTGCAAATCTTGGCAGCTTCGCCGGTTGTGTACACAGTTTTCTGCATCTGCTCTACCACCCTCTCTCCCTAGCCTCGGTGCAGCTAGTCAAAACGGTAACCAGGAACTCTCTCTTTCGCGAGCTAGCCCCAACTACCTAGGCCTCCTTGTTGCCGTAACCATTTCAATCGATGTTGCATTCCGTGATCGCTTTATTCAGGCAAAACACGGACTATCTATGGGAACCAAGCCAAAAAGCGGCACTGAAAAGGAATCCATTTCCTTTAGCAGGTGCCCTGCTTGCCATCCTTGCCAGATACCAAACTGTACAGCCAGCTTACGCATTGAGTCAATATCGACGTAACCGACGCAAACGCCTTGTGCGCAAGACTTTGAGCAAAGCCCCCGAAGTTGCAAAAAAATACCTCGCTGCAAACGTTCGGCCAAAATGATGCAATTGAAACACTCGAAGCTACGGTTGGGGAAACTCCCGGCCCACAAGCCACGGACCACCAGTAGGGGGGGCAACAATTTCTAGAAGCTCCACGGCCTGCTTGCCTGCAACACGAATACTCGCCACACGACCGAACGTGCGTGCCTGAGTCTGTAGATGCGTATGTGTCGCTGAAAACAATCCCTTCCAGTACACACTTGGCAACAACTCCAGTAACCGGACGTGCTGCACCTGCAGCAAAAAACCAGCTTCGATGAGGATTCGACCAAGCGGCAAGTGCCCCCTGAGAATGGCTTGTGCTGTGGCCGTATTCACCTGAGACAAATCAATACGCACGATTCCATATTGAATCGCAGCACCGTCCGGATGTAGCAGAAAGATTTCTCTGGCATACCAATCACAATCTGCTGCGGACTTCAACTCAGCCACAACCTGTAAGCCAACCGTCGTTTTATAAAACTTTTCCATCGCCACGGTCATGTGGCTTTCATGATCGAGCAATTGACGCCACGGCGGCGGCACGTTTGCGGATTCGACCGCACAGAATTGCCCGAAACTCTCAACTGATTCACAGAATAATTTCACCAAGGCCATCGCGCGCGCGACCCCGTCGTGATCACTTGGCTGGCTGAATGGAAGCAGCGGCGACATGCGGGTGCCTGTAAAAAATAATCAGGTCACCAGTGCATCAGCCGACTGCTCGGGAACTGCAAGATCGAGCAGAAACTCGAGTACCTCACGGAGTTTTTCAAACCGACAGGCTGCCGCAGCCGCAGCGGCTTGATTCCGCTGGTGACTCACAATGACTGCTGTGCGAACGAAGACATCTGCTTTCTCGTAGAGATCATGGACCTCAGCGACCATTTCGTCTGCAAGGAATTGGTCTACTTTCGTGGCGGCATCCTCCACGCTGGCTAGCTGAGACAGTTCGAGTAATCGTTGAGCATCTCTTGGCGAAAGCTGTTCCATCGCTAACGCCCACATGACTGTCGGTCGCCTGCC
>CAMBUD010000072.1 GCA_945871035.1 Planctomicrobium piriforme | reverse complement strand
GGCATCGGCCTGCCAGTCCATTCCAGCGGCCGAGAATCGGCATCCTGCCGTTGTGTGGATGACCAGCTACGAAGAGGCCATGGCCGCTTCCCAGCAGACAGGCCACCCAATTTTGACGGTATTCACAGGCAGTGACTGGTGCCCCCACTGCAAAACACTCGAAGACAATGTGCTCTCTAGCGAAGCCTTTCGCTCGTGGACCGATGCCAAAGTTGTGCTTCTGATGATCGACCTGCCTCAGGCAGGCATTTCCCAGGCGGTTCGCAGCGAGCGGTCGCAGGTTTGCATTCAGTATGGCATCCGCACCTTTCCCTCGGTTCTGCTACTTGGGCCCGACGGCAAACGCCTAGCCGGTCAATCTGGGTACAACGGTCAATCAGCCACTGTTTGGATCGCCCAGATGGCCACGCACCTGCCCCCGCCGCAACTGGTAGAAAAAGAGGCCGAGACGGTTTGTGAAACGCTTGAAGAGGCAGTTGCAACCGCTCGAGGCAGCAAACGCCCCATCCTGTTGCTCGTTTCAAGAAGCGGGGACTCTATCGCCACATTGCAGTCGAAAGTGCTGATTGATGACCCAGAATTTGGGGCTTTTATCCACGATAACTTTGTCGTGGCCACCGTTGGTCCCACGGTCGACAGCGGCTCTCAATTCGACCAATCGATGGAAAATCTGCTGGGTGGAGCGGAATTGCCCCCAGATGCCATCGAATTGATTGTGACAGACGATGGCCAAACACCACTGTTTAGCCAGTCTGGAAGCCAGCCGGCCTATCGGATCATCAGCGGGCTCAAGCGATTTCTCGCGGCTCGACAGGTTGCCCGACACAGCGAAGCGGCCCGACGGTAGCCCATGGCTCGGCTGTCGCAGCGGCTTAGAGTCCAGCCCGGCTGCAGTGTCTGATCGGCAACGGGGTTTTTGCCGCTGGAGTGCGAGCCTAGCGGCCGCGCAAACCTACGATCCGGCTGCGGTGTGAAACTCTGCCGATTCGGTATTAAGCTCTGCGATGGAATGCCGTAATTCATCGAGAGTAGCGGAAAAGATCGCCATAGAAGCAGCCGATTCATCGGCTCCAGCGAGGAGCGATTGCATCGTGTTGCGAATCTGCTGGGCCCCCTGAGATTGAATCTGCATGCCATCGTGAACATGCTCCAAAGAACGGGTAACGGACTGGACGGGTTCGATGATCTGCCCGAGCTTTTCGCTCACAGTCTTGACCTCGCCGATCCGTGCGCTCACTTCGCTGCGAAAGCGGTCCATTTCCATAGTGCCACTGGATACGGCAGCCTGCATGTCTCGCACCATGCGTTCGATGTCCTTTGTGGCCAATGCAGTCTGGTCGGCCAATCGCCGAATCTCTTGGGCTACGATGCGGAAGCCCCGGCCGGATTCCCCTGCTTTTTCAGCTTCGATGGTGGCGTTGACGGAAAGCAGATTTGTCTGATCGGCCACTTTGGCAATCGTGGTGACAACCGATGTAATGCCGCTGGCCCGCTGGCTGATGGTCGAGAGTTTGCGAGTAAACGCATTCATGGCGTCGTCAAGTTGCTGCATCGACGCCGTCATGCTCTCTAACCCTCCTCGGCCTTGGTTCGCGACTCGCGATGCCTCGCGAGCCACTTCTGTCACATCGCTAGTGGCTGCCAGCAACTGTTCGCTGGTGGCTGAGATTGCAGCAACAGCGGTGGTCATTTCAGCAGCCGACCCGCTGAAATTGCGGATGGCACTACCCTGTTGGATCAGTGCACGAGCAGCCCCCGCCTCCACATTTGAAAGCCGTTGACCGGCCGACTGAATGCGACTGATCCATGCGGTCAGCGAGTGGGTCATGTTGCTGAAGGCCCCCAGCAATCGCCCCACTTCATCCGCGCCCCCTGCCGGCACGTGTCCGGTGAGATCCCCGGCTGCAATCGCCTCAGCGACCCATGCAGCCTGTTGCACCGGCTGAACGATCGACCGAGCCAGCCACAGCGACGCGAGCAATCCAGGCAGACCCACAACACAAGCAGCGGCCAGTGCACTGGCAGCCTGCCACCAGAGCACATCCTGGCTAGAGTCATTGGATATTGTCACCAACACGGCACCAGCAGAGCGACCGTTTGTACGGTGCATGGGGGCTGCAACGCGATACAATCCGGCATGAAAGCGACCGACCGGCTTATTGTTTGCCATGCAGTCCCGAACCAGTTGAGCGTCCACTGCCAGCAGTCCTTGAATGGCATCAGACGCGGACCCCCGCTCGTCGATGCGCCGTACGATCAGCGTTGAGAGTTGTGGATCCAGAATGCAAACTTCGCGGACCTCGCCGGCCACCAAATCATTGACGAGTCGTTTGAGGCCAAGGTTTTCAGCATTTCGGGGCAGAAGCCCGGTTTCGGTTTCTACTGGTGGTACGCTGGCCCCCGGTTGCACTTCGCGAGCAACCAATGGCGCAGAGTTTTGTGCCACTGGACTCGCAAGCTCTGCCTCAAGCCGGTGTGGCACCTCTTCGATAAAGCCCGCTGCTCGAGCGATCGCCTCCGCAATGCTGTCGCCACTCACGCTCACCTGTGCGAGTACCACGCGGCGGGTGGCAACCGTCTGCAAAAGTGTGTTGACGGCAATGGCGGCAAGCACGAGCAGGCCGATCACAAAAGCAATTCTGGATCGCAGCGACATGCAGATTCTCCGAAGATGCCAAAACCGTGGGATGCTGGAGAAAAGCTAGGGCGCCAGACGCAACCGTGCCACTCAGTCGGTCTATAAATGCGTTTCAATCACGGTTAGCCGTTACAACCGCCTCAACCGGAACCAACTGCGACTGCACGGTGGACAGTGCCGAGGGCTGCCGCATTTTTTCAGCCAGAGCACAGCCGCCCATCGGCAGGAGCATAAACAGCGGAGCCATCAGCCACGGCCCCCAGATCGGCGCCAGCCCGCCCAGTAAGCCTGCCTTGCCGCGTGCACCTAGCCCACCACTCATAGACTTAGACCGCAGCAGCTCAGGGGTTGCTGCGTTAGGAGGCAGCTGTTTTCGCGTCAGAGCGAACGATTCAACCATCGATTGGCACGTCGGTTAAAAGAGGTATAAAAGTAAAAGCGTTTCAATTGCATCCGCCACACCTTGCCAATACAGGGCCTCTGGGCCCAAAATCAACCCCGATCCAAACACTTTTGGAAGAAGCACTGATTACAAAACTGGCCGAGGCGGGAATTGAACCCGCACGGAGATTCCTCTCCCCGGGATTTTAAGTCCCGTGCGTCTGCCTATTTCGCCACTCGGCCTTGAGACAGCGCGATCCTATCGTTGTCATAAGGGTGGCTGCAAATCGGTCGCTTGGAAAAGGCGGCTACACTTGTTTTCTGCCAGTTCAATCGAAAGAAAAAATTCCTATGAACCGATTCCAATCCGCCGATGACACCGCCGACAACCCACCGGCTACCGCCATTATGCCCGGAATCGATGGCTTTTTGGGTACCCGGGCATCGCTGGGCATGGATGTGGTGCTGGTGGGGCTGTTGCTGGTCCTGCCGTTGCTGGCGTGGAGCATTCATCTGGTTCGCAATCGCCGCAATTTTGCAGCGCACAAACGGCTGCAGTTGTTGATTGCAGGCCTGTTGTTGGCGGTGATAGTGAGCTTTGAAATAGACGTTCGCCTCGTGAGTGATTGGAAGCTGCGTGCTGTCGCAAGCCCGTGGTGGCCGGCAGGGGTATGGCTGGCCCTGAGCGTGCACTTGGTATTTGCGATATCGACATTTGTGCTTTGGGTGTGGGTGGTGTGGGAAGCAGTCGCACGCTTTCCAGTGCCGCCGCAGCCGGGTACGCATGGCCCGCGGCATCGCTTGATGGCTCGACTGGCAGGGATCGATCTTGTGCTTACGACCGTAACGGGCACATTCTTCTACTGGCTGGCGTTTGTCTTAAAGTAAAAATGCGAAACCAAAAAAACGCCAACCAGCAACCCGCTAGCGATTAGCAGACTGTGGACCAACGACCTGTTCGACCGCACGAGGCGGTCACGAGTGCGCAGCACTTGGAAAAACAGACGTTTGGCAAGTGGAAAAAGCGCACTGTTAGCGTGGCCGCATCCAGCGGCAGATCACCAAGCCGCCGAAATAGAGCAGGCAGAGAGGAATCGCCAGAAACAGCAAGCTGTAAGGATCCGCCGGCGTCAGCACGGCTGACACAACAAAGATCACAATCACCGCCACGCGCCACTGAGACGAGTATGTCTCCACGTCGAATATGCCGATGCGTTCTAAAAACAGCATCACCAACGGCAATTGGAAACCCAGCCCAAATCCAATCGGTAGAATCAGCACAAAACCGAGCCATTCGCTGATGCGTGGATCGGGATCGAGGCCGAGCCACTCATTAAACTCGAGCAAATAATCGAGCACAAAGTCGAAGACAAAGAAAAAGGCCAGTAGCACTCCCGCCAAAAAGAGTCCGGTGCTGATCGGCAGAAAAATTCGTACCCAGCGTTTTTCCTGCGGGTAGAGTCCGGCAGCAACAAACGTCCACAGCTGATAGAGGATCCACGGACTCGACAGCACCACACCTACCAAGAGCGCCGCCTTCACGTAGATGCCAAACGCCTCCTGCGCACTCAAGGTCGTTATGCTGACGCGGGCATCCTTCGACAGTGGCTGCCAGAGCAGAAGCGGCACCAGTGCATCAAGATCAAAGTCTCTTTTGGAATCTGCTGTGTCGTTGGAGTGGCCGGCTATTTTTTCCAGTTTGTCAGCTTGTCTGTCGCCAGTTGCTGCGTCCTTGCTCGTTGTGCTGCCGCCTGTTGCCTGCAGGACGCGGGCCAGCCGATCGGGATGCACTTCTCGCAGTTCAAACGACATGCCATGCCCTTCCACGGCGTCTAAAATTTCCTCGCGGGAATAGGGCAGGGCAGGGCCACCGGGAATGCGGGGCTGCCATCCGTCAAACGTTTCGACCGATCGCTCGGTGTAGTAGTTGCCTAAGGCACGCCGCAGTGGTTGCTCAATGAGATGCACCACCGGCCGAGCCACACAAAATCCGATGATCACCGCCACGGCTAATCCAGCCGATGCCCGGATCAAACAGATTCGCAATTCCTCCAGATGTTCGCCAAAGGTCATCGTCGAACTGCGGAATAGGTCTTCGTCCTTGTGGCGGGCCATAATTTTTGTGCTGCGTGGAGTTTCCGTGGGATTCCTCCCCGACTTATACTCCAAATGCAGGCCTTCTGCCGGAACAAAACATGGCTTCCTGGGTGTTTTCTATGCTTCGAGTAGTCCAGCCGTTCGGCATGATCGGTGCCACCCCACCCCCGTCGGCCCCTGGCCTGTGCCGGTGGAGAGCGAGCCAGCGCTGTTGGCGGTCCTTTTTCTGCATGGTCGCCGGGGGCATTTTTTCTATCGGACAGCCGATTTTTTGTGCACCGGTCGTGGACCCCTCGCCCACGGCCGCTGCTGCAAGTAGGGCCGTTGCCACGGTTCAATCCGAAGGAGACATGGCCTATGCGCACGGCTGGCTGGGGCTGGCTCGCGAAGCTTGGACGATCGCTCAAACGCGTGCGACACAGAATCAACTGCCCGTTCTGGAAGCGCAACTGGCTCAACGCTTGGCAATGCTTGACTCAGCCGAAGAAGAGCACGCCAACGGTGGGGATTGCAACCTCTGCGAGTCGTTGCAAACAAAGCTCCCGTGGTCGCTGCGTTGGTCGCTGCCAGTCGGTGCCAATGGGCAAGCCAATCGTGACCAAAGCCAGCACGGTGGCCAACAGTTTGAGAGCGTCGCATTCGCAGCAACACGAGCCATCGTCCCTATCTGCGAGAGTGGATTCGTGCTCTGGAACTGCTGCGCAGCGGTGCACGCCGTTGGGGTTACCGATGGCAGGCCCCCGTGGCGTGCTGCTCCTCAAGCCATCGACAGCGTGCTCTTTCCGCGCGGCTCTGCGGCCTTGTGCAATGGACGTAGCGATCGGATGAACCTTGCCAGTGCGACTGCGATCTGCGTTGATTCGGCTCGAGCGTTTGCCACACTTGTGCACTTTGAGTTGCCCGCCCGGCCGGCACCGCTGCCACCAGCACCGGCGCTGCTGGTCTGCTTGGATCTTTCCACGGCGGCAGAAGGCCGGCTTTT
This sequence comes from Planctomicrobium piriforme, assembly GCA_945871035.1. Classification (GTDB taxonomy): domain Bacteria; phylum Planctomycetota; class Planctomycetia; order Pirellulales; family UBA1268; genus BAIKAL-G1-2R. Next base: position 6,306 of record CAMBUD010000072.1, on the reverse strand, counting down.
GTGGATGGCCAAATCGCCACCGATTCCAGCCAATGCCGCAGCTGGTTTTGTGGAAACAGCCTTTGACGGACCGCCCGCTGCCGATCGAAGCATGTGCGTTGTGGCCGTGCGTGCACTGACCCCACGTGCCGGACTGGCGCTGGCCGCATTCGACGCACGTGATGGACGTTTGCTGTGGGTAAAACCGACCGGGCAGTCTTCTGCAGCTGGCTCCTGCGACACCGCGTGCGCACAGTCACCTTGCTTTGCTGAGGACAGAATCATCGTGGCCAGCCCAGCGGGTTCGATACGAGCTTTCAACCGTGACGGTCGGCCAGCTTGGAGCACTGACACCAACACGCTGGCGACTGGCAGCGAACTGGAAACAGTGGGCCACAAAAAAAATCTTCCCACTGCCGTGCCCGCTGCGGCACCGACTCTTTTTTCGCGAGGAAGAATTTTCGTAGCAGCGCAGGACAACCGCAGCATTCTCGCGCTCGATGCCCGCAGCGGTCGCGTGCTCTGGAATTTTTCTGCTCCGCCGGTCGGAGCTGTGAGCATCGTGGGTGTGACGGCCAACCACGTTGTTGCCCTCGTCACAGAAGCGGCAGGCTCGGGCTTGCGAGCGTTTGCTGTAGACAGCGGTGGCGAATTGGCGCGGTCTGCCGGTGCAGTCGCAGACGTGCAGTCAGCGGGCCGGCCGCTGTTGGTCGGGGATAATGTGCTCTGGCCAACCGTCGCGACGGCACCGTCTTCAAGCGACCGGCGCCAGGTAGCGATCAACGTCATCGCAGCCGCCACGCTGACACCCCGAGGACCGGCGATTTTCGTTTTGCCAAGCGAAGAGCAGGTGCAGTTGGCGGCAGGATCGGGTGCTCTTGTGCTGGCCTCCTCCAGCATGCTGTTCTGCATCGGTAGCGAACCGATCGCAGGGTCCGCTGGCGATCCCTAAACGTTACTCCCAGCCCTCATTCCACCAAAGCACATGAACCTTCCCACAGCTTTTCCTGAAACCGTTGCCGCCACGCTCCAAGAGGTGGCAGGCCTACGCCTACGCATTCTAAAAGCACTCGCGCCCGTGATCGTCGGTCAAAAAGAAGTGCTCGACGAGGTACTCGTTGCAATTCTCAGCGGCGGTCATTGCCTGATTGAAGGAGTGCCTGGCTTGGCCAAAACGCTGATTGTCAAATCACTGGCCCAAACGTTGGCGCTCGATTTTGGACGCATTCAATTTACGCCCGACCTGATGCCAGCCGACATCGTGGGCACGGAGATTCTCGAAGAGGACCGCGAGAATGGATCGCGGCGACTGCGTTTTCTCGATGGGCCGATCTTCAAAAATGTGCTGCTGGCCGATGAGATTAATCGTGCACCGCCGAAGACACAGTCGGCGCTGCTAGAGGCGATGCAGGAGTCGCAGATCACAGTCGGCGGTGTTTGCCATCGACTGCCGCAACCTTTTTTTGTGTTGGCCACCCGAAATCCAATCGAGCAAGAGGGCACCTACCCACTCCCCGAGGGTCAACTCGACCGCTTCATGTTTATGATTCGTGTGGGCTATCCCGATGGTGCAGGGGAACTGGAAATAGTCCGCCGTACGACCGGCCCCAGCGATGTGGCCATCGATCCGATTGTCGATTACAAAACGCTGGCCGCTGCCATGCAATTGGTGCGGGCGCTACCGGTTTCAACGCACGTCATGCAGCAGGCGGTTGATCTGGTCAGATCCACGCGGCCTTCGACAGCCGAATCTCCCGAGTGGTTGCGGGGGCTGGTGCGCTACGGCGCAGGGCCACGGGCGAGCCAGTTTCTCGTGTTGGCGGCAAAGGCTCGGGCTGCGCTTCATGGTCGGCCGTGTGCAGAAGTTGGTGATATTCTTTGGGCAGCACCCAGCGTGTTGCGGCACCGTCTTGTCACCACATTCTCGGCAGAAAGCGAAGGGATCAGCCCCGATAAGATCATTGAGCGACTGCTCGGCGAACATGCCCCGCGGAGAGCTTAAATATGGGCTATGCGTCGGTGTTCGTTGGGCCGCCGCTGGCCGATCTGTTTGCCAGCCTGACACTGTTTGCCAGCCTGACACTGTTTGCCAGCCTGACAGTGGGTGGCTCAATCCTGCTGCTGCCATGGATGCTGCTTTGGCTACCGGCGGCGATTCTGCCGTTTGTGATTGCCCGCTGGGCGCTGCCACCCGTGCATCGCGTGCCGTGGGGAGCCATCGATCTGGTGTCGCGTGCGGCTCGACAAAGCGGCCTGCTCTCTAGCAATGCGTTGCTCGTCTTGCTGCTGCGGGCCAGCATGCTGGTGCTGGTGGCGCTGGCTGCAGCCCGGCCGTTTCTGCCAGCATTCATGCCAGCCTCTACCGCCACGCCAACGCGCGTGCGCATTGTGAACGGTAATCCCAACCGCCGCATAGAGGTGGTAACGCCCGACGGCGCAGTCGGGGCCGATGGAAAGACGCTCTCGATCGATCGGCTCCCAGCAATCGCCTCTGCAATCATTGCGCTGGCTCGATCAGGGGGGCTTGTGGGCAATCAGGCTACTGAAAATCCGGTGGAAAATTTAACACAAACAAACTCTCCCACAGTCGATGCCGTCAGGCTCAGCGACGCCGGCCGACTGCCTGATCGAGAAAAAACCAGTGATCTTTTGATTCTCTGTGACGGTGTTATTCCGGGGCCTTTGGACGCTGCAAGACTCTCGCGCGCCGTTGAAGCTGGCGCGCGGTTGCTGGTGCTCGTTGGCCCCGCCACGGTAGAGTCTGCTGATCGCTATCTCCTTTCGCAATGGTTAGAGTCATTAATTGGCGTGACCATTGCAGGCCAGATTGCCTGTAGCGGCGGCCGCATTTCCATCGATCATTCCCTGACAGAAGCGATCGAAAGCGACGGGCTCAATCGGGGAAACCGCGCAGACCACCCGGAGAGTTGGTCTGTTTTGGCCGGGCCGAGCGTCGGTTGGTGTGCGGACATTGTCATCCCCCAGCCTGCCGATACCACCGCTCCAGCCGGTGCCATTTCGCCGCGGCTCGATTCTGTTCCTACGGTGCTTGCGCGTGTGGCGCCAGCCGGCCACCCGCTCCTCATTGAAATGCGCGCCGGCCGAGGTCGCGTGTGCGTGTCGGCGTTGCCGCTGTCGCTATCGATGCCAGACGCACGCCCCGTTTTGGCCAACGACTCTTGGAGCGACGTGGCGGCGTGGCCAGTGTTTGTGCCGCTGGTGGATCGGTTACTCTCGCGACTGCTCGACACCGATTCGTTGGCAGCGGCATCCCCGCCGCCCCCCGGACCGGCCGTTTCCGCTCTCAAGCTATCGGCACCTGCACTGGCAGCGTTTAAAGGCCTGCCGTTAGCAGGCATAGCCCTTGTGCTTGCCGCGGCGCTAGCGTTGCTTGCACAACGGCTGTCTGGTGCTCGTGAGCGGCGTGGCAGCGCGCTGGCACAGGTTGCCATCCTGGGCAGCCTTGTAGCGATGTTCATCGCCTGGAGCGGCCAGCCGCCTGCACCCCAAGCATCCGCATCCGACAAACCTCCTTTGGCCCTGCTCATCGATGTGTCGCCCAGCATGGCCACGGCAGATGTTCTTGTAGACGGCGACCGAGCGATCTTGCAGCCGCGACTCTCAGCTGTGCTCGCGGCACTATCGTCAGCAGAAAAAAGCGCGAGCCTGCTGCAACAATTGTCGCGTGAGCGAAAGATTACGCTGGCCACCATCGACAGCGAAATCAGGCCCCGCGGCAGCCTGACACCGGTAACGAGCGCATCAGCGACCGTCGGCGCAAGCCTGCTGCAAGGGATCACTGCCATTGCTGCAGCACCGCAAGCCAGTCGGCAAGCCGATGCGATTGAACGCACGATTGCCGATGCTCCCGATCGACTCTCCGCCGTGATTGTCGTCAGCGATGGCGCCATCACAGCCGGACGCTCGTGGTCAGCAGCGGCGCGGTTTGCCGCCAGTCGCAACGTTGCAATCGTTGCCATTCCCGTGGGTGGCGGCGGCACACTGTCTGAGAATAGTGACCCTGACGCGGCTCTCGACGACGTTGTTCTAACGGCCGCGAATGTGCCGCGAGTGTGTTGGCTGGGCGAAGATGTCGCGATCGGCGTGCGTGCCGAAATGGCAGCAACCGCGCTCACGTCGATACCGATCGTGCTGAGCGATCCCAACGGACGGCCTTGCGCGCAGGGACATTTGCAGCGGGAAATAAGCGAGAGCACTGCATCGCAAACAGAGCGTGAGCCAGCGGTCTTTAGTGGCCACATTCTCTGGAAGCCGCTCGTGTTAGGCCCTCAGACAATGCTGCTGGCCGCGGGGCGCACCGATCCAGGCTATCGGCAGGCGAGCGCAGTGTCGGTGGCAACCACGGTGATCGTCGATCCCGTCCGCATTCTGCTGGTCGATACGGCACCGCGATTTGAGTTTCGATTCCTGGCGCACCTACTCGCTGGTGACTCTCGATTTCAGTTGGAAACGTGCCTGCTGGAAGCGATCGGCGATGCACGCATGAGGCCCACAACAGCCCTGCCGGCGACCGCCACAGAATGGAACCAATTTGATGTCGTGGCTTTGGGAGACGTGCCGCTGTCGGGCATGGATGCGCTGCCGGCAGCAGTTGCCGACGATGGCATCGGTGTCGCGTGGATGCCGGGCAGACGCGTTCGCGAGCAAATACTGGCAGCCAGCAAGACAGCCGATTGGCTGCCCGCCATGCCGCTGGAGGCTGCCGGTGTTTCCGCATTGCCTGGAGGACGCCGCTTAGAAATCGCACCATCCGCTCTCCAGGACGGATGGTTTTTTTCAACAGCACAAGGAGTCGACTCAGCCGAAACAGCCGATTCACTCGGCTCAACCCCCTTCACGCCGGAAGTATTCGACTGTTTTTGCCCTGTGCGACTGCGGCCGACCGCACGGATTCTGGCGGTCTCACTGCCGCTGGAAGTATCCGTCACCGCCGCACACCCTCCGTATCAACAAGCACTGCCAGCAATTCTGCTCGATCAATCGGGCGCCGCCACTATTCTCGGCCAGTTGTGCGAAACATGGCGTTGGCGGGAGCACGATGGTCGAGCGGTGTACGAAAAATATTGGCGCACCGCTCTTATGAAACTGGCGCAAACCCACCTGCTGTCCCGATTGGCGTCCGCGACAATCGAGATCCATCCACTGCGAGTGCAGGCGGGCGATTCTGCACGGATCGATGTCACACCGACGCGCCGCACCGCCGCTCAAGCGGGTTGGTATCTGGAGCACGTTGCTCGAGCACAAGCCAGCGGTGAACCAGAGACCATCGAGCGCATTGAAATCCCGGACAGCCTGCCGCCAGAAAAACAGGAGGACCTTAGCAGAGCCACTGTTGCTCCAGTCGTGCGGCTGGAACAACTCGAGCCAGGCTGGCACGCGTTGCGGCTTTTCACGCTCGCATCACCAACAATCCCTCTGGCAGCGATCGATTTCTTCGTGGCATCGCGCAAAGATGAACAGCCCGGTCCCCGTGCCCGCGTCGAGGCCATGATGTCAGCGGCGCTGGCCAGCGGCGGTGCGGTTGTGCCCCTGAACCGCATCGCCACCTTGCCCGATACAATTGCGCAGATCGATGCACGAATGGAACAGGTCACAGGTCGGCACAGCGTGGAGCGTCGATTATTCAGTGCCGAATCGCTTGCGAATCTCCTGATGATTACCCTGCTTGTTGCCTGTGCAGTCGATTGGTCGCTGCGCGATCGTCGCCCTTTTTTCTGATCACAAAGCCATGCCGGACCAAACCAACACATTGGTGCAGGTGCGTCGTAGGATCGACGCTGCGGTGAGCGTTGCGCGCACTGCTGATGTGGTGAGCGTCGTTGGTCGGGTGGTGTGCGCGGCAGTTGCGGCGATTGTGCTTGCAGCCCTCGTGGATCTTCAGTTGCGGCCCTCTGGGGTCTGGGCCGGCGGCAGCATGGTGGCAGCCATCAGCGGACTCCTGTTGTGGAGGCTAGTAGTATCTTCGAGCCGGTGCCGAACAGATCGGCTACGCATTGCACAGGCGTTCGAAGCAGCTCATCCCGAACTCGGAGAAATAATCTCGCGTTCGATAGACTTTCTCGATGCCCAGCCAGCCACTGCCCCTGACGTACGGCCACCAATGTCTCATGCCGACACATCACAGGCACTGCGGCTGCTTGCCGTTTCGCAAGCAGCCCAGGCACTGCACACAGCGGGGCGACTGCCGAGATTGGGGCTTAGGCAGGGCTTGCTCTGGGGAGCGCTGGGGACAGTTTTAGTCGCCAGCCTATCGATTTCAGGCGCATGCCTGCCGCCTGTATGGTGGCAGGCCATTCGTCGGCAACT
>CAMBUD010000071.1 GCA_945871035.1 Planctomicrobium piriforme | reverse complement strand
TCCCCGCTTTCAAACTCCCGCACAAACTGATCGTAGGCCTCGCGGGGCGGAAATGTTGCCGGCACCCATTCCATGGGCGTCGTCGAATCGACGCCCAGTACCGCCAATGCCCCAGACACAATCCACGGCGATGCCAGAGCAATCGCCACGAGCGTGAGCAGGCTTAGCAGCAGCAGTCGAGAGGGAGTCTGGCCTGTGGGGTTCGGTATGTCGTTCATCGACTGGTGTGTGGCATGAGTGGCACGCAGGCCAGCCTCGTGCGGTGTCTTAAAGGTGTTACGAAGGTGCGTTGGGCGGGCGGTGGGCAACGCAGCATCCATACTGCATCGCACCGGAGCGATAGGCATTGAGAAGCGTTGAAAAGTGTTTGAGAAAGAGCGCCTGCGCCGGGTCAATCATGCGGGCCAGTCGAGAGATCCCCCAGGCATTCACTCGAGCCTCACAGAGTTCCCATGCTTGCATTGCGGTTTGCGCTGCGCGGTTTGTCCAGTCGTTGGTCGCATCCACGACCAGTCCAGCATATTTCATCCAGCCACGGTAGTCGCTGAAACTTCCAAGCGATGGGCACAGAAAGGCCTCGCAGACCTTTTCAACTCGCAGCCGTTTGGCTGGGCTATCGGCCATGCGGCAGTCGCGAGAGCGAGCCAGATAAACCGATAAGCCCCCCATGCCGCAGCCGACATCCAGAACGCAGTTGCCGCGAGACACATTTGCCAGATCGGCCAGCGTGTTTGTAAGGTGGAGTTGCGCATCGCGTGGAGAGGCATCGCCCGCCGATGGTGTTGCATCCTCCCAGAGCCCGTGATGGATGTGCGGCCCCCACAGCAGACTGTGGAAAGGTGTTGCCAGATCGTAGTGGCTGCGGATGGCTGCCTTTGTCACGCTGTCGCACGAGATCATTTTTGAATTCCACCGTTGGGGTTATTGGGTGAAACTGCTGGCTGGCTCACCGGCTGCGGAAGGCCGTCCGGCGGCCAGATATCCCCCCAGATCGCGAGGTCGTCGGTCACACCCACCTCCCGCCAAATTTTGCGCAGGGCTTCATTCCGTTCGCTGGCGGCTGTGCAAACGCCGCAGTCACTCCGCAGGCGACTATCCGTACAAGCGGCCCGGCGAGCATGCACGCACGCGGTCGGCGGGTTGAAAGAGGAAAAAGCATTGCACGCAAAAGGCTATCTGCGGCAGTGGTTTTTCAGAAGGGCAACTTGGTCCACGAAAGCGTTTCCAGAAATTGTATTACCGGGTAGCGTCAAGGATTTGTAAGGAACCAACGCAGATGCCAAAGAAAACCGTTTCGGATGTCGATTCCAAGGACAAAATATTTCTGGTACGGGTTGACTTCCACGTGCTCCAAGACAACTTGGGAGACAGCGCCGACGACCGTCGGATGAGGATGGCACTGCCCACTACCGCATCGATTATTGACCTGCCCCCATGAATGACGCCAGTTGTTTGAATGAGATATTGATCAACTCACTGTTTTCTAACGGTTGGCGAACCGTTTCCTAACAATGGCCGTAGAAACTGCTGTTAGTGGCAGCCGCCCCGGTTTCATCCCGTTGGGTCAGGCTGCAGGTCGGTGGCAGTTGGTGTGTGGCCAATCAACAGAGGACCTACAGCATGGAACGCGAAGATCTTTTATCACTCTGCCAGCAATACGTTCAGCAGCGGAGCCTTTTGGGTATACCGATACTGATTGGCGAGCCTGACCCTGCTTCTGAAATAGTTTGTAGTTTTCGGCACGGCGACATTTCCGAAAGCGAGAAAAATTCACTCCTTGTCTATGTCGCCAATTCACAGACTGACGCATTGGAGACTCACCAATGGCGTGACGCTTCGGTCGATGAGCAGGAGTTTTTTTAATTCTGCTGCGCGGACTGCCGCACTCGAAAAAAGCTCTTTTAAACGCTGCTCTGGGGTCTTAGGAAATGTTCCTGCAATCCCCCTTTGTCGACGGCAATGCCAGGCGTGGTGTACGATGGCCGACCGGGAAACTCCCCGCGTTGGACCCGTGCAGTACAGCCACCGACCGCTGATGCCAGCTGGCGATACTGTCTGCAAAACTCTTTGCGATTGTTGCATCGGCCGTAGACAAGTTTTCATGACGACGAAACTGCTCCTTGGCTTTGCGCTCCTGCTGTCATCGCAGATTGCTGTGGCGGACTATGCCGGCTGGCAACACATTGGCTCTCTCTGGATTCTGACCACGCCGGAAGGAGCGGATCTACCACCGACATGTTCGGAATCTGATTTTCCTTTACTCATCCGTCTCAACGGCAGCACCTTCAACTTTTCTGAGGCAGAGCCTGGCGGAGAAGACCTGCGTTTTAGCGACTCCAAAAACGCTCCGCTTGCCTACCAGATCGAGCACTGGGATGCAGCCCATGCTACCGCGAGCATCTGGGTGCGAATTCCTCTCATCAAGGGCAACGACCGGCAGAGGATCCAGATGCACTGGGGAAATCCGATCGCAATCAGCGAGTCGAGCGGTGCTGCTGTTTTCAATGCCGACAATGGCTTTTGCAGTGTGATCCACATGGGAAAATCGCTGCACGACGAAGTGGGCAGCACCGCACCCATTGATGCCGGTAGCACGCTCGCCCCCGGCATCATCGGCGAAGGTCGACACTGTATTGCGGGCACGGGCATCGCATGTGGCGAAGCCATTCAATCCTTTCCCAGCGCCGATAATGCCTTCTCGTCTGCCGTTTGGTTTCGCGCTGAAGCATGCGGTGGAACCGTTCTGGGCTGGGGCCGGTATGCGACGCGTCTCAATGGCAAGACCGGGGACGGCAATGAAGTGCTGGTGAATATTGGATCGCCCCCGAGTCTCTCGTGGACCTCGGACGGCCCCGGTGGAGCCAATGCCAGCACGGCGCCGGTGCTAGGCGAATGGTGCCACGTGGTTGCCACATACGCCAATGGAACCAGTCAAATCTATGCCAACGGCAAGCCCGACGGCTTGCGCTTTCACAAGGGGGCAATGTCGTTGATGGATTCGGTTTCCATGCTCATCGGCGGTGGGCGACCGCGTTCTTACAACTTTGTCGGTAGCATCGATGAGGTACGCATTTCAAAAGTTGCTCGTTCTGCCGACTGGATCGCGCTGGAATATCAAAACCAGAAGACCCAACAAACTTTGGTCGGTGCGCCTGTAGTCCCGGGACAGAGCTTTGCTGTTTCCCACGAAAGATTGACCGTGCTGGAAGGGGAAAGTGCGACGATCACCGCACAGGCTGGCGGCGCTCAGAAAGTGTCGTGGATTCTCGATCGCGACGGTGTCCAGACGGTGGTCGCCGTCGATCGCTTGGCCTACCAACTGGCTGCCGGCCGCGTGCAGGCAAGCACGTCGCTTAGCCTGCAATTCAAGGCGGTGTATGCGAATGAAACCAAAACTCACGAATGCCCCGTCACGATCCTTGAGGACATCCCCGAACCAGTTGTTGCTCTTTCAGCACCGCCGACGTGGAATGGTCGTGATCTGATCGAAGTTGTACCCACGATCACAAATCTGCCAGCGCTGCGGGCCAAGGGGGCCGCTACGCTTTCTTATAAATGGACGATTTCTGGCGGTGCTGTCATCAAGGCCGTCGCTACTGACCGGTTGTTTCTGAAACGCTCGCAATACACTGGCAACATCACGGTTGAGGTGGCGGTTGATAACGGTGGTGCGGCCACGCTGGCACGCACAACGATTGCGGTGATCGAACCGCAAAACGATCCGTGGATCGAGCGGGTCCCGGAGTTTGACGAGCAGCCTGAGGATCATCAGTTTATTGCTCGGGACAGTAGCAACCGCGGCACGCTCTTCTACAACGGCACGCTGGACCACACAGCCGAGATGGTTTTTCTCAACGTTTTGGCCGACGGCAAGCCGTATACAAAGGAAACTCAGCAGTTAACGGCCGAAAAAGGCTATGCCTTTACCATTAAGCTCAAGCCGGGCTTAATCAAATACACCGTCAACTTTGGCACACAAACCGGCGGCAAGCAGGCTGTCCTACGAACAGTGAGTGACATCGTCTGCGGCGATGCCTATGCCATTCAAGGACAGTCAAACGCCGAGGCCACCGGGCCCAACAACGGCCCGCCGCCTGAGCCCACGTCTTACCAAAGCGATTGGATTCGCAGCTACGGAAATGCCCACGATGGCACGCCGAGCGGGGGTTGGGGCAGGGCCGTTCGCACACGCTTGTGGGGAGCATCGGGCTATGGATTCTGTCAGATCGGCACGTGGGGCATCGATCTGGCACGCCACTTGGTCGAGCGTCACAAAATGCCAATCTGTATCCTCAACGGAGCCGTGGGCGGCACACGGATCGATCAACACCAACCCAACCCCAAAGACCACGCCGACTCCGGCACCATCTACGGCAGGCTCTTGACTCGCATCAAAGCCGCCAAGTTGAGCCACGGCATTCGCGGCGTTCTCTGGCATCAGGGAGAAAACAACCAAGGCTCTGCAGCACCTACCGGCGACTACGATTGGAAAAGTTATCAGCAGTATTTTGTCGATCTTTCGGCTGCTTGGAAAACGGATTGTCCGAATATCCGTCACTATTACATCTATCAAATCTGGCCGAATGGTTGCAACATGGGTGGCACCCAGGCTGGCGATATGGTGCTGGAGATGCAGCGCACGTTACCGGCGCTTTATTCCAACATGCGCATCATGTCGACAGTGGGCATTGTGAGCCCGGCCATGGGACGCGGGATGTGTCATTTTGATCCTGCAGGATACGCGCAGCTTGCAACCCTGATGGAGCCGCTACTGGAGCAAGACAACTACGGCGTTGTGCTCAAGCAGGCCGCCACTGCACCCAATCTGAAGCAGGCGGCAATCGGCGATAAAACACAGACCGAAATCACTCTCGATTTTGGCCAGCCCATGATTTGGAACGCAGCGTCGCAGGCCTCCCTCTACCTCGACGACAAAGCTGCGGCCATCAGCACCGGAGCGGCTATGGGCAATACGATTGTGCTGCAACTAACGACGCCAACTACGGCCAAAACAATCAGCTACCTCAAGGGACGAGACTGGAACGGCACTCCCGAACCGTTGCTGCGCGGAGCCAATGGCATTGCCGCCCTCACGTTTTGTGAAGTGCCGCTGCGCGAGGTGGAAGCTGCGCCTCTGGGCTATCAAGTTCGCACGGTTGAGGGCTGGCGGGTGTGCCTTGCTGATGCGCTGTTCAGGGATCAACCCCAAGCCGTGGAGACGGCCCTTTCGCTATTACAAAAACAGCTGGCCGAAATCGTACGCGTGGTGCCGGCCAATGCGGTGGCGACACTGCGCGACGTTACGCTCTGGTTTTCGGCTGAATATCCTGGCGTTCCAGCCCAGGCAGAATACCACCCTGCTGCTGGTTGGCTGCGCGGCCATGGCCGCAATCCTGCCATGGAAAAAGGCGTGGAGTTTACAAACGTCCTGACATTTGCGCGAGAAACCGAGCGCATGCCAAACTTTGTGCTTCACGAACTGGCGCATGCCTACCACGATCGCGTGCTCTCGTTTCAACATCCCGACGTTGTCGGAGCCTATGATCATGCCAAGGCTGCAAATCTCTACGAGCGAGTCGAACGCTGGCACGGAAATGGCAAGCCCAATACCACCGAGCGCGCCTACGCAATGACCAATGCCGCCGAATATTTCGCCGAAACAAGCGAAGCATTTTTTTCTCGCAACGACTTCTTTCCGTTTAACCGCGAAGAGCTCAAGCAGCACGATCCACAAATCTTTGTTGTCTTGCAAAACTTGTGGGGCGTTGGACTATGACTCCTTCGACCCAACCACCCGCGGCCTTCAGGCCCGGCTACCAGTTTGCCAGCGATAATACTGCCGGCATGAGTCCCGCGGCATGGGCCGCAATTGAGCGTGCCAATGCCGACTCAGTAGCCAGCTATGGAGACGATCCGTGGACCACCCGAGCCTGCGATCTGATTCGTGAACTATTCGAATATCCGGCCGATATTTTTTTTGTCTTTAATGGTACGGCAGCTAATTCCCTGGCGCTGGCCGCCATGTGCCAGTCGTACCATGCCATTCTCTGCCATGATCTAGCCCACATCGAAACTGATGAATGCGGGGCCCCAGAGTTTTTCTCTAACGGCACAAAATTACTGTTGCTTTCCGGTCCACACGGCAAGCTCACGCCCGAGGGCATTGCGCACGCGGTGGAGCGGCGCCGTGATATTCACTATCCCAAGCCGCGCGTCGTCAGCATCACGCAGGCCACAGAACTGTCGACTGTTTATTCGATTGCTGATCTGGCAAGGATTTCTGAGGCGTGCAATCGGCACAACCTCCGACTGCACATGGATGGTGCGCGGTTTGCCAATGCCGTGGCAGCGTTGGGCGTGCAGCCGAAGCAGATCACATGGCAGGTGGGCGTGGACGTGCTCTGCCTCGGTGGCACTAAGAATGGTGTGGGAATCGGTGAGGCCGTTGTCTTCTTTCGCAAGGAACTGGCCGAGGAATTTGCCTACCGTTGCAAACAGGCTGGGCAATTAGCTTCAAAAATGCGTTATCTCACAGCGCCGTGGGTGGGGCTCTTAGAAGGAGGGGCGTGGCTAACCAATGCACAGTTGGCCAACGCTGCTGCCGCGCGGTTAGAGAAGGGATTTAAAACAATTCCGGCGATCGAGGTGCTCGGCACCCGCCAAGCCAACGCCGTGTTTGTCAAAATGCCGACGGCTTTAGCGGCCGGCCTGCGCGGTCGGGGCTGGTGTTTTTATGATTTTATCGGCTCGGGCGGATGCCGTTTTATGTGTTCGTGGGCCACGACAGATGCCGACATCGATGCCGTTTTAAGCGATGCCCGCGAGATCGCGTTGACCGTCTCTTCTGCCCCTGGCTCACCCGGCTAGAATACCACCATGAGAACTCTTTATTTGTTCGATTCTGGGTCGATCTTTTCATTCCTGAGTGTGGTCACACGTGTTGTTGTGGTCAGCGCTATGAGCGTCGGGGCAGTCAATAGCCTCAATGCTGCCGAGAGCCTCAAGGCCGCCGAAAGCCTCAATGCCGCCGAGCCAGTGGGTGGTACTCTGGCCCAATCGCTCGCGCAAGAAGGTGTTGAATCGCTCGCTGCCGACGCGCTGCGACTGGGTGATCCCATGCGTGGAGCAGCGATCTTCCACGCCAGCTATCTAACCTGCACGGCCTGCCATGCTGCCGGTGCAGGACTCTCGCCGCTGGGGCCCAACCTCGCCACGCCACATGCCCAGACGCATACAGGGGAAGCCGCACCGCTGACAGTCTCCCAGCTCAGGGAACATCTGGTGGAGTCGCTGCTTGAGCCATCAAAAACAATTTCTCCCGAATACCGCACCACAACAATTCTTACCACGGAAGGACGGAGCATCTCCGGGATTGTCAGCCGCGAGTCGGCAGAGATGGTCGTTGTGCGCGACGCTGCAGCGGGCGGCCGTGAGATTGAGATTCCGCTTGCCACCCTTGAGGAGCGAAGCACGTCTGCTGTTTCGCTCATGCCGGTGGGGCTCGTAAATCTGCTGGCAGACCGGCAACAGTTTTTGGATCTCGTGCGCTATCTTGATGAAATCGCCCGCGGTGGCCCCGACCGGGCAATGGCACTGCGGCCAGCCGCTGCGCTGCTAGCCCCACCAGTTCCGGCGGCATACGAACGGGAAATCGACCACGCAAGCTTTATCGCCGAGTGGGCTAACGTTGAGAAGTCGGGCGCAGCACTGGCCCGTGGTGAAAAACTCTATAGCCGTGTCTGTGCCAACTGTCATGGCACGCTTGCCGCCCCCGGTTCGCTTCCAACGGCGCTGCGATTTGCGGAAGGCAAAAGCAAGTTTGGGTCCGATCCCCATGCGATGTATCGCACGCTGACGCTGGGTGCTGGGCAAATGGTCGCCCAGGGTTGGATGGTGCCAAGTCAGAAATACGACGTGATTCATTACGTTCGAGAAACGTTCCTCAAAGATAAAAACTCTACGCAATATGCAGCCATCACTCCCGAGTATCTTGCCGCATTGCCAGCGGGCAGCAGTCGCGGCCCCGAGCCATCGCTGATTGAACCGTGGCGCATCCACGACTACGGCCCTTTTCTCTCCGGCAGCATTGAGGTTGGATCGGATGGGAACAATGTCGCCCGCAAAGGACTGGCCGTGCGACTCGATCCGGGTGCAGGAGGCGTCGGCCGCGGCCATGTTTGGATTCTCTATGAACTCGACACGCTGCGGGCGGCAGCCATCTGGAGCGGTGATGCCTTCATCGACTGGAAGGGGATCAACTTCGATGGCAGTCACGGCACGCATCCACACGTGAATGGTCAGATTATCGCTGCCGTCTCCACTCTGCCGGGCTGGGCTGATCCGAAGACCGGCTCATTCACTGACCCACGGCCACTGGGTCGCGATAAAAAACCCTACGGGCCGCTGCCCACACCACACGCTCGCTTTCGCTCGCTGCACCACACCCGAGATGGCATTGTTTTGGATTACATGGTCGGCGACACACGAGTGCTGGAAACAGCACAACTCAAAGCGGGGCAGGCGGCACTATCCGCTGCTACTGGCACTGCCGCTGCTGCCGGCAGTGCGTTGCAGCAACCCATTGTGGCACGCGTGTGGTGGATTGCCCCACACGCCGGTGAGTTACTCACCCGCGTAGCGGCGATCGATGCAATGAATAAAAAAACATCGGCGGCATTGTTGGGCATCTCTGCCGCAGCCGATGCCAAACTCGAAGAACGCGATGGTTTTTATACGCTTGTTTTACCGGCGCGCAGCGAGCCACTGGTTGTAGCTGTTGCCATTGCTGGCGGCCAATCAGGGCCTGCTGATGGGGAAGCGTTTGCGCAATGGGTTGCCCAGCAGCCCAACCCAGAGAGTCCCAAGCTACTCGTTGGCATCCCAGCTGAAAAACTATGGGATGCCACGATTGAAACTCGAATCGCGACGGGAGCCGATGCCGGATCATTTGCGATTGATGTGCTGCCGACGCCGGCCGTCAATCCTTGGAACGCACAGATCAGGCTGGGCGGTATCGATTTTCTCGGCACGGACGACCGCCAGAAAGAGAGCGCCGCTCTCTGCACGTGGGACGGCGATGTTTGGACAGTCGGCGGATTGGCCAGCGCAGACGGTGTTCTCAAATGGCGACGCATCGCCACCGGCCTCTACCAACCGCTCGGCCTGAAAGTGATTGACGGCGTTATGTACGTAACCTGCCGCGATCGGATCGTAACGCTCCACGATACCGACGGTGACGGTCTGACGGATCGCTACGACACGTTTAATACCGATCAGCAGGTCACAGAACACTTTCACGAGTTTGCCATGGGCTTGGAAACAGACGCCGCTGGAAATCTCTATTACGCCAAGAGTGCCCGTCATGCCATGCCGGCAGTTGTGCCGCATCACGGCACGCTGCTGAAAGTCACCCGCGACGGCTCTACAACTGAGATCGTGGCCAATGGTTTCCGCGCGGCCAACGGTGTTTGCGTCGAACCCGACGGAACGTTTTACGTGACCGATCAGGAGGGGCATTGGAATCCTAAAAATAGAATCAACCACGTGCGTCCCGGTGGCTTTTACGGCAATATGTTCGGCTACCACGATGTCACCGACGATAGCGACACGGCAATGGAGCCGCCGGTCGCGTGGATCACCAACGAGTTTGATCGCTCGCCAGCAGAACTGCTGCGCGTGACAAGCAAAAGCTGGACCCCTCTCGTGGGTGCGCTTTTAGAACTCTCCTACGGTCAAGGCCGGATGCATCTCGTGCTCACACAAACGGTGCCACCAGCGCAGGCTGCTGGGATGCCGCGACTCCAAGGGGGCCTGATTGCGCTCCCCGTTCCTGACCTGCCAACAGGCATCATGCGCGGAAGATTTCATCCTACAGACGGCCATCTCTATACGTGTGGACTCTTTGCTTGGGCGGGCAATCGCACCGAGCCAGGCGGCCTCTTCAGGGTGCGCCGTACAACCCTGCCACTGCGCATGCCGGTTGAATTGGCAACGACAGCCGATGGTTTACGCCTCACATTTAGCGAACCACTCGATCGCACACGTGCAACCGATCCGCAGGCATGGCACTACAAATCATGGGGACTCAAACGCACTGCAAACTACGGTTCCAATCACATTGATACGCAAGAACACCGCCTGAAAGCAGCCGATCTTTCCAGCGATGGCCGCACCGTTACGCTACACATTGAAGGCATAGCACCGACTTGGTGCTATGAAGTCCGTTGGAATGTTGCCGATGCGGACGGTGCGCCTCTTGAGGGTCGGATCCACGGCACTATCCACTCGCTGTAACATTCGATTGGAAGCGTGTTCACATTTTTTAAAGGTGAGGTCGGCATGCAGGGTCAAGGTCTTATCGTAAATATTTTGGTTGGATTGGTAGCCGGTTGGCTGGCGGGAATGCTCGTGAGAGGCGGCGGCTATGGATTGATTGGGGACATCGCTGTTGGACTGCTGGGGAGTTTTGTGGGCAGCCTTCTCTTTCAAGCGTCAGGGCTATCGGTCGGCACTGGTATCGGACCTGCTATTGGCGAAGCCACGATTGGGGCAATCGTATTTTTAGTTATTTTACGACTGGTCAATCGCGTCTAATAGTGATCGCGTCACGGCAGAGGGCCGCGTCGCTGCCGCCAATCTGTGCCGGTTACTCAAGCAGCGTCAAGCAGCGCTGGTCGAACGTGAAGCAGCGGTTCGTCCGTAGAGCGTCTGACGGGCAACGCACCACCAACCCGGTCGATCGAGCGACAAGTAGGGGGAATCCTGCGGCAGTGAGGCGACGAGGTGCGCGTGTGCCGGCTTGAGATTGTGATAGGGCAATGATGGGAAAAGATGGTGCAACGCGTGGTAGCGAATTGAAAACGGAAAGAAAAGAAGCGTCAGCGGATCGTTGCGCGTGTAATTACATGAGTCCATAATGTGCGCTTCAAAATCGACTCGGCTGCCATCGCCATCGAGGTGGTGATCGGCCAGCAACCGCATCTGATTGAGGAATACGGTGGCCAGCGCTAAGGCATAGAGCATCGGGATACGCGACCAGTGGTTGACACCCAAAACAATCAGCAGCGGAATGAGCAGCGCCCGCAGAAAACAAAGCCCCTCCACGGCCATAATCGACCGCCTGTCGGTCGGTGTGATCGTGCGTTCATACTGTCTATTGAACGTTAATGACGAGGCCCGTCGCAACGTCCAATCGCGCAGCTTAGGGTGGAGAAATGTCAGCGGAGCCAGCAGGAATCGTAGAAACACCAACAGTGGAAAGACTGCGACGAATGCCGTGTAGCACACAATGCTGCGAAGGTTGCCCGACTCCATAACGTTTGCCATGTATTCTGGGTCTTCCGCCGTGCTGTACATGCGCTGGCTGTGATGGTCGCGGTGGTGCCGGGTAAAAAATGGACTCGGGGTGAGCGTCATCACGCCGGCGAGCAGATTCCAAGTGGCCTTAAAGACGAGCATCTCATGCTGCCCAAGGTGGCAGACTTCATGAATCAGCGACCCCAGACGATAGAGCCAAAAGGCGGCCATACAAAAAGCCGGCAGTTGCCACCATGATCCAAGTGGAGAAACAAGATAGATGTAGGCTGATGCGTAAGCGGCCGTGAGGCTCAGGGAAAAGTCGGCCCAGTAGCGCAGCGGCGAAACGCGAAAAAAATCAGTGTCCGATTCACAGATCGCCTGTCGAACCTGTCGAATCCATGGCGCGGCTATTTCTGCCGCATTGAGATCCTCGCTACCAACGGATGGTCTAGCTGGGGTTGTGGTCTGCATCGTGCCTTTCTATGTGAAGATGACTATTCTGCATGGCCCCTGACAAAAAAACCAGCGGGATTCGCTGCTCGCGTCTGTCTGCGACGATTGATGCGTTCGATGCCTGACGGCTCCATGCAGCGGCCTGCCGATCCTTGAACTCTAAGCAACCGGCACACTCTGGCTAGGTTCTCGAGTGTCTTGGTCCACACGCGCCGTACAGCCTGCCCAGATTGGGCAGGATTGTGTCCTGTTTTTTCTCCAGTGGCCGCCCTTAAGCCGTGTGCCTGAAAAACCGATTGTTCCTGCTGTCCGGAATATCTGGCATGGACCGGCGGTTGGTCGATGCCCCGCAATGGCTCGAGCAGAATCCAAGAGGGGATGACGATGGCACGCCACAGACAGACCACAAAAAAATTCCTGTTGCAAGGCACATCGCTGGCAACGCTTACCCTCGCTTTGGCAACAGTCGGCCTGACTCTCTCTGGCACGCCTTGTGCGCAGGCAGATGCCCTTGTTGCGTCTGATCCGTCTTCGCTCCACGAACCACTCGCGGAGCACTCCGAGCCATCTCCATTCGATGGGCGAGTCTGGCCCGCGTCGCATGCGTCAACAATCGAATCGCCGACAGAGTCCCTTGCGCTACTTTCTCAGCAAATACCCGAGCAGACACTTGAGCAGATGCCTGTTCCAGAGAGCGTGTCCCGGATGTCCCTCCCGCCGTCACCACGTTGGACACGCTATGCCTACGGCGAGGCACTTTTTCTCGGTCGCGACAACCAGTCCTACAATCAACCGCTGCTCACCAACATCGACACGCTCAGCACGGTGCTCAC
>CAMBUD010000070.1 GCA_945871035.1 Planctomicrobium piriforme | reverse complement strand
GGCTGTCACAGAGATTCAACTTCCTTAGTGACTTAATAGAACTTGGGGACCT
Source organism: Planctomicrobium piriforme (assembly GCA_945871035.1). GTDB lineage: Bacteria > Planctomycetota > Planctomycetia > Pirellulales > UBA1268 > BAIKAL-G1-2R. Next base: position 12,551 of record CAMBUD010000070.1, on the reverse strand, counting down.
TAGCCGACGATCTGGGTTGTTTCCCTCTTGACCACGGAGCTTATCCCCCGCAGACTGACTCCCAAGATAGTTACAACGGTATTCGGAGTTTGGTTCGGTGAGGTACCCAGGAAAGGGCCCCCATCCGATTCAGTCTCTCTACCCCCGTCGCATAGTTGCTTGAGGCTATCCCTAAAAATATTTCGGAGAGAACGAGCTATCTCTGTGTTTGATTAGACTTTCACTCCTCCCCACAGATCATCCCATCGGTTTTCAACCCAAATGAGTTCGGTCCTCCACGCAGTTTAACCCGCGCTTCAACCTGTCCATGGGTAGATCACACAGTTTCGCGCCTAGTACCCGCAACGTATTCGCCCTATTCAGACTCGGTTTCCCTGTGGCTTCGACCCGTAAGGTCTTAACCTGCTGCAAACACTAACTCGCCGGATCATTTTGCAAAAGGCACGCCGTCACACTTTTAATAGTGCTCCGACCGCTTGTAGGCACATGGTTTCAGGTTCTCATTCCTCCCCTAACAGGGGTTCTTCTCATCTTTCGATCGCTCTACTAGTTTACTATCGGTCGTTAGGTAGTATTTAGCCTTACGGGATGGTCCCCGTTGATTCAGTCGAGGTTCCACGTGACTCGACCTACTCAGGGTACCCTCCGGAGACAATTAGTTTTCGCATACGGGCCTGTCACCCTCTGTGGACGACCTTTCCAGATCATTCTGCTAACTGATTGTTTGATAACTCCTGTGGAGGGCCCTACAACCCCGCAGTGGAAACCACCGCGGTTTGGGCTATTTCCCTTTCGCTCGCCGCTACTGAGGAAATCGATTTTTCTTTCTCTTCCTGCGGATACTGAGATGTTTCAGTTCTCCGCGTTCGCCACATGAACCTATGAATTCAGTTCATGTCTGTTCAGGAATCCCGGGATCATCACCTGTTTGACGGTTCCCCCAGGCTTATCGCAGTCTTCCGCGCCCTTCAAAGCCTCCTAACGCCAAGACATCCCCCATGCGCCCTTAATAGCTTGACCACCCGAATCGAGTGCTCGCGACGAAATCAGATTGAAAGAGCCCGAATGAACGCACCACTCTCAATCATAAGTTCCCCGGAGTTATGCTCCCCACGGAGACCATAATCTTTCCACATTGATTCGAATCCAGCTACGTCTTAGATCATCGCCGGCAAGCGCGCCGGCCCCATCCAAGACGGTAACGTTTCTCGCTGCGTGGATCACAGTTGTCGAGGGCACCGAAGTGCACTCGGCCCTGCTCCACGCTCCTAGCCTTGGGAGAACGCTTTCAGAGGCCGTCTTGAGAACGGACTCCTACAGCATTCTTTTCAAGATGCCAATTACCACAACCAAATTGTCAAGGAACAAAAAAAGCCAACCAGCGAGACTAATCAAAAAATGATTTGCCTAGCGGAGTCGGCCCGTAATCTGTCATGGACAGAGGTTCAACTCGGAAATGTATTCCGAAACGGGCCTCAACCCACGGCACTGCCCTTCACGGGCACCAATCACGAGCAATCTGGCGGGAACCGATTCTGCAATCAAGTGAATCGGCCGCACGACTTCTCAGAAATTAGCGGAATCTTCAGCGAGCGTCAAGCGGCAGGGCAACAGAACGCGAAAAATGTCAAAAAAACCTACTGTTCGTCCGATTTTCTCTTTTAGCTGAGATGCAACGGCGCGACGGCCGATACACTGTATCCTGTTCAGGTCGTGCGCTGTGAGTAAAAACAACGCACAGTTTTGGTGCGAGCACCCCTAGCTCAATTGGATAGAGCATCGGTCTACGAAACCGAAGGTTGCTGGTTCGAGCCCAGCGGGGTGTATTGGCTTGCCTTCTCAGCGGGCCTGAATGGCATGTGGTCGTTGTGGGCAACGTCAGAACCCTTCGTGAGGCTTCCGCTCATGACAGATGAGTGGCTCGTCGATGCACACCGGGTCGATACACACCGGATAGTCGGTTTCGATCCTGGCTTAAACACAACCGGTTACGGAGTGATCGAATGCGTTGGTGCCAACGTGCGTCTGATTGAAGCAGGCACGGTGCGTTCGCGTGGCGACACCCTTGAGGAGCGATTGTTCGTCATCCATGCTGGAGTGCGGGAAGTGCTCGATGCTTTTAAGCCATCCGCAATGGCGATCGAACAACTCTTTGTGCATTCTAAATTTCCCAAGACTGCAATCCTCATGGGTCATGCGCGGGGCGTGATTTGTTTGGCTGCCGCAGAAGTCGGCTTGACGGTGCACAACTACCTGCCTACCCGAGTAAAAAGTATGCTGGCTGGCAGTGGTCATGCAGGAAAGGAACAGATTCAAATCGCTGTGCAACGGGAGCTAGGATTGTCCGGACGGCCAGAACCGGCTGACGCTGCCGACGCTCTGGCGGTAGCATTAGCTGATTTTCATCTGCGTCTGCGACCGCAGCAGTCGGCGCCGTTATTGAATCCATTTGGAAACACCAAGCCGTGATCAAAAAAATCTCGGGAGTGCTGGAGCGAGTCGATCGCACAGCGATCGAACTGTCGGTAGGGCCAGTTGTGCACGAAGTGCTCGTGCCGGAGCTTGTGCAACGTGAACTGCAAAACAAAGCGGGGCAAAGCGTCACGCTCCACACGCTGGAATTCCTCGAGGGCAATCCGACGCGAGGCAATCTCGTGCCTCGCATTGTGGGATTTCTCTCCGAGGTGGAAAGAGAATTCTTTGACTTGATTCTTGAAGTTGACGGCGTGGGGGTTCGGAAAGCTCTTCGTGCAATGGTGCGGCCCGTGGGCGAAATCGCCATGGCTATCGAAGAGCAGGATGCCACACTGCTGGCCACACTGCCGGGGATTGGGGCAGCGACCGCCGAACGCATGATCGCCAAACTTCGGAGAAGGATGCCGAAATTTGCACTCCTAGTGGCCCGTGATTCACCGGGCGAAACAGGTCCCGGCATGGACGTTCTGCTGGAGACATTCGAGGTGCTGCGATCGCTGGGCCACTCCGAGACAGATGCGAGGCGGCTGGTCGACAGCCTTCGCGACGGTCGGAAAAAGTACCGCGATGTTCAGGAATCGCTTGAAGCCATCTATCGACAAATGCACAAGCCGCGCACGTAGCCACATTTTCCCAGTGAATTGTTTAGGCTATTCCGGACAGGCACTCCCGGCAGGATTTTGCTGATGATGAGCTTTCGTGAACCTTCGATTCAAGCGGCAGAGGAAACTCCTGCCGAGGATCGCGTTCTGCGGCCGCAAAGGTTTAGTGAGATGGTGGGACAGCGAGCCGTGTTTGAACGGCTTTCCATTGCTGTCGACGCATCGCGCAAAAGAGGCGATGTACTCGGACACATCTTGCTCGATGGCCCACCTGGATTGGGAAAGACCACATTTGCCACCTGCATTCCGCGTGAACTCGGCACCACCCTGCAGATTGCCAGCGGCGCAGCGCTCTCTGCTCCCAAAGATCTTCTCCCCTACCTCAGCAATGCGTCTGAGGGTTCCGTGTTGTTCATCGATGAAATCCACCGCCTACCGATCGCAGTGGAGGAATTTCTCTATCCAGCCATGGAGGATTTTCGGATCGATATTATTCTCGGTGAAGGCGTCAGCGCCCGCACGATCAACATGCCGCTGCGACCGTTTACTCTCGTAGGGGCGACCACCCGTGCCGGGTTGATCTCAGCTCCCATGCGTGATCGATTTGTGATGCGTGAACACCTCGATTACTACACCGTTGCTGACCTAGCGGAGATCGTGCGGCGATCGGCAGCCAAGCTTTCGATGCCGATGGACGATGGCACGGCCGATGAAATTGCTCGCCGCAGTCGTGGGACTCCGCGATTAGCCAACAACCGCCTGCGCTGGATTCGCGATTTTTCAACGAGTCGAGCCAACGGCCTGCTCAACGTGGGCATTGCGCAAACGGCACTGGAAATGCAGGGCATAGACGAAATTGGGCTCGACGGTTTCGACCGAAAGTACTTGGAGACGATTCACCGGGTCTTTGGTGGCGGACCAGTGGGCCTCGATGCGATCGCGCACACGATGAGTACCGCCCCGGATACTTTGGAGGACGACGTTGAGCCCTACCTGCTTCGCTGTGAACTGATCATAAGAACGCCCAGAGGCAGAAGGCTTACCTCTCGTGGTGAGGAGCATCTTGGAAAAATAAATCCAAATGGGTTGCAGGCTCGGCTGTTTTAGCCGTTGCTGTGCGTGCCTTATATTTTGAGGCAGGAGAAGTGGCCCTTTTGATCTTATTGGGCATTTATGCATCAAGCGTGACCCCACAGCCCCCGACTATCTCCCCGCTCACTCCCCACTCATTTGGTCCGGATTTCACAGTGCAGCATTGACCGTTGGAGGCATCGCTGGCTACAGTATGGGTCGATTTCGAAAAACCAGCTCCGGAAAATCTCATGGCAGTTCCAAAAAGAAGGCAGTCCAATCAAAAAACTCGCTCTCGTCGAGCGCACGACTTCCTCACGCCCCGTCAATTAACCTTCTGTTCCAACTGTGGAAAGTCTGTTCCCACTCACCGCATTTGCGGCAACTGTGGCTTTTATATGGGCCGTGCCGTTTTCAAGTCCGAGGAATAAACCCTTGGCAGAGTCCCCGCCCGCCGGGCAGACTGCATTGCTCTTCCCTGGTCAGGGTGCCCAATCGGTTGGCATGGCCGGTGACTGGTGTGAAAACCACCCGGTTGCCATTGAATTATTCACGCGGGCCAGTGCGATTTTGGGCTATGATCTGCTCCAGATCTGTCGCAGTGGTCCGATTGAAAAACTCAACAGCACAGCCGTCAGCCAGCCAGCCATTTTGGTCACTAGCCTAGCGGCGTTAGAGATTTTGCGGTTACGCCCTGATCGGCCGCTGGCTGCGGCAACGATCACCGCTGGGCTCTCGCTTGGTGAGTATACAAGCCTTGTCTTTGCCGATGCCATCGGGTTTGAGGACGCCGTTCGTCTTGTAGATGTCCGCGGTCGCGCCATGCAGGCGTGTGCAGATTCTCAACCCGGCGGCATGCTGGCGGTGCTGGGCATGGAACGCGATCGGCTGGCAGCTCTTTGTGAGGAGTGTCGGGCGGACGAAGTGTTGGAGGTCGCCAACGTATTGTGTCCGGGTAACATCGTTGTGTCGGGGTCTACAGAAGCCTGCAGGCGGCTGGGGGCTGCTGCCATAGCAGCAGGCGCCATGAAGTGCGTGTCGCTCGAGGTTTCTGGGGCGTTTCACACGCAACTCATGCAGCCAGCAGTGGAAAAACTAACCGCGGCTTTGGCGACAACAACTATCCGGCCGCCGCGCATTCCGGTTGTGAGTAATGTCGATGCTCAGCCGCATTCCAACCCAGATGAGATTCGCAGCCTGCTGGCGCGACAGGTTGTGGGCGTTGTTGAATGGCATTCATCCGTGGCGTACTTGCTTTCCACGGGCGTGGTTTGCGTGTGGGAAGTTGGTCCCGGCCGCGTACTCCGTGGGTTACTGAAGCGGATAGACAGAAGCGTTTTGAGTTTGGGCGTTTTTGATTGAGTCATAGTTGACACAGGTTTGACACAGACACAGGGTTGACACAAAGGAGCCAAGTTATGGCAGGTGAAAACGATTCGGCAGCAATTCCAACGGCCCCAGCAATCGATCAAAAGCGGTTGCGTGTTGATCTGACGGGGCAAGTCGCGGTCGTCACTGGTGCATCGCAGGGGCTCGGACGGGCGATTGCCGAAACGCTTGCTGCCAATGGTGCGGCTGTTGCCATCGTGGCTCGCAGTGCCGACAAACTTGCTGCTGTAGCAGCCGCCATTCGCAATGCTGGAGGCAAGGCCGAAGAATTTATCTGCGATGTGTCAAAAGCAGCAGACGTAACAGCGGTTGTTGAAGCCATTCATGCGAAGCTCGGTCGCCTCGATATTCTCGTCAACAATGCTGGCGTAACGCGAGACACGCTCTTGCCACGGATGAGCGACGAGGAGTGGGATGAGGTTCTTTGCACCAACCTGCGCGGCCCATTTTTATTTATGCGGGCCGCTAGTCGGCTCATGATGCAGCAGCGTTACGGTCGAATTGTGAACGTAGCGAGTGTCTCTGGCCTGATCGGCAACCCAGGCCAGTCAAATTATGCGGCTTCAAAAGCGGGGCTTGTGGGCTTGACCCGTACCGTGGCCAAGGAGCTCGCCGGTCGCAAGATCACCTGCAATGCCGTAGCCCCCGGCTTCATAGTAAGCGACATGACGCGAGCGCTCGGCCCTGCCCTGCTCGACGAGGTGAAAAAGCGTGTGCCGGCCAAAAGGCTTGGCGAGGCATGGGAAATCGCTGAAGCAGTGCTGTTTTTGGTCGCTCCGTCATCGAGCTACATTACGGCACAAGTTGTAGTTGTCGACGGCGGAATGATTGGCTGAAAGAGGCGGTAGCTGGCAGTTTTGTCGGGCTAGACATTCCGGGTAGCCAGCAGGTATCTTCGCCATTCATCGTGCGCAGCCTGCGCTAGCGGATTGTGAAAATATCAGTCGTGTATTGTTGGGTTTTGCTATTGTCTTGCAAACGACGTGGTTTATCTGCTCTGCTACGCGAGCTTTTTATGGCAGTGCAGGTTGAGTGCAGAGTGTGTCCGATTTAAAAATGGCAGGAGGATTCTAAAGGTGGCTTCAGTCCAAGAACGAGTAATCGATATTGTCGCCTCACAACTAGGAGTGGGCAAGGATCAGATCACACACGAAACATCGTTTATAAACGATCTAGGTGCTGACTCACTCGATACCGTTGAGCTAGTCATGGAACTCGAGGAAGAGTTCGAGATCAACATCCCAGACGATGCTGCCGAAAAAATCCAAACCGTCGGGCAGGCGGTGGAGTTTATCGAAAAGCACCAGTCCTGACGGTGCGTTGAATGAAAAGACGTGTTGTGGTGACTGGGCTAGGCGTCGTCACCTCTCTTGGCCGAGCAATCGATCTGTTCTGGGATAGACTCCTGCGCGGTGAGAGTGGCGTGGGGCCGATCACGCTGTTTGACGTCGCCGGCTATCGCGTGCAGTTTGGCGGTCAGGTTTTGTGGAATCCAGAAGAGGAGGCAATTGCCAATCCAAAGGAATTGCGCAGGCTCGACCGATTCACTCAATTTGCAATGGCATCGGCAATCGATGCTGTTACCGACTCAGGAATCGATTTCTCGCAGGAAGACCCCGACCGCTGTGGCGTTGTGATTGGCTCTGGCATCGGTGGTCTGTCCGAATTTGAAGCCCAGCACGAGCGGTTGCTCACCAAGGGCATAGACAAGGTGTCTCCGTTTACGATTCCCAAGCTGATGGTTAATTCCGCCAGCGGTCATGTGTCGGCCTTATATGGGATCAAAGGGCCTAATTTTGCAGTAGCCACCGCCTGTGCCAGCGCTGCTAATTCTATCGGCAACGCGCTCCGGGTGATTCAGTGCGGCGATGCCGATGTGATGATTACCGGTGGTAGCGAAGCGGCGATGACGCCGATGGGCTTGGCGGGTTTTCAGAACATGCGTGCGCTCTCTTTGCGTAGCGATGCACCGCAGCAGGCGAGCCGACCATTCGATAAAGATCGGGACGGCTTTGTTTTGGCAGAAGGAGCTGGCGTTGTCATTTTGGAGGAGTTTGAGCATGCCCGTCAGCGGAAGGCCAGAGTGTACGGCGAACTCAAGGGCTACGGAGCCAGCGGTGACGCCGGGCATATTACTCAGCCTGACGAGGAGGGCCGTGGTGCGGCGCGGGCAATGATGATGGCGCTGGCTGATGCGGGCATCAATCCCGATGCCATCGATTATATCAACGCTCATGGCACGAGCACTCCACTGGGCGACAAAGCAGAAACGATTGCCGTGAAGCGAGTCTTTAAGGAACACGCTAGGCGGTTGGCGATCTCGAGCACCAAGAGCCAGCTGGGGCATACGTTGGGTGCCAGTGGCGGCATTGAGTTGGTTGTCTGTGCCCTAACGATTGCACGAGGGGCGATCGCCCCAACGATCAACCTAGACAATCCAGACCCTGACTGTGATCTTGATTACACGCCGAACGTCGCGAGACAGGCAACGGTCAACATTGTCATGAGCAACAGTTTTGGGTTTGGCGGCCACAATGCTTCGCTGGTTTTTGGCCGACCCGCGTAGCTCGACCGAACGCGTTGGATGCCAAGAATCCTGCGGTCGATGGACTTCGTTTTGCCGCCAGTTATGCGGTTCTCTTTCGCCTTGTGGCCATGGTGGCAAAAACTCTACAGTTTTGCGTAGTTCTGCCACCCGTCAACGCATTGGTGCCTTGGGCCATGGAATCTTTTCGCACCGTGCACCTAACGAATGCTTGCCGCTCTTTATTAAGCGCGGTCCTTTGTCTGTGTGGAGCCTTTGAGCTGCCGCAAGCTGCCGATGGGATTGGTGATCTGCCCGTTGATGCCGGCCAAGTCTGGAAGACCTACGACATTCGTTCGTTCGTCAAGCAGGCAGGTGCCGGTAGCCAGAAGCACGTCGTTGATTGGGTATTGCAAGAGACCGGTTACAGCAGTTGGCATGGCGACACCGTGGCCTCGCTGTCAGCTGATGCAAATACGCTCCGATGTTTTCACGCGCCGCCGATGCAAGCCCGAGTGGAGGAGATTGTAGCCCGCTTTGTCGAAGACACTGACTCGCCGCACCGGTTTTCTGTGCGTGTCTTTGGAGTCGGCAGTCCGTCGTGGCGCAACGAGGCCCGCGCATCATTGCAGCCGATACAAGCAGCCACTCCGGGCGTGCAGGCTTGGATCATGTCGCGCGAAGAAGCGGCAGTCTTTGTTGGTGGTCTCCAGCGACGCAGTGACTCTCAGCAACTGCCCACAGGATTGGTGCTGGCCGCCAACGGTCTGCCGGCGGTCATTTCAGGAGGGCGTACACGGCCTTACATACAGGACGTTGCAACCGGTCCGGGCGTTGGGCCGACGTTGCAAACGCTCGGTGCTTCGTGCGACGAGGGAATGGCCATCGACATCCATCCGCTCATGTTGCTTGACGGCACAGGTGTTGAAGCTGTGGTGCGATGTCGAATCGATCAGATCGAGCGGATGGCGCCTGTGGCCGTCAATGTTTCGTCTGGTAATCGTCAGCGAGTTCAAATTGAGGTTCCGCAAATGTCGGCAGTGCGTATCGGGGAGCGTTTTCGCTGGCCCTCGACAAAAGTGCTTGTGATTGGCTTGGGCTTGGTGCCATGGCCTGTCCCCGGGCAGGATGGTGCTGGTACAACTGCAAATTCCACAAACGCCAAACGTACCGATATGGTTGTGGTGATAGAGCCGCGATTGAGCGGCGCCCCATAATACCTGTTCCCAAAACCGGGTCGGTGTGGATTCACTCTCCCCGACTTCATCAATAGGAAAATGGTTCATGAGTTTTGTCCAAGAGCGTCGTGTTGTTATCACCGGCATGGGTGTTGTTTGTCCTCTTGGCCTAACGCTGGACGACGTCTGGAATGAACTGATGCTGGGAACTCGGCCCATTACTCCGATCCAAAGCTTTCCGAGTAGTAGTTTGCCGCTCCAGCATGCCGCCGAGGCGCGGGCGTTTACTGGAGACATCGATAACTTTGGGCCACTTGATACTGAACGCAGAAAGGCGATTCGTAAAGGACTTAAGGTGATGTGCCGCGAGAGTCAAATGGCGGTTGCCGCTGCTCAGCGTGCGATTCACGATTGCGGAATCGAACTCCAACAGCATCAAGCAGACCGTTTTGGTTGTGTGTTCGGTTCCGATTACATGCTTACGCTGCCGGAGGATTTTATTGCCAGTGTGGCAAAGTGCCGCAACGAAGAAGGTGTTTTCGACTTTACACGCTGGGCATCCGAAGGCATGCCGCAACTCACCCCGTTGTGGCTCCTCAAATATCTTCCGAATATGCCAGCTAGCCACATTGCCATTTACAACGATCTGCGCGGTCCCAGTAACTCCCTGACGCTGCGCGAAGCCAGCGGGCACTTGGCTATTGGAGAGGCAACAGTCACGATTCAAAGAGGTGCCGCTGATGTCATGCTGACGGGTTCCACCGGCACCCGAGTCCATCCGATGAAGACGGTTCATGCGCTTCAAAGCGAGCAGGTTGCCATGGGGGAAGGTGACCCCGCAGAGTGGAGTCGACCGTTCGACAAGATGCGAAAAGGCATGGTCCTTGGTGAGGGATCGGGCGTGCTCATTTTGGAGGAACTATCGCATGCAGAAAAACGGGGAGCGCGCATTTATGGTGAGATCATTGGCCATGCCGCCCGCAATGCCTGTGACGCACATGGTGTTGGGTTAAGGCGACGGGCACTAGCGTTAGCCATGCAGAGGGCACTGGCAGTTGCTAATTTGAGCCCTGAAAAGCTTGCGCATATTCACGCACATGGATTGAGTACCGTTGCTGGCGATCGGGATGAGGCCGGAGCAATGCAAGATGTGTTGGGTGCGGCGGCCGCTAGCATTCCGACGGTTGCCGCCAAGAGCTCTTTCGGAAATCTTGGTGGTGGAAGCGGCATCGTCGAATGCATAGCCAGTATTTTGGCTATGCAGCACGGCCAACTTTTCCCGCTCTTAAACTACCAGACGCCGGACCCCGAGTGCCCTATACGAGCTGCCCGACGAGGGGATTCTCCTGGCGATGTTTTTCTATCTTCCGCCGTGACGCCTCAGGGGCAGGCGAGCAGCGTGGTTATTCGCAACTGGCCGCCCAAAGCCGGAAAATGACCGGCAAGTCCTTGACAGTCGTACGCATGTGCCGTAACCTCTCGCTGCTGGTTTTTTGTGTGAATGGTTCAGTTGCGGATACGCTTCCAAACATCTGATAAAAGGTGTTTCGGTTCCCATGTCGATTTATGGCATGTTGAGTTGTGGCGTTGGCTGCGCTGTCACGCCATTTCGCGACAAATCGGCAAAATAATTGGGCCGAAACCCGCAGGTGTATTTCGATCTCGCCGGAAGTGGCGTCCGAGACTCCTATGAAACCAGAAGAAATTCTTCGCATCGTTGATGCGATCCATCGCGATAAAAATATCGACAAAGAGATTGTTTTTCAAGCAATCGAATCGGCGCTGGTTACTGCTTTAACTCGTCAATATGGCGAACAATCGCAGATATCGATCACCATTAATCGCGTCGATGGCAGGCTCACCGGCACGCGGGACGACGTCGAAATCGACACGCAGGAACTCTCCGGTCGAATCGGTGCCCAGACAGCCAAGCAGGTCATTATCCAGAAGATCCGCGAAGCGGAGCGAGATGCAATCCACGATGAGTACGAGGAGCAGATCGGACAGATGGTTTCGGGGGTGGTGACCCGTTGCGAAGGTGCTGCCGCCACAGTTTCTTTGGGTGCAACCGAAACTATTCTTCCCCGCAGCGAACAGATTCCCGGCGAAAATTACCATCCGAATGAGCGTATTCGGGCAACGATCTTCGAGGTGCGAAAGGTTGGGAGTCGCGTCAAAATCATTTTGTCGCGCATCCGACCGCAGTTGGTGCAGCGGTTATTTGAGCAGGAGATTCCGGAGATTGCTGACGGTGTGATTGAGATTCGGGCGATTTCTCGTGAGCCAGGCTACCGTAGCAAGGTGGCCGTTATCAGTTCAGATGCGCGTGTGGATTGCGTTGGTGCATGCGTTGGCGTGCGGGGTAACAGGATCAAGAACATCGTTGAAGAGCTTGGGGGCGAACGGATTGACATTGTTCGTTGGAGTGACGACCTGCAGGTGCTCGTGCCCAATGCGCTGCAACCTGCCGAGGTTGACGAAGTGATTCTTTGTCAAATGCTTGGCCGGGGCATCGTGCTTGTTCGAGAAGATCAACTATCGCTCGCCATCGGCAGACGCGGTCAGAATGTTCGGCTTGCAAGCAAGCTCTGTGGTTGGGATATCGAAATCATGACGCGGGAGGAACTTGATCAACAGATCGAGCGAGCAGTTACGGGTTACTCCTCAATCGCAGGGCTTGATGAATCAGTTGCTGAAAAACTTGTGGGAGAGGGTTTTCTTTCCTACGACGATTTGTCAGTGATAGAACCGGGCGATTTAATGGAAATCGGCGGACTGTCTGCCGAAGCTGTTGATGCAATTGTTTTGGAAGCAGAAAAGCGGGCTTCGTTAGCAGAGGTAGCGGCAGCCGATGAGCGCCGTAAACAGCGAGAGCAGGATCGTATTACGAAAGCAACGGCCGATGCTGACGCGGCAGATTTGCTTGCAGCTAGTTTGATCGCAGTCGCAGCGACGGATCTACCTGCTGAGCAGGCGGTGCTTCCGGGTGCAGTGGCCGCTGAAGGCGGCGTTGGTGCGCCTGTGGGCGATATGTGATGATCACGAGCAGGTTATCGTTAGTTTTTTGGAAAAAAAGTTTGAACGCTCGGTTGCCGAAAACGCTCGGCTGGAAGAGGTATGAGTGGCAGTTCGCATCTACACCCTTGCAAAAGAATTAAAAATCGACAGCAAGGATCTTGTCGACATTTGCACGCGCGCCGGTATCCAAGATAAGGGCTCAGCGCTTGCAAGTATGACGGACGATGAGGTGGTCAAGCTCAAGGAATTCATCGCCGGCAAGACCCGTTCTTCAGAGCGTCCCACTGCTTCAGA